>DASVMY010000080.1:0-16363 GCA_036384135.1 Caulobacteraceae bacterium | reverse complement strand
GGCCCTGGCCGCTCAGATGACCGTGGGCCCGCTGCAGATGCGCGGCTCCGCCTCCACCCCCGCCGCGGCCACCTGGCGGCTCTCGGACTTCAGCGCCATCTCCGGCGCCTCCTACCGCGTGGTGGTGGATGTCGGGAACTGGGACAGCAGCGTCGCGGTCAACACCCCCGGCCAGTCAGGCGATCCCTTCAGCCCCCACTACCGTGACCTCTTCCCGCTCTGGGCCGGCGGCGATTACTTCCCCCTCGCCTTCTCCGACGCCGCCGTGGACGCCGCCGCCCGCGACGTCATCGACCTGGTCCCGGCGCCCTGAGCCAAGCGTAGCTTTCATCGCCCCGTCGCAACTTCGACACGGCACTGTCGCGGCATTGTTTCGAAACCTAAGCGGTACCGTCTTGCAGGCTTGATACCGCCTCCCCTTCAGACGTCGCCATCTCCCCATGGCGACAGAGACAAGGGGGTCGATATGTTGAAATCCATGCTTTGCGCCGGCGTCGCCGCGCTCGGTCTCGCCTGGGCCGCCCAGGCCTGCGCCGCCGAGGTCGCCGTGGCAACCGATACGGCCGGCGAGGTTGGCGAGCTGGTGGTGGTCGGGCGCGGCGAGACTCGCCAGGTCCAGGCCGTCACCGCCCAGACCATCGAGGCGATCGCCCCCGGCTCCAGCCCGCTCAAGGCGGTCGCGATGCTGCCCGGCGTGAACTTCCAGTCCGCCGACGCCTTCGGCGCCTACGAGTGGTCCACCCGCATTTCCGTGCGCGGCTTCAACCAGAACCAGCTCGGCTTCACCCTCGACGACGTGCCGCTGGGCGACATGTCCTATGGCAATTACAACGGCCTCCACATCAGCCGCGCCATCTCCTCCGAAAACATCGCCACCGCCCAGCTCGCCCAAGGCGCCGCAGCCCTGGACGTCGCCTCCAGCTCCAACCTCGGCGGCGCCCTGCGCTTCTCCTCCCGCGACCCGTCCGAGAAATTCGGCGTTTTCGCCGCCCTCACCGGTGGTTCCTGGAGCACCTTCCACGGCTTCGTTCGCCTGGACACCGGCGAGCTGCCCTCCGGCGGCCGCGCCTATATCAGCTACGGCTATCAGCATTCCGACAAGTGGAAGGGCCAGGGCGTCCAGAAACAGCAGCAGCTCAACGCCAAGATCGTCCAGCCGGTCGGTCCCGCTTCGGTCACCGCCTTCCTGAACTACTCCGACCGGCGCGAAAACGACTACCAGGACCTGTCGCTCTCGCTGATCAACCGCCTGGGCTACACTGTCGACAACATCAGCAACAACTGGCCCCTGGCCGAACAGATCGCCGAGGTCGGCTCCAACAACGGCGACACCGGCGTCGGCATCACCTACCCCGGCGTTGGCACGACCTATCCCTCGCCCTACACCACCGTGGACGACGTCTATTTCAACGCTTCGGGTCTGCGCAAAGACATCATCGGCGGCGCCCGCCTGGAATGGCCGATCAGCGACCAGCTGAAGTTCAAGGCCACCGCCTACGGTCACCACGACGACGGCCAGGGCCTCTGGTACACCCCCTACGTCCCCTCCCCCAGCGGCGCGCCGATCTCGATCCGGACCACCGAATACGGCATCACCCGCGGCGGGGTGGTCGCCTCCCTGGCCTATACCCTGGGCAAGAACGCCATAGAGGGCGGCATCTGGTACGAGGACAACCACTTCAACCAGGCCCGCCGGTTCTATGGCCTCGACCTGACCGGCATGAACCGCTCCAGCCTCGACTTCCAGTCCGGCCCGTTCTTCACCCAGTGGGCCTACGCCTTCGACACCCAGACCGTGGAGCTGCACCTGCAGGACACCTGGCAGGTCACCGACGACTTCAAGGTCAACTTCGGCTTCAAGTCCCTGCGCGTGAACGTCACCTCCAGCCCGGTGGCCGGGACCGCCTACGCCGGCCAGATCGAGAGCAACGACAACTTCCTGCCCCAGGCCGGCTTCAACTGGCGCTTCGGCGCCGGCGGCGAAGTGTTCGGCGATTACACCCGCAACATGCGCGCCTTCGTCGGCGCCGCCACCTCGGGCCCGTTCTCGGCCAGCCCCAGCGCCTTCGCCGCCATCAAGAACACCTTGAAGCCGGAGAAGTCAGACACCTTTGAACTGGGCTACCGCCTCCACGCCGGCGGCTTCGAAGGCGCCGTCGCCGCCTACGACGTCAAGTTCCACAACCGCCTGCTGGTGATCTCGCAGTGCGCCGGCATCGTCGGCTGTTTCAGCGGGCTGGGCAACGTCGGCGGCGTCACCTCCTATGGCCTGGAAGCCATCGGCGCCTACCGCTTCGACGGCGGCTTCTCCCTGCGCGCCTCCTACGCCTACAACCATTCTACCTACGACGACGATGTCGTTACAGCGGGCGGGACGGTGGCGACCAAGGGCAAGACGGTGGTGGACACCCCCCGCCACATCGCCAACATCGGCGTCGCCTATGATCACAACGGTATCTTCGGCGGGATCGACCTGTCGTACCAAAGCCGGCGCTTCTTCACCTACCTCAACGACCAGTCGGTCCCGTCCCGGGTCCTGGTGGACCTCAACGTCGGCTACCGGTTCGTCGGCGACAGCATGCTCAAGGGGACCGAGATCCAGCTCAACGTCACCAACCTGTTCGACAAACGCTACGTCGCCACAGTCGGCTCCAACGGCTTCGGCAATTCCGGCGACAACCAGACCCTGCTCGCCGGCGCGCCGCGGGAAGTCTTCGTGACGGTGCGCAAGCAGTTCTGATCACAGCCGTAGCCAGGATCGCCGCCCGGCGATCCTGGCGCTAAGCCGCGTCCAGTTCGGCCGCCTGCAGCACCGAGGCCATGGTCGCCAGCAAGTGGTCGGGCTTGATCGGCTTTTCGACCACCGCGTCCATGCCCTCGCGCCGATAGCTCTCCGCGTCCGCCGGATCGGCGTTGGCGGTCAGCGCGATGATCGGCGTGGCGCCGGCCGGCGAGGCCATGGCGCGGATGCGGCGGGTAGCTTCCAGCCCGTCCATCACCGGCATCTTCACGTCCATCAGGATCAGGTCGAAGGGACTGCCGCGCACCCGCTCCACCGCCAGGGCGCCGTTTTCCACGCTGGCGAAGGTGCAGCCCATCATCTCCAGCAGGGTCTCGGCCACCAGGCGGTTGGTGGCGTTGTCGTCCACCACCAGCACATGCGGCGCATCGAGCCGCGGCGCGGCGGCCAGCGGCGCGGACGGCCGCTCGATCGAGGGATCCGCGGCCACCGCCAGGACGACCTCGAACCGGAACGTCGAGCCCTGGCCCAACTGGCTCTCCAGCGTGATCCCCCCGCCCATCTTCTCCACCAGTTGCCGGCAGATCGACAGGCCCAGTCCCGCTCCGCCGGCGCGGCGGCCAGCCTCGGTCTGGCCGAAGGGGACGAACAGGCGGTCCAGTTGGGTGGGCTCAATGCCGGGCCCGGTGTCGCTGACTTCCGCGGCCAGGCGCACCATCCCTTCGGTCTGGCGGGCCGACAGCCGCACGTCCACCCGGCCCGCCTTGGTGAACTTCAGGGCGTTGCCGACCAGATTGTTCAGCACCTGTTTGAGACGAACCGCGTCGCCCACGACCCAGAGGTTCATGTCCCCATCGAACAGGGTCGAAAAGGCAAGACCTTCCTCATTGGCGCGCGGGCGCCACAGGGTCTCGATGTCATCGATCAGAGCGCAGGCCGGGAAGGGGTCGGTCTGCAGCACCAGCCGCCCGGCCTCGGCGCGGGACAGGTCCAGGGCGTCGCTCAGCAGGCGCAGCAGGGTCTGGCCGGAGTTCAGGATCGTGCCGACAAAGGGCCGCAGGTCCTCCTGCCGCAACCGCCGCTGGATCACCTCCGCCACCGCCAGGACGCCGTTCAGGGGCGTGCGAATCTCGTGGCTCATCACCGCCAGGAACTCGGACTTGGCCCGCAGCGCCGCCTGGGCCTCGGCCGCGTGGCTCTCGATCCGGGCGCTCTGGGCCTGCAGCAGCGACAGGGCGCTGCCCACGCCGGCGTAGCGGCCATCCCGCGTCACCACGAACCCGCCCAGCAGGTCGCGCGGGCGGTCCATCAGGCGCTCGCGCATGAAGTCGTCGATGGGGATCGCGCCGTCGACGATGGTCGGGGCGTCGTCCATGATCATGCTCACCGGCCGGCCGGCGAACACGGCGCGGCCGTATTGCCCAGCCATCTTCAGCGCGAAGGCGTTGCGCTCCAGCAGGCCCACCGGCGCGCCGAAACCGTTGACCACCGGCACGACCAGCAGGTCCGGATCGCTCTCGAACCGGACATAGGCCTCGGCGCCGGTCTCATCCGGCGCCACTGGCGTCAGCGGTTCGGCTAGGTCGAACAAACACTTCATCGGCAACTCCCACACCGCGACAGGGTGATAGGGGCCGGACACCTAAGAATACTCTAACCTGTTGATATTATTTCTGTTTCAGTCCGAACCCGGACGATGTGAGGCGCCCGCATCGGCAAGCTAAGCCGTTGAAGGCGAACCCTATTCGCACCACCCCAACGCGATCTCAGCCGCCGCCGTTGATGTTGATCTTCTGGCCGTTGGCATAGGGATTGGCCGAGGAAACCAGCCAGGTTACGGCCGCGGCGACGTCCTCCGGCGTGCTGACGCGTCCGAAGGGAGAGCCGGCGTCCAGCTCGTGGATGTCATCAAACCCGGTGGTGGCCTTGGTCAGGCGCTTGCCCATCTCCGTCACCGTCAGGCTGGGGGCGACGATGTTGGTGCGGATGCCGTGCTCCCGTTCCTCCTTGGCCAGGGTCAGGGCCAGGGCCTCCATGGCCGCCTTGCCCATGTTGTAGGGCCCGCCGCGGCCGGCCATGCCCAGGGTGGCGACGCTGGAGATCATGATGATGTCGCCGCGGCCCTGCTGGCGCATGTGCGGGATCACCAGCTTGCTGAGGTAGTGCGGCCCAAAGGCGTGCACGCGCACCACCCGCTCCATCTCGGCCGGATCGGTGTCCGCCACGCTTTGGCCGCGGCTGGCGATGCCGGCGTTGTTGACCAGGATGCCGATGCCGCCGAAGTCCTTCAGCACCGCGGCCACCATGGCCTGGTCCTCGTCCCAGTTCTCCACCGAGGCGGAATAGGCCTTGGCCTTGCGCCCAAGCGCCACGATCTCGGCGACTGTCTCCTCCGCCGCGGCGGTGTCCCGACGGTAGTTGACGGCGATGTCCGCGCCCGCCTCGGCCAGGGAAAGGGCGATGGCGCGGCCGATGCCGCGGCTGGCGCCGGTCACCAGGGCGGTGCGGCCGGTCAGGTCGACGATCATGGCTGTAGGCCTCCTCAGACGGCGGGGACGATGGCGGGCGCCAGCAGTTTCTGGGTCAGCTGTTGGGCATTGGTCATTTTCCCTGAAACTTCAAAGCGCTGGATCATTCCCACGAAGATCAGGTCGTTCTCAGGATCGACCCAGAACCAGGTCCCGGCCGCGCCGTCCCACTCATATGTGCCTTGGCCCACCGGCAGGCCGGCCTTCAGCGGATCAGTGAACACCGCCCCGTTGAAGCCGTAGCCAAAGCCCGGCCGGATCGCCATGGCGCCGACGCCGAAGCCGGCGGCCATCATCTCATCGGAGAGATAGTTGCTGGTCATCAGCGCCACCGCCTGCGGCGAAATGATCCGCACCCCGGCCAGTTCGCCCTTGTTCAGCAGCATCTGGGCGAAGCGGGCGTAGTCGTCGAGGGTCGAGACCAGGCCGCCGCCGCCGGAGGGAACCTTGGGCGGCGAGAGGTTGTCGCCCAGTATGGGCGGGCGATCGAGCGCCACCAGGCCGGGCTTGGTGGTGCTGGAGCGATAGAGCTTGGCCAGGCGATGCGCCTGGTCGGGGGGAGCATGGAAACCGGTGTCAACCATGCCCAGAGGGCCGAAGATCTTTTCCTGCATGAACGCCGCCAGGCCTTGCCCGGTAAGGGCTTCGATGATCGCGCCCTGGATGTCCATGGCCAGGCTGTAGACCCACTTGGTCCCCGGCTGATAGGCCAGCGGCAGGCCGCCGATCTTGTCGGCGAACTCCGCCAGGGAGGCGGAACCCCAGATGTTCTTGGCCTGGTAGAGTTTATCCAGCGGTTCCTGGGTTGAGCCGTAGGTGAGGCCGGCGGTGTGGGTCAGCAGCTCGCCGATGGTGGGGTCGTGGTCGGCGGGGACGGTCAGCGGCTGGCCCTCGCCGTCCAATCCCACGAACACCCGGGCGTTGGCAAAGGATTGAATATACTTGGAAATCGGGTCCTCCGGCCGCCACAGGCCCTGGTCGTGCAGGATCATCATGGCCACCGCCGTCACCGGCTTGGTCATGGAGTAGATGCGGAAAAGGGTGTCCTCGCGCAGCGGCTTGCCGGCAGCGAGGTCGTCGAGGCCCAGGACGCTGCGCCGGGCGATGCGGCCGTGGCGGGCGGCCAGGGTCACGGCGCCGACCAGTTCTCCCTTGTCGATCAAGGCCTTAAGGCCGGCGTCGACGCCGTCCAGCCCGGCCTTCGACAGGCCCGTATCGTCCGTCGTCGCTTCGATCAGATCCCGCGCCATCTTGCCTCCGCTCGGCGTCTGGATGCGCCGTTCAATGGGTGACCATGGAGGTCGATTGGGGTTGCCGCAAGGATGCTGCAGCGGTGCACTGCGTAGTCGCGGTGGTATCGCAAAGGGTCCGTGGGGGGTGCACTGGGGGTGTGCTCAGGTAGAGGCGGTCAGGTCCGGGAGGCCCAGGATGCGTTTGGAGATGATGTTGTTCTGGATCTCGGCCGAGCCGCCGTAGATCGACATCGCCTTGCCGCCCAGCCAGCCACGCACGGTCCCCAGCTCTTCGGCGGTGAACGCGTCCCCCTCCCAGCCCAGGCCCTGGTGGCCCATGATCTCCAGGGTCAGCTCGGCGCGGGTCTGGGCGACGTGGGTGGCGGAGTTCTTCAGGATCGAGGCGGCGGCAGTGGGGTTGCCGTCGTTGACGGACTCGGCCCGGGCGCGGGCCAGGGTCAGGCCGTGGGCCTGGGCGTCCATCAGGTGGGCGGTCAGGCGCGAGCGCAGGTCGCGGTCGGCGATGCGCCCGTCTTCATCCACGGCCACATAGCGCTTGGCCAGGTCCTGGAACTTCTCGGCGCGGCCGCCGGCGGCGGGCGGACCGCCGCCGGTCTGGCTGGCGCGTTCGTGCTGCAGCAGGCGCTTGCCCACCGTCCAGCCGCCGTTGAGCGGGCCGAGCATGGACGACTTGTCGGCCACGGCGTCGGTGAAGAAGGTCTCGCAGAAGGGCGAGGCGCCGGCGATCAGCTTGATCGGGCGGGTCTCCACCGCCGGCTGGCGCATGTCGATCAGCAGGAAGCTGATGCCGTCGTGCTTCTTGGCCTTGAAGTCGGTGCGCACCAGGGCGCCGCACCAGTCGGAGTACTGCGCGCCGCTGGTCCAGACCTTTTGGCCGTTGACCACCCAGTGGTCGCCGGCGTCCTCGCACTTGGTCTGTAGCGAGGCCAGGTCCGACCCGGCGCCGGGCTCGGAGTAACCCACGCACCAGCGCACTTCGCCCTTGATGATCCCCGGCAGGTGCCGGGCCAGCTGTTCCTCGGTTCCGTAGTCCATCAGGGTGGGGCCGATCATGGTGATGCCCATGCCGAACATCAGCGGGTTGAAGGCGCCCAGCTTGGCCATCTCCTGCTGCAGCACCCGCGCGGCCTTCACCGGCAGGCCGCCGCCGCCGTACTTCTTCGGCCATGTGGGCGTCGCCCAGCCCTTGGCGCCGATCCGTTGGCGCCACAGGACCAGGTCCGGGTCCGGCGCCTCGCCGTCCTCCAGGTCGTTGGCCACGCGCGCCTGTTTCAGGGCCGGGGGGAAGTTGGCGACCAGCCAGGCGCGCGCCTCGGCGCGGAAGGCCTCCAGGTCCAGCTCGCCGCCCACGTCATCCGCCATTTGAAATCCTCGCGCTCAAAATCCGCTTCTGATTATCGGCTTGACGCATGGGACGCCAAGCCCAGCCGGTAGACTGGCATCCTTGGACGATTGATGTTCGCCGAACGTCATGATTTCGCCCCTAAGTGGCATGAAGCTGGGCCATCCGCCGCGGCAGGGCCGCCGGCGGCTCTCGGGCCGGAAGGGACGCCGGCCCCCGCCGCATTCTTATGCCAGATTGACCCGATCTCCGCGAGCAACGGACTTCGGATGATAAGTCTTGTTTGTGTAAGATGGCGCCATGAATGCAATAATAATGAATCTTGATTATCTATAGGAGTCTCGAAAACGTGATTTGATGAGTCGTTTCAAGAACGTAACCTTTGCGATTGGGGCAAAGAACAGAATTGGAGACCATCATGGCTCTGCCACAACGCGCAGAACTAAACGAACTTCTGCAATTTCGGCCACACCCTATCGGCGACCCGGTGCCGTGGTGGCTGTTCCAGGAACTGGAAAAGAACGTCCTGGTCGAACTGGCCCAGATCTCCCTTCAGCGGCAGAAGGAAGAGCTGGCCGTCCAGACCAGGGCCCTGGACGCGGCGATCCAGGCCATCGCCAAGGTCCGCGGCTGAGGACCGAGGGTTATGGGATGAGCTGAGATCGTCCCGCCTCGCCCTGAAAGCCCCCTTCCCCCTTGCGGGGAAGGGTTGGGGATGGGGGTGTCAGCTCAACTGCTGTTGATTTCGCTGCATAACGTCTTGGGCAACTTGGCCGCAGCGGTGCTCGCACCCCCACCCCCGACCCCTCCCCGCAAGGGGGAGGGGAGCCACTCTCTATGAAGGAACCACGCCATGCGTTCCGATCACCTGAGCACCCCCTCCAGACCGCAGGCAGACCGGCCCATCGTGCTTATCGGCTTCCAGTCGATGGGCAACCTGGGCCTGGGCTACCTGGCCGCGACCCTGCGCCAGGCCGGCCACGACGTCCGCGTCCTGGACATCGAGCTGCCGCAGCAGACCCTGGTCGAGGCGGTGCGCCGCGCCGATCCGATGCTGGTGGGTTTCTCCCTGATCTTCCAGTTCTACATCCGCCGCTACGCCGCCCTGATGGCGGCCCTGCGCGCGGCGGGGATCGGCGCTCACTTTACCATGGGCGGCCACTATCCGACCCTGAGCCCCAGCGAGACCCTGAAGGCCGCGCCGGACCTGGACAGCGTCGTGCGCTACGAGGGTGAGGTCACCCTGGTGGAGATGGTGCGCGCCCTGAAGGCCGGCGGCGACTGGCGCGCTCTGGAAGGGGTGGTTTGGCGGCGGGGCGCCGAACTGGTGGCCAATCCGCCCAGGGCCCTGATCCACGACCTGGACAGCCTGCCCTATCCGGAGCGCGACTTCGAGCCGATGCGGGTGCTGGGCCGGGCGATCATGCCGATCCTGGCCAGCCGCGGCTGCGCGCGCACCTGCTCCTTCTGCTCCATCCACACCTTCTATCGCTCCGCGCCGGGCAAGGTGGTGCGCATCCGCAAGCCGGCGGAGGTGGTGCGCGAGATGCGGCTGCTGCACGACCAGGACGGGGTCACCGTGTTCCTGTTCCAGGACGACGACTTCCCCTTGTTCGGCAAGAAGTGGCGCGAATGGGCCGGCCAGTTCGTCGACGAGCTGCACAGGGCCGGCCTGCCGGGCAAGGTGATCTGGAAGATCAACTGCCGGGCCGACGCCCTGGACGCCGAGCTGATGGCGCGGATGCGCGATGCGGGGCTGTACCTGGTCTACATGGGGCTGGAGTCCGGCACCGAGGAGGGTTTGCGCACCCTGCACAAGGAAATCAGCGTCGAGCAGAACCTGGCCGCCGTGGCCCTGTTGAAATCGCTGGGCATCCGCTTCGAGTTCGGCTTCATGCTGCTGGACCCCTCCAGCAGCTTCGCCTCGGTGCGGGCCAATGTGGCGTTCCTGCGCCAGATCGTCGGCGACGGCAGCGCCTCGGCTACCTTCTGCAAGATGCTTCCCTATGACGGCACGCCGATCAAGGACGACCTGGAGGCGGCCGGCCGGTTGAAGGGCGACGTCTGCACCCCCGACTACGACTTCCTCGACCCGAACCTGGACGCCTTCTACGCCGCCCTGGCCAGGATCGTGGACGTCACCGGCTGGATCCACGGCCACGAGGCGCTGAGCCCGCAGTTGAACTGGGCCTGGACCGAGGCGGCGGTGATCGGCCGCCTCTACCCCGCCCTGCCGGACCTGGCCGCCTACCAGGCCCGGCTGGCCCGCATCACGGCCGCCAGCAACGAACTGCTGTTCGCCACGGTCGAAGACATCGCCGACGTGTTCGAACACGGCCTGGGCCAGACCCCGAGCGCCCAGGACCTGCGCCAGCGCTGCGCTGAGACGCTGGAGAGCCTGCTGGAGGTGCGCAACGCCTTCATGCGGCGGCATCAGGATCTATTGCTGCGGGCGCTGGAGCCGGCGTGAGGCGGGGGGCGTGGGCTTGGCCCCGCCCGGCGTTGCCATTGTCCCGTGGCGGGCCTATATCTCGTCATCTGACTAGCTAGTCAGATGGAGTGAGGCGATGGTGGAACGCGCGCCCAAGGACGGGCATCGACAGGACGGACGAACTGCCTCCGCCGTTGGCAAGTGGAAGCTTGAAGACGCCAAGGCGCGCTTCAGCGAAGTCGTTCGACTTGCCAGAAGTGAAGGCCCGCAACGCGTTAGCGTGCGCGGCAAGGACGCCGTGGTCGTGATCAGTGTCGAGGACATGCAACGGCTGGCGCCGCCCGACGCCAACCGGCCGTCCCTGGTCGCCTTCATGGAAGCCCTGCACCTTGAGGGCCTGGATATCGCGCGGGAGCCGGACGTCGGCCGAGATATCGAGCTGTGATGGGGCTGGAGCAGTGAGGGGGTGGCTACTCGACACCAATGTCGTCGCCGCGCTGATCAATCCGCACGGCGCTCCGAGTGTGAAAACCTGGGCCGCGGCGCAGCTTGAGCACCGGATGTACCTGAGCATCCTGACGCTCGGCGAATACGACAAGGGCATCCACAATCTCGCCGCCGACCACCCCGAACGCTCGCGCTATATCGCGGCGCGCGACGCCCTGGAGGGCCGGTTCGCGGGTCGCATCCTGTCGGTCGATGACTTCGTCGTGCGTCGATGGGGTGAGATTTCAGGCGCTACGAAACGGACGACCGGCCACGCGCCAGCGGTGATCGACACCCTGCTGGCCGCAACGGCGCTGGAGAACGAGCTGTTCCTGGCGACGCGCAACACGAAAGACGTGCAGCACAGCGGCGCCGCCACCTTCAACCCGTGGGAAGACGATGCGGCTCAGTTTCCGCTGGCTTGATCGGCGGGGGGTGGGTTGGAAAACGGGGTCATGATCATGTCCCCTTCTTCCCGCCTTCTTCCCCGTCCCCTTGGCTTCACCCTTCCCCGTTGCGAGTTACCCGATAGTCCGCGTTCAGCCCACCCAGGCCTCCGGGGGCATGTTGAGCGGGCCGTCGAGCGCCGCGGGGTCGATAGAGAAGCCGAACAGGGCCCGGTAGCCCCGGTGGTTCTCGCGGTGAATAACCCCACGGGGAAAGTCGATCCGGCTTCCAGGTCCGCAGGCGAGTGTCTTGCCGGTAGCGGCTTCGGTGACGACATTTTCGCCTTCGAGCACGAAAATGATCGTGTCGAAGTCATGCCAGTGGTTCTCGTTGGTCTCGGCGGGCACCTCAAGCAGCAATGGGTGGAATCCGGCCGCATGGATCGCGGCCATAGCTTCGTCTTCGAGGGCGAAGGCGTCATGTGTCTTGGTGATACCCATCACTGTCTCCCTGGTAAGGTGGATGAGATCGTCGATCGACAAGGTTTCGCCGCCAGCCAACCGCCTCCGCACTGCAGCTAACAAATCCAGCCTCCGCGTGTCGCCTGCAATGCGCGAGCGAAAGGCCGCTTCCTGAAACAGCAAGACGGCATCGAGATCGGCGAGTTGATCGCCGAGAAGCTCACCAACCCGCTTCAGCGGCACGCCCAGGGATTTCAAGGCGAGCACCTGGTGAAGGCGAACCATCTGGTCAGGTCCGTAGGTGCGCCATCCAGTGGCGGCCCGCACTGGATGCACCAATCCGAGCGCCTCGTAGAGGCGCAAAGCTTTGGTGCTCACCCTGAGCCGGCGCGCGGTCTCGGCGGGGCTGAAGAAACGTGGCTGTCGGTTCACGAGCTATACCTGTCTTCGACCCGATTAGGTTTCGAGTTTGTCCCAGGGGCAAGGTCAAGAGGCCTTTTAGGCAGCCTCAACCCATCGCGGCTGTTCGGTGCGTCCGCTTTCGGCGCGCAAGCTCGCGGCAATACTGGGCGCCATTGACGACAACCGCGGTCATTCCCATGCTGCCAACCATGGAACGAATGCGGATTGACGGCGCCTGCCACTGCGGCCGGATCAGCTACGAAGCGGAGGTCGATCCCGAGCGCGTGGTGATTTGTCATTGCACCGATTGCCAGACAATCTCCGGCGGACCCTATCGGGTGAATGTGCCCGTCCTGATCGACCGGATCAGATTGACCGGAGAGCCGAAAACCTACGCCAAGCGTGGCGACAGTGGAAACGAGGTCGCGACTGCCTTCTGCCCCAACTGCGGCGCGGCGCTCTACTCCGCCAAAGGCGAGGCGCCAGCCTTCCTATTCCTACGTCTTGGGGCGGTGAGGCAGAGGGCGCTGCTGGCGCCGCGAGCCCAGGGATTCTGTCGCTCGGCGTTGCAATGGGCGATGGACATAACCAGCGTTCCCCAGTTGCCCGATCTCCCAAGGTCTACCAGCCCGCCGTAGTTTCCCTCGCAACGGCAGAGGCATCAATGGCGGCTTCGGAAGATGCAGAAGATGGGGACCAATATCACGTCCCCTTCTCCCTTCGGAAATAGGGTTTTTGTATGCACAAAAACCTTGCGGTGTTCATTTATTGGGTGCACATAAACCCTAGATGGAGGTCGAGTTCGACCCCAGTAAGAGCGCGAAGAATACTGAAGAACGCGGCCTTCCGTTCGATCCCGTGGCCGACTTCGATTTTGAGACCGCCTTGGTCGCCCTAGACACTCGTGAGACCTATGGCGAAGACCGCTTCATCGCCGTGGGACATATCGGCGAGCGCTTGCACGTCGTGGCCTACACGATGCGCGGCGCCAAGTTGCGGGTGATCAGCTTCCGAAAGGCCAATGCGAAAGAGGTCGAGCGATATGAGCAAGCCTAATCCTGAACTGATCGATCATGAACTCCCCGAGTTGGACGATGACTTCTTCGCCCGTGCGCGTCCGGCCGCCGAGGTGATGGGAGAGGCCTTCATGGCGCGCGCTCGCCGCCCCGGCCGTCCCAAGTCCGAAGCGCCGAAGATCGAGGTGAAAATACGGCTGGATGCAAAGGTGGTCGAACACCTGCGCGAGACCGGTAAAGGCTGGCAGACGCGGGTAAATGCCGAACTGGCGAAGGCCGTGAAGCAGGGGCGGCTTTGAGCCTAGGAACCGGCTGTCATAATGGAGTCTCCGCCTCAGGCGGAGGGTTTCATACAGCGTCACCGTAATCGCGGGTTCGCCGCCCATCGCGATAGTCGCGGAGATATCACGTCCCTTTTTTTCAAGCCGCTCAATCCGACAGCCAGTCCTCGGCGCGCAGGCCGTCGACGCGGGTGAATTCGCCGAGGTTGGCGGTCACCACCACCAGGCCGCGGCTGCGGGCGTGGCCGGCGATCAGCAGGCCGTAGGGGCCGATCACCTGGCCGCGCCGCTCAAGGTCCGCCTTGATGTCGGCCGCGTGGCCGGCGGCGTCGAGATCGAAGGGCAGCACGTCCAGCCGGGCCGCCAGGCGCTCTACCTCACGGCGATTATGTTCGGGCCTGGCGGACTTGGCCGCGCCGTGCAGCAATTCGGTCATGACGATGGTGGAGATACAGAGCCCCTCCGCCTCCTGGTTGAAGCGTGATCTCAGTTCGGCCGGCCGATCGCGCAGGACCCGGATGCAGAGGTTGGTGTCCAGCATATAACGCAGCATCAGAACGGTTCGCGTTCCTGCGCCGGCGGCTGGTCGCGCTCTCCAAGGTCGATCCCCGGCGCGTCGAAGAAGTCGTCCCATACCGCGTCCGCCGGCACGATCACCCGGCGCGCGCCCTCGCGCAGCACCGTCACTGCCTTGACCCCGGTTGGAAAGGCCACGTCCTTGGGCAGGCGAACGGCCTGCGACCGGTTGGATTGAAAAACGGTGGTGCGGGTCATGGCAGCCTCTGGGTGTCTGACTTAACAGATGAGGCGCGGGGCGGGATATGTCAATGGGATATGCCGGCGACTCTTGTCGGGCGCTGTGGCGTTGTCTTCGATCTCGTCCATCGCAATAATTGTGTAAATATATCACGTCCCTATTTACAGCCCACGCAAACAGCCTGCCTCCATTTTCTACCGGCGCTTCAACAGCGACGCGATCCGTTCGGCGTCCGCCGGTGTGGTCGGATTGTAGACCAGCAGGCTGAGGTCGGTTCGGCCATCCACCGCGAAGGCCGAGACTTCGAGCGCGATCGGGCCGAGCACCGGGTGCTGCAGGTGCTTGACGGCCTCGCCGTGGGGGCCGGGAACATCGTGATCGCTCCACATCGCCTGGAACTCGGGACTGAGCCGGCAAAGCTCGTCAACCAGGGGTTCCACCTCCGCCGCGGCGCCCGCGCGGGCCGCGTCCAGCCGGAACGCCCCAAGGACCAGCCGCGCCACGCTTTCCCAGTCGTAGTGCGCGGCGCGGGCGCGCGGGTCGAGGAAGATGAAGCGCAGCATGTTGCGCTGCTCGGGCGGCAGCGACCCGTAGTCCATCAGGGTCACGGTCGCCGCGCGGTTCCAGGCGATGACGTCCCATGTCGCGGTCCTGATCAAGGCGGGGCTGGGGTCCAGCACATCCAGCACGCGCTGCAGCCGCGGGGTGACGCCCTCGCTCCTGCGGTAGCGCGCTTCCGGCGGCCGGCCGAGCCCCAGCAGGAACAGGTGTTCGCGTTCGACATCCGTCAGCATCAGGGCGCGGGCGATGCGGCCCAGCACCTCGGCCGAGGGCGCGCCGCCGCGCCCCTGTTCGAGCCAAGTGTACCAGGTCGGACTGATGTTGGCTCTCTGCGCCACCTCTTCGCGACGCAGGCCCGGCGTGCGGCGGCGCTCGGCGGGCAAGCCGAAAGCCGCGGGATCTAGCTTCGTGCGGCGGTCCCTCAGATAGGTTCCGAGCCGGTTTTCCGCCGTCAGAAACTGGTTCATCCTGTCATCAATCTTAATATGATAATCTCACGACTTTACCAGGATATGGCGCCAGCGGAATGTTGTCTCCCACAAGATTTGGAGATTTGCACATGCGTGTGTTCCTGACCGGAGCGACGGGGTTCATCGGCTCGGCGATCGTCGAGGAGTTGCGGGGAGCCGGGCATCAGATCGAGGGCCTGGCGCGCAGCGACGAGGCGGCGGCGACCCTGGCGGAATGGGGCGTCCAGGTGCGAAGAGGGGACGTCGCCGAGCCGGAGAGCCTGGCGGCCGGCGCCCGCGCCAATGACGGCGTCATCCACTGCGCGTTCGGCCACGACTTCTCGAAATATCTGGAGGCCGGAGAGGCCGAACTGCGCGCGGTGTCGGCGATGGCGGAGGCCCTGGCGGGCTCCGGCAAGCCGTTTGTGGTCACCTCGGGCATGACGGCACGTACGCCTGGGCGCCTCAGCACCGAAGCGGACGCGGCTCAGACCGAAGGCCCGGCCATCGTCCGTGGCCGCCCGGAGACGCTGGCGCTTTGCGCCAGCGAGCAGACCATCAGATCGGTGGTCGTGCGACTGCCGCCATCGGTCCATGATCGGCGCCAGCAAGGCTTTGTATCGCAACTGATCGCCGTGGCGCGGCAGACCGGGGTGTCCGCCCATGTAGGCGAAGGCGCCAATCGGTGGCCCACCGTGCACCGGCGCGATGCGGCGCGGCTGTTCCGGCTGGGGCTCGAACGCGGCCAGGCGGGCGAGCGGCTGCACGCGGTCGGCGAGGAGGGAGTCAGCTTGCGGTCCATCGCCGAGGTCATCGGCAAAAAGCTCGCCGTCCCGACCCGCGGCATCGGCGCCGACGAAGCGGCCAGTCACTTTGGCTGGTTTGCGCCTTTCGTATCGAGCGATATTCCGGCCTCAAGCGCCGTCACCCAACAAAGCCTTGGGTGGCGCCCGACGCAGGCCGGCCTGTTGGAGGGACTCCTGGGCGACTACCTGACTTAGACCCTCAGGCCCGCCGCCCGCCCAGATCAGGTCAGCAGCTTGCCGCCGACCAGCGCCAGGGTCGCGGCCAGGATCGGCCGCAACAGGCCGTCGGGCATGCGCGCCGCCAGCAGGCTGCCGATGACGATGCCGGGGATCGACCCCGTCAGCAGGGACAGAAGCAGCTGCCAGTTCACCGAACCCATCATCCAGTGCCCAAGTCCCGCCAGAAGGGTGAGGGGCACGGCGTGGGCGATGTCCGAGCCCACCAGCTTGGCCACATCCATCT
>DASVMY010000079.1:0-53164 GCA_036384135.1 Caulobacteraceae bacterium | reverse complement strand
CCGGGCGGCATGGCGGCGGCCCGGGCCGGGCGGCATGGCGGCGGCGTGGGTGGAGCTGACAGCGGCGGGGCGAGCATGGCTGGCGCGGGCCTGAGCCGCCTATGAAGGTCACCATCCTGGACGACTACTTCGACACCCTGCGCACCCTGCCCTGCTTCGCGAAGCTGGCGGGACATGAGGTCACGATCTGGAACGATCATGTCCAGGTTATCAATGCCTTGGCGGAGCGTCTTGCGGATGCCGAGGCCCTGGTCCTGATCCGGGAGCGGACTCGGATCGAGGCGGCCCTGCTGGAGCGGTTGCCCAGGCTGAAGCTGATCAGCCAGCGCAGCGTCTATCCGCACATCGACATCGACGCCTGCACCCGCCACGGCGTGGTGGTTTCTTCCAACCTGCATGCCGACACCCCGTCCTATGCGGCGGCGGAACTGACCTGGGCGCTGGTGATGGCGGGGGCGCGGATGCTGCCTCAGCAGGTGCAGGCCTTGAAGGAGGGACGCTGGCAGACGGGAGTCGGCCAGACCTTACGGGACAAGGTTTTGGGAGTTTTCGGCTATGGCCGGATCGGGGCGGTGGTGGCGGGCTATGGGCGGGCGTTCGGGATGGTGGTCCTCGTCTGGGGCCGGCCGGCGTCGCTCGAGCGGGCGCGGGCCGACGGCTATGCTGCGGCGGCGAGCAAGGCGGCGTTCTTTGAGGAGAGCGACGTGGTCAGCCTGCACATGCGGCTGGTGGACGCCACCCGCGGCATTGTCGGGGCGGAGGACCTGGAGCGGATGAAGCCATTGTCCTTGCTGGTGAATACCAGCAGGGCGGGGCTGATCCAGCCAGGCGCCCTGGAGGCGGGTTTGCGGGCCGGGCGGCCGGGATACGGGGCCGTGGATGTGTTCGAGCAGGAGCCGGTGCTGGGCGGAACCCACCCGCTGCTGAGCCTGCCCAACGCCATCTGCACGCCCCACATCGGCTATGTCACCCGCGAGGAATACGATCTGCAGTTCTCCGATATCTTCGACCAGATCGTGGCGTTCGCGGCTGGGGCGCCGATAAATGTGGTTAATCCGGACGTGCTCGCCCACTAACCGCGTATCAGCTCCAGCCCACCGCGTTGCGCAGGCGGATGCCGCTGAAGTGGATCGAGGTTTCCCAGGCGCCCTTGAGCGGCGCCAGGCTGTGCATCACCCGCAATTCGACGTCGGCGGCGCGCAGGGCCGCCGGCAGGTCGGTGAGGGTCTCCATGGCCAAGGGTTCGACCGGGGCGCGGCTGATCCACATACCGGCGTCGCTCAGGTCTTCAAAGGGAGCGACGGGGAGATCGTAGCGGTGGGTTTGGGCGGTGCGGAGACGCTCGAACCAAGCCCATTCGATGTGGGCGATCATCCGGCAACCGCGGCCATCGAAGAAGCGTTTCTCGTCTTCGGGGCTTGTCCGTGGCGTGCGCCAGAGCAGGATGCGGGGGCAGTCCCTGGGGAAGAGGTACATCGGCGCGTGCCAGTCATCGATCGCCCAGACCAGCGGCCCGTTCAGCCAGTCCGTGCCCGGAGGCCGTTGGGTGGGTATCGTCACGGGGCGCGGAACGAAGCGGGTGATGGCCGGGTCATCGCTAAAATGGAACAGCCGCATCGCCAATCTCCCCTGCCGCGCCCCGTCGATGGCTTGTATCGGGGAGCCGGGCCGAGGCAAGGCGATCGATGAGCGTCACCCTCTCCCACCCCGACAAGGCGCTGTGGCCGGACAGCGGCGACGGCCGGCCGGTGACCAAGGCCGATCTGGCCGCCTATCTGGAAAGCGTCACCGACTGGATGATGCCTCACATCAAGGGCCGCCCCTGTTCGATCGTCCGCATCCCGGACGGGATCGACGGCGAGCGGTTCTTCCAGCGGCACGCCATGAAGGGCGCCTCGAACCTGTTCACCTTCGTTGAGGTTTCGGGCGACGCGCAACCCTATCTGCAGATCGACCGTCCAGAGGCGTTCGCGGCCGCCGCCCAGATTTCGGCGGCGGAGTTCCACCCCTGGAACTGCGCGCCCGGCGATCCCGACCGGCCCGGCCGGCTGGTGTTCGACCTGGACCCGGCCCCGGACGTGGCCTTCGACGCCGTGATCGAGGCGGCGAAACTGGTGCGCGAGCGGGTGGAGGCGCTGGGTCTGGTGGCCTTCTGCAAGACCACGGGCGGCAAGGGGCTGCATGTGGTCACGCCCTTGAAGGTACCGGCCAAGGGCGGGCCAAGCTGGGCGCAGGCCAAGGCCTTCGCCCGCGAAGTCTGCGCCCGCGTGGCGGCCGAACGCCCGGACGAGTTCCTGATCCAGATGACAAAGGCCGAGCGCAGTGGCCGGATTTTCCTAGACTATCTGCGCAACGACCGCATGGCGACGGCGGTCGCCCCGTTGTCCCCGCGGGCGAGGCCTGGGGCGCCGGTGTCGATGCCGCTGGAGTGGCCGCAGGTGCGCAAGGGGCTGGACCCTATGTGGTTCACGGTGCGGACGGCGGCGGCGCTGATCGGGGCTTCGGCGGCGTGGAAGGGTTATGATGACGGGGCGCGGCCGCTGGAGACGGCGATAACGAAGTTGGGGACGCGGGCTTAGCCGCCGGTCAAACACCTGGAGACCAGTAGCGGTTCGCCGCTATAGGTCCGCCGATGAGTTCGAATGCAGACAACGCCGTCTACGGCGCCCCCTCCCCGGCCCTGGCTGTTGCGCCAGCCGGGGCAATGCAGGTCTCGCCCCTGGTCCCCGGCGCCGCGTCGCTTGAGGGGCTGGCTGACGGCGGCCTGGAGAGTCTGGTGATGCAGGTCCCGCCGGGGACGGCGGAGCGGCGCTATGCGGTGGCGCAGGCGCTGCGGGCGCTGAAGGTCGGCGGGCGGCTGACGGTGCTGGCCCTGAAGGACAAGGGCGGCTCGCGGCTGCGCAAGGAGTTGGAGGCGTTCGGCTGCACGGCGGCGGAGACGGCCAAACACCATCACCGCATCTGCGTGGTCCTGCGGCCGGCGGCGCCGACTGGGGTCGAGGCGGCGATCGAGGCGGGCGCGCCCCGGGTGCTGGAGGATACCGGGCTGTGGACGCAGCCTGGGGTGTTCAGCTGGGATCGGCTGGATCCAGGCACGGCCTTGCTGACCGCCAGCCTGCCGGCGCTGGCGGGGGCCGGGGCGGACTTCGGCTGCGGGATCGGGGTGCTGGCGCGCGCGGTGCTGGCCTCGCCCAAGGTGACCCGCCTCAGCCTCATCGACACCGACCGGCGCGCGGTGGAGGCGGCGCGGCGCAACGTCGTCGACCCGCGGGCCGCTGTCGAATGGGCTGACGCGCGGACCTCCGGCCTGGCGGACCTGAAGTTCGTGGTGATGAACCCGCCCTTCCACGACGGCGGGGCCGAGGACAAGGCCCTGGGCCAGGCCTTCATCCGCGCCGCCCACGGGGCGCTGGGCAAGGGCGGGGTGCTGTGGATGGTGGCCAACCGGCACTTGCCCTACGAAGGGGTGCTGACCGAGCTCTTCAAGGCGGTGAACCAGAGGGGGGACAAGGGCGGCTTCAAGGTGTTCGAGGCGCGGAAGAAGTGAGCCCTCCCGCCAAGGCGCCCACCTCCCGCGTCGACCGGCTGCTGGCCAATATGGGCTACGGCTCGCGGCGGGACATCCACGCCCTGGCCAGGCTGGGGGCGATCACGCTGGACGGGGTCGACATCCTGGACGCCGAGCGGCGGATCGCGGTGACCGCCGACCTGCCGGCGCGGATGAGCGTCGACGGCCGGCCGCTGGACCCGCCGCCGGGGCTGGTGCTGATGCTGCACAAGCCGCTGGGGGTGACCTGTTCGCACAAGGAGGCCGGGCCGCTGGTCTATGACCTGCTGCCCTCGCGCTGGCGGGCGCGGGACCCGGCGGTCTCCACGGTGGGTCGGCTGGACAAGGAGACCTCCGGCCTGCTGCTGATGACCGACGACGGCGCCCTGCTGCACCGGATCATCTCGCCCAAGGCCAAGCTGGAGAAGAGCTATGTCGCCGACCTGGCCCGGCCCTTGGACGGGACCGAAGGGGCGGCGTTCGCGACCGGGACCCTGATGCTGGAGGGGGAGGACAAGCCCCTGCTGCCGGCGGTGCTGGAGGTGCTGTCGCCGACCCGCGCGCGGCTGACCATCACCGAGGGGCGCTATCACCAGGTGAGGCGGATGTTCGCGGCGGTGGGCAACCATGTGGAGACCCTACATCGGGATCGGGTCGGAGGGCTGAGCCTGCCGGGAGACCTGGCGGCGGGGCGGTACCGGGTGCTGGATGAGACGGCGGTGGCGGGGATTTTCGCCTAACTCCACGGCCCCGGCTTCTTGTCCTGGACGATCGAATTGTCCGCCGGCGTCGTATCCGGCCGCGCCCAGGGACCGCGGGGCGCATCGGAGACCACCTGGGTGGGCTGGGGCGGCGGTGGGGCGCTGATGGGGTCGCCGTGTTCGACGATGCGGCCGCCGGCGTACTGGCGCAGGGCGGCGATGCGCTTTTCCAGGGGCGGGTGAGTGACGAAGAGGCCGAGGATGCCCTTCTCGTTGTCCTCCAGGAACATCGAGCGCATGGACTGCGGCGCGTCCAGGTGCTCGTGGCCGGAGACCTTCATCAGGGCCGAGATCATGGCGTCGGGGTTCTTGGTCAGCTCCACCGAGCCGGCGTCGGCGACGTATTCGCGGCTGCGCGACAGGGCCATCTGGATGATGATGGCCAGGAAGTAGCCGATGGCCGCCACCACGATGGCGATGATCACGAACAGGCCCACGTCGCCGCCCTTGTCGCGGCTGCGCCCGTTGCCGCCCCAGCCGGCGCCCCAGTAGATGGTGCGGAAGATCATCTGGCAGATCAGGGTGATGATGCCGGCGAACACCGAGGCGACGACCATGGTGCGCACATCACGGTTGATGATGTGGGTCAGCTCATGGCCCAGCACCGCCTCGAGCTCATCGCGGTCGAGGTGATCCAGCAGGCCGCGGGTCACGGTCACCGAGAAACGACCCTCGTGCAGGCCGCTGGCGAAAGCGTTCATGCCGTCGGTCTCGATGATGCGCAGGGTCGGGGTCTTCAGGCCGCGGGAGATGCAGAGGTTTTCCAGCAGGTTGTAGAGCTGCGGATTGTCCTTGCGCTCCACCGGGCGCGAGCCGGTGGCGATGTCGATGATCACTTGATTGAACAGGTAGGCGATCACGAACCAGACCCCGGCCACCAACAGCGCGCCCGGAACCGAGGCCGCCATCAGCCCGATCAGGCTGAAGCCCTCGCCGGGGGGCGGCAACAGCCCGGCCACCGCCGCCCCCAGCTCCAGGGCGGTGACCAGCGCGATCAACAGCACCGGGAACCCCACCAGCAGGAAGAGGGAGCGGAGGTTGTTGTTCCAGATATAGGTCTGCAGACCCACGGCCTGCATGGCGGTTACTCCAGGCCCCTAGAACTTGACCTGCGGGGCGACGTTGGCCGCCGCGCGGTCCGCCCCCAGATCGAAGAATTCCTTAGCCTGGAAGCCGAAGGCGCCGGCGAACAGCACCGCCGGGAAGGTCTGGATCGAGCCGTTGTACTCGCCCACCGAGTTGTTGAAGAAGCGGCGCGCCGCGGCCAACTTGTTCTCGATGTCGGACAGCTCGCCCTGCAACTGCATGAAGTTGGTGTTGGCCTTGAGGTCCGGATAGGCCTCGGCCACGGCCATCAGCCGGCCGAGGGAGGCGCTGAGCGCGTTCTCGGCGGCGATCTTGCCGTCGATGCCGGTGGCCGAGGCGGCCGCCTGGCGGGCCTGGGTGACCTCGTCCAGGGTTCCCCGCTCGTGGGCGGCATAGCCCTTCACCGTCTCCACCAGGTTGGGGATCAGGTCCTGGCGCTGCTTCAGCTGGACGTCGATGTCGGCGAAAGCCTCGTTGGTGTTCTGCCGCAGGGCCACCAGGCGGTTGTAGATTCCGATCAGCATCATGCCGACAACGGCGATGATGACGACGACGACGATCAAGCCGATCATTTCTGCTCCCCGAACGATCCGGAGCCATAGGTAATGGTGTTACGCGGAATCAGCTAGCGGCGAGTGGGTGAGCTTTTCGTAAGGCGGTTCGTTCGCGGCCTCGCGCCCTCAGGGGGACGGGGGTCGCGTCAGCCGCGCGAGGCGTAGCCAGGGGGTCACTCCAAGCGAAATCACCGTAAATCACCGTATTTAACGGTGAGCTGAGCGACCTGAGCGGCGCGGGTGGTGTGGCGACGGGGCCGCTCACGACGGCGCTGGGCGGGATGAGTTTGACTATGTTTGACATGCGGGCAGTAGAAACCATATTCGCGTCATGTTCAACTTTTGTTCCGGCATGACCGCAACGACGGTCGCGACCGCGAGCTGTGCGACCGAACACCGCCCTCAAGGGCCTGACCCTGGGCTTTTAGTTGCTTGGCGTGCGGAAGCGCAGGGCTGCGATCAGCGCGGCGAGCGCGGGCGGCGTCTGGCGCCGGCTCGGATGATAGAGGTAGTAGCCTGGGAATGGAGGACACCAGTCCTCGAGAATCCTGACGAGACGCCCCGCGCGGATGTCCTCGATCGCATCATCCTCATAGACGAAGGCGAGCCCGAGCCCGGCCATCGCGGCCTGACGGATGAGGTCGGCGTCGTTGAAGACAAGCGAGCCCTCGACGCGTACCTCCAGCGGCCGGCCGTTCTCCTCAAAGTCCCAAGCGTAGAGGCCGCCCATCTCGGCCAGCCGGTAGTTGATGCAGCGGTGCGCCGCCAGATCGCGGGGCGTTTCCGGAGTTGGGTTCTGGGCGAAATAGGATGGAGCCCCGACGACGGCCATGCCGATCTCAGGGCCGATCCGCACAGCGATCATGTCCTTTTCAACGATGTCCCCGAAGCGGATGCCCGCGTCGAACCGGTTGGCCACGATGTCGATCAGTTCGTCGTCGACCATCAACTCCACCTGGACGCCCGGATGGGAGGCGAGAAAGGCCGGCAGGACCGGCAGGACGACCGACCTGGCCGCGTGCTTGGTCGCCGTCAGCCGAACGGTTCCCGAGGCGCCGCCGCCCAGGGCGCCGACCTTCGCCAGACCCGAGGCGATGTCCTCCAGGGCCGGTCGCAGAGATCGCAGCAATGTCTCGCCGGCTTCGGTCGTCGAGACCGAGCGGGTCGTGCGCGACAGAAGCCGGACCTTGAGCCGCGCCTCCAGCCCCTTCACCGCATGGCTCAGGGCGGGCTGCGACATGCCCAGTTTGGCGGCCGCGCGCGTGAAACTGCCTTCGTCGGCGACCACAGCGAAGGCCGCTAGGTCATTCAGCTCATCCCGGCGCATTCATGCGTCCTATTTATAAGGGCATTCCAGGATAGGCTTCTAGTCGCATAAGTCCAGGACGCTATGTTTGGCGTCGAAGCCACCCGAAGTGGCGCAAGACCTGGACGGAACCCATCATGCAACCGACCACCAAGCTGTTTGAACCCTTCGCGTTTGCCCGGGGCGTCACCCTGCGCAACCGCGTTGTCATGGCGCCGATGACCACATGGTCGGCCAACGACGACCGGACCATCTCCGACCAGGAAGACGCCTATTATCGCCGGCGCGTGAAGGGCGTCAGTCTGGTGATCACCGGCTGCACGCATGTGACGCCCAGCGGCATCGGCTTCACCGACGAGTTCGCCTCCTACGACGACCGCTTCATCCCGAGCCTCCGGCGCCTGGCGGACGCGGCCAAGAGCGGCGGCGCGCCGGCGATCCTTCAGATCTTCCACGCCGGCAACAAGGCCGCGCCGGACCTCGTTCCCAACGGCGAGGTGGTCGGCGCCAGCGACGACCTGGTCGAATTGGGTCCGTTCTCACATGGCGGCACGCCGCCCCGCGCCCTGACGGAGGCGGAGATCCTCGCCATCGTCGCCGACTTCGGGCAGGCGACCCGGCGGGCCATCGAGGCCGGTTTCGACGGCGTCGAACTGCACGGCGCCCACGGCTTCCTGATCCAGAACTTCCTTTCGCCGCACTACAACCGGCGCACGGACGCCTGGGGCGGCGCGCTTGAGAACCGCCTGCGTTTCCCGCTCGCGGCGGTGCGGGAGGTGCGCCGGGTGATCGACGAACACGCCAGGCGCCCCTTCCTCCTGGGCTATCGGGTGTCTCCGGAGGAGCCGGAAGAGGACGGCCTGCGGATCGACGACACCTACGTCCTCCTCGACCGGATCATCGAGGCCGGTGTCGACTACGTCCATGCTTCGCTCTGGACTCTTTTGGAGGCCAAGCCGATCGGCGCCACGGGCGACAAGACCACTGCCGAGCGGATCGTCGAGCAGGTGGCCGGCCGCGTTCCGGTCATCGCCGCCGGCCAGATTCGCACGCCGGACCAGGCCGAGCGAGCCCTGGCGCTCGGCCTGTCGCTGGTGGCGGTTGGCCAGGGCCTGGTGATGAACCCGGACTGGGTGGAGCTGGCGCGGAGGGGCCGCGCCGCCGAGATCGCGACCACCCTCAACCCGGCCAAAGTCTCGCGGATCAGCCTTCCGGCCAAGCTCTGGGCGGTGATCCAGGCGACCGCGGGGTGGTTCGCGATCGACGGCGTGCGGGAACCGGCGGCGTCCGAAGCTTGACCCTGCGCTCAGGTCCGCTCTCAACTTCCCGCACCTGTCAGGAGACGCCCATGTCGGCCGACGCCAATCGAATCCTCTTCCAGCGCTTCCTTCAGTTCATCAATTCGGCGAGCCGCGAACTCGCCGAGGAGCTTGTGTCGCCGGATGCGGTCTTTCATGCGCCTGGCGCGCCCGGACCATTGCGCGGGCCGGAGGGCTACCTCCAGCTCCTGGCGATGTTGCGCGGCGGCTTCCCGGACGTGCAATGGACTCTGGACGAGCTGGTCGCGGAGGGCGACCGGCTCGCCGCCCGCTTCACCATGCGGGGCACGCACAATGGGCCCTTCCTGGGCCTGGCCCCGTCGGGCAAGCCGTTCGTGGCGAGCAGCATGGCCTTCTACCGCCTGGCCGATGGAAAGATCGTGGAAGAGACAGGCCTTCCCGACATGCTGGCGATCCTCCAGCAAATCGGGGCTGTGCCAAGTCCCTGAGCCAGCCCCTAGCAGCGCAAGTCTTGCGTCGGGTTCGGGCCGACCGTCGCCGGGCCGCTCACGACCCTTACCGGTCGTCAGTGATCTTGAAGCTTTCGAGCCGCCACTCGCCCCGGCGCTTGACTAAATTGAAGTAGACGGCTCCCTCGTCGAGGACGACCTTTTCGCGTGTGGGACTGGCTTTGAACGTCTCAAGCACGTCGGCGAACAGGTACGGCGGGATCTCACGAACAAGCTTTCTGGCCACTGTGCCGGAAACGCAGTAGCCGCGTAGGCCGAGATAATCACGAGCTTGCGCGTGCTGAATGGCGTTGTTCACTACGACCAAATCGGGAGAGTTGTAGATTCGGCCGACGAAATGAGGTTCGTCACCCGAAAGGTCGAATAAATCGGCGGCGCAGAGGGTTGGATTGTCCCAGGTATCGACGGCCGAGAAGAAGCAATAGGGCAGTTGGATGGTCTTGCCCGTCGTGCTGAGCTTGCCCACGCGCTTCGAAGCCGCGTCGTCCAGGCCCTCGGCCCCTTCGATCTTTATAATTTGCGTGGCAAGCTGCCCAGCCTCGGGGCTCCATTCGTAGCCATAATATGCTTCACCGATAGAGCCGGCGCAGCCGGAGCGCCAAACCCTCGCCAGGAAGCGCGCGCGTCCGCTCGGACCTCGGTGCAGGGGAAAGAAATCGATTCCACTGGCGCGAGAGTCTGGGTCTGCAACGTCGACTCCTCGCCACCTCGTGCCTGGATCAACAGCGGCATTCTTGTCGAGGTAGTAGGAGCCGAACAGAACGAACATAGCCTGGTCGCGATAGGACATGCGGACCAGGATAGCCGGGTGCAAGGCCAATACTTCAAAGTGGAAGCGCTCCTCCGGCGGCCAGCCCTTGTTGATATCGGAACTCGAATGCTCGATCTCGAGTAGGGCTGCTCTGGCGCGGGACTCGGCCTCGGAAGGTTTGGCTGAGGTAGGCCCGTTCAGCCGGTCGGCCACAAGGGCATCCACGGCCCTGAACAGCAGGTCTTCCGATTGATGGACATCGACGGTCGATGCCGAGGGAAGGGGCAGCGTGCAGTCGTCCGGAGTCATGGGCGCCATCTGGCGGAGCAAGTCTTCCGCGTTCAACGGTGCGGAGCTGGCCGCCATGCCGCTCGATGGGATAGTCCCCGCTACGAGGGACAGCAGGATAGCGAAGGCTGACAGGGCCAGCCAGATTGCGCGGGGCGATTGCATCGGAGTGGCCTGGGGTGGGAATGCGCTAGATCTTGCTTGCAGATGACACCATGACGCGAATCTCGGCGACCGCAATCCACCCATCTCCGACCCTCCCGGCATCCGCTTTTGGGCGGGTGGCGCGAACGTCCAGTTCCGGGCACGCCGCCATTGACGGTTTTCGACCCTCAGCCGACATTCAGATATTTGCCCCCGTCGACCGCCTTGCCCGGCGGCCGCCTGTGGCTAAGGTCCGCGCAAACTTGGGCCCGAAGCGATTGTTGACGTGGATTCTGGCCTACGCCGGCCTGAAGTCGGTCTGGACCATGGAACGGGAGGGCGGCGGCCAGGACGCGCGCGAGCTTGCAATCGCCCGGATGGCGGCCGCTGCGTTGGGGCTCTAGTGAACGTCAACACCGCCTGCCGAGGGCGGCTTCCCAGTCACCTGATCCGATCGAGCGCGGAGGAGCGCCCCTTGCAGGCCACCGAAGTTCAGCGGGCTGTGGCCGCGGCCATCTCGACCGCCGAGGCGCTTGGCCTCCCGGCCGACGACGCGGTCGTTCTTCAGAACTCAAACAAGCTCGCTGTGCGCCTGCTGCCCTGCGACGCCCTTGCCCGGGTCGCGCCCTTGGCGCACCAGTTGGCACGGTTCGAGGTCGAGCTTGCGGGGCGCCTTGCCGAGACCGACAGTCCCGCGGCGGTTCTCGACCCTCGGGTTCCGCGGCGCGTCCATGAGCGCGACGGCTTCGCGATTACGCTTTGGACCTACTACGCGTCGCTGACGCCAGACGTCGCGCCAGCCGACTACGCGAATGCGCTGTGGCGCCTGCACGGCGGCATGCGGAAGATCGAGATCGCGGCGCCGCACTTCACGGACCGGGTCGCGGAAGCCGAGCAACTGGTGGCGAACCGGGACCAGACGCCTGAGCTCGCCGACGGGGACCGGCAGCTTCTAAGCGGCATGTTGAAGAGCTTGAAGCGAACGATTGTCCATCGCGGCGCGGTAGAGCAGCTGCTCCACGGCGAGCCACACCCGGGCAATGTGCTGAACACCAAGATCGGGCCGCTGTTCATCGACCTTGAGACCTGTTGCCATGGGCCGATCGAGTTCGACCTGGCGCACGCGCCGGAGGCGGTCATCGAGCAGTATCCGGATGTTGATCAGGCGTTGCTGGGCGAGTGCCGCGCCCTCGTTCTTGCGATGGTCGCGGCGTGGCGGTGGGACGCGGGCGACCAGTTCCCGAACGGCCGACAGTGGGCCCAACAATTCATCCGCACCCTGCGCGAGGGTGCGCCGTGGCCGTCGCTCCATGCCTTGGCTCGGCGACTTGAAGGGCGTGGCTGACGGGTGCACAGACTTTTCGCGCAGGTCCGCTCATCGGCGCGAGGGGTGAATGGCCAGTTCCGGGCAAGGTGTGGCGTGCCCGGCGGGCGGCCTCTAGTGTCACCTTGCGGTCTGGCTTTGCCGGGGGGAGATTCCGTGATCCGACGCGATGTCGTTCTTGTTTTGGTATGCCTTCTTGGCCTCAGCCTCTCGGCGGCGCGGGCCACGCCGTCCGACGATCCGATCCTGGGAACCTGGACGCTGAATGCCGGCAAGTCGACGTTCACGCCCGGTCCGGGATGGCGGAGCCAGGTTCGAGTGTACCAGGCCGTCCCGGCGGGCGTCCTGGTCACCTGGACCGGCGTCGACGCCGGCGGCCAGAGCATGCGGGTCAGCTACACGGTTCGATACGACGGCCGGGACTATCCGATGAAAGGTTCCGCAAGCTACGACACCTTGAACGCCGTCCGCATCGACGCGCGAACCGTCCGGTCGGAGGAGAAGCGGGACGGCAAGACGGTGGGTATCGCCGTACGAACCGTCTCCGCCGATGGGAAACGCCTGACCATCACCGACGAAGGGACGAGCAGAAAAGGCCAGACGTTTTCGCAGGTGCTGGTGTTCGACAGGGCGACGAGCCACTAAGCGCTCCACCCTTCCCGGACTTCGGGAAGGTCCGCTCTCGGGCCATGCCCTGTTTCGGCCATCGGCGGCGCATGACCCGCCCACGGTCCTCATGATGCGTTCAGGGTCGCTCGTGGCTAACAGTCGTAGAACCGATAGAAGGGCTCGATCGCGCTCCGCGCTCCCAAGGCGCGCAATGGGAAGGCCCGCCATGGCGCGGCCATGTCGACATTTGCGATGTTGTCGAGGAGGGCCCGCCGGATGGCGGGCTTCACGACCCCTCTGAAGTCGAGCAACTGGCCCCAGCTGGACGTGCCATCCAACCGAACGCGCTCCGGCTCGAAAATGGACGCCGCATAATCCGTAGGAAACAGCCGGCGATAGGCTTCGAGGTTGTAGAGCCAGGAGCCGCCCAGCACGGTCCGCGCGCCCGGATGGTGCGCCCGGACAAATCCGAACATCTCCCGCAGCTCGGATACACGGCGATCGGCCTTGGCGCGCGCGAGCGGCCCGTAACCGTCGGTGCTGTCGCGGTTGCTGAAGTGGATGCGCACGATCTGGTCCGCGTCAACCAGCTCGTAGCTGAAGCAGCCGAACCGGTGCGTGGCGTTCTGCTCAGGCGGGGCATCGGCGAAGAAAGCGAGCGTCCATTCCAGGCGGTCCGGTCTGGATGCGCACCGCTTGAGCCCGGCGGCGTAGCGCATCCACCCCGCCGAGAGGGCGGCGCCGTCTGTGCGTCCAAGGCCAAATCGCCGGTGCAGGTTTGTGAACTTCAGGCAGGCGTCCGACAGCGTACCGGACGTCCTGTCCGCCACGGTCTCAGCGAATTGAAGTTGAACGTCGAAGTAGTCCCGCAGACGCTCGGCCTCTTCGCGACGCCCATCGATCACCCCGCCCATGACGCAAGGTTCCACTGGCGGTCGGGATAGGTCAATGGCAGCTTCCCCACCCATCTCTTGTCATTTCGGCGGGCCGTACGTCCGCTTGTGGGCACAAGGCAAATAATCGCTTTCGACCCGTTGCCGACCTCCGCGCAGTTGATAGGCTCCGCGGGTGGGGGCGCGGTTACATGAAAGTTCTTCTGCCGAAGCCATTGCACGGTTGGCGCGCGTTCGTCGGCGAGGTGGGGATCATTGTCCTGGGCGTGCTGATCGCGCTCGGTGCGGGGCAGGTCGCCGAGATGTTTCACCGGGATGAGCAGGCGAGACTCGCCGAACATGCCATGCGGCTGGAGCTCGCCGAGGACGACGGACCGCAAGCCTATGCGCGGGTGACGATTGGTTCCTGCCTGGAAAATCAGATCGCGCGGATTCATGACAGCGCCGCCACCGCACCGGCTGACCAGCTGCGCGGCTGGGTCGCCGTCTACGCGCCACCCTTCCGGACATGGGACAATGAGGCCTGGAAGGCGGTCGTCTCCTCGAACGTCGGCGACTACATGGGTGCGGAGAGACTTGTCGACTGGTCGGCTGCCTATCGCGTCCTGCCCGGGCTGAGTGATACGAACGCTCGGGAAACCGAGCTTGCTACCGAACTGCACGACGCGTTGCCGCCGTTGGGTGAGCCGTCCCCGGCCGACCGTCAGTATCTGAGGCGCGTGGCGGGGCAGCTGCGGGTGTCGAACGACAGGCTAACGCGGGGATCCCAGTTGTTTCTTGCGAGAACCCGGCAGCTCGCAGCCACGGTTCCGGCGCCGACGCAGCAAACCCTGCTCAAGACTGCGCGCTCCATCTATGGCGCTTGCGTACGGGCCCCGGATGTTCGCGCGCCGGCGGCGGCCCAAAGCCCGGCGGCGAACTTGCTCGGTTTTGTCCACAACTAGTTTGCGAGCACGATTCAGACTCTTGTCGGTTCCGACAAAGTCATCGTGCCCTATGAGCGCCTATCGACCGGACGCCTGAGCGGCCCAGGCCTTCGTAGCCTGACAGGTTTCCATGGTCCGCTGATAGGCTTCGCGTCCGCTGGTGCGGGCCACATAGGCCCGTTCCGCCTCGCCGAGGGTGAATCCCACGTTTCTTTGGGCCAGCTCCAGGGCGTAGGTCACCGAAATGTCGGCCGCCGTGAACTGCTGGCCGGCAAGATAGGGCGAGCGCGCAAGCTGCCGCGTCACCAGCCCCAGCCGGCTCTCGAACACCGCCAGCGCCTGACCGGCGCTCCAGTTGTGCCGCTCGGCCTCGGGCGCGATATTGCGGGCGCCGCTGACGAAGTAGATGGAGGCCGCGAGGCCGGCTTCACCGAGGTGCAGGAATTGCTGGTACGCCGGGAAGGCGGGATCGTGTGGGTCCGGCGCCAGCGGCGTCGGCCCATAGCGGGCCATCAGATATTCCATGATCGCGATCGACTCGACCATGGTGACGTCGCCGTCCCGGATCGCCGGGATGAACCCGGCGGGGTTGATGGCCAGAAACTCCGCGTCTTCCTTGACGTTGGCGAGCAGGTCCACCGGCCTCAGCCGGTATGCGAGCCCCATCTCTTCCAGCAGCCAGACGACGCGGAAACCCCTGCCCTCGCCGAAGACCGTGATCATCTTCGCAATCCCTCGTTGACGCGGCCCAATTCAATCGCTCAGCGACGGCGCAAACGCAAACGTCTCACCGCGCGGCATGGGGTCTGTCTCGCCGCCAAGCCACCGCCGCCGGCGTCTCCCGCGAAGGGCTGCGAGCCCCCTATTTCGGCTTGAACCGCTTGCTCGTCGGGAAGCCCTTGGGGGCCAGTTTGCCGGCGCTGGCGCGGCGGCCGGACCAGTCGCGCCATTCGGGCCAGGCGCGGGTGCGGCCGGCGCCGTCGATCCAGGCGGCCCCTTCGTCGGCCTTAAAGATGGCGGCGTCGCGCAATCCCCCCTCTCGGTAGGTCTGCAGCTTGACGCCCTTGCCGCGCGGCATTTCGGGCAGTTCGTCCATGGCGAAGATCAGGATCTTGCCGTTGTCGCCGATCACGGCGACCTGGTCGCCGTCGGCCTCCATGCAGATCAGGGCGCCGCCGCCCCCATTGCCCCCCCCAATGGCGCCGTCGACATTGAGCACCTGCTTGCCGGCCTTGCGCGTGGCCAGGGCCTCGTCCTCGGGCATCAGGAAGCCGTAGCCGGCCTTGGACGCCAGGAAGCGCTTGCGGCCGGCCTTGTGTGGGAAGACCGCGACGATGCCGACCTTGTCGTCCAGCTCCAGCATCAGGCGCACCGGCTCGCCGTGGCCGCGGGCGGAGGGGAGCTTGTCGCAGCCGAGGGTGAAGAAGCGGCCGTCGGAGGCAAAGATCAGCAGCTTGTCCGTGGTCTCGGCAGGGACCACGAAGGCCAGCTTGTCGCCTTCCTTGAACTTCAACTCCGAGGGGTCCTCGACCCGGCCGCGGGCGGCGCGGATCCAGCCCCGCTCGGACAGGATGACGGTGATCGGCTCGCGGGTGATGAAGGCCTCGGTGGCCGCAGCGGTGTCCACCAGGGGCGCGTCGGCGAAGATCGAGCGGCGCTTGCCGACCTCGGTGGCGGGCCCCAGGATCTTGCGCACGTCGCGCAGGCCCACGCCCACCAGCTTCCACTGCTCCTTGTCGGAGGCCAGCAGGCCGACGATGCCGTCACGCTCCTCCGACAGGGCGGCGTGCTCGCGGCGCAGCTCCATCTCCTCCAGCCGGGCCAGTTGGCGCAGGCGGGTGTTGAGGATGGCGTCGGCCTGGATCTCGTCGATGGAGAAGGTCTCGATCAGCCTGGCCTTGGGCTCGTCCTCGTAGCGGACGATGCGGATCACTTCGTCCAGGTTCAGGAAGACGATCAGCATCCCGTCCAGGATGTGCAGGCGCGCCTCGATCTTGCCCAGGCGGAAGCGGGCGCGGCGGACCAGGACCTCGCGGCGGTGGTCCAGGAAGGCCTGCAGGGCGCTCTTGAGGCCCATGACCACCGGGGCGCCGCGGGCGTCCAGGACGTTCATATTGACCGGGAAGCGGCTTTCCAGATCGGAGAGCTTGAACAGGCTCTCCATGAGGACTTCGGGCTCGACGGTGCGCGAGCGCGGTTCGAGGACCAGGCGGATGTCCTCGGCGGACTCGTCGCGCACGTCGCCCAGCAGCGGCGCGCGCTTGGCCTCGATCAGCTCGGCCAGCTTTTCCACCAGGTCGGCCTTCTTCACCTGGTAGGGCATCTGGGTGACGACGATCTGCCAGCCGCCGCGACCGGTCTCTTCCTTGGTCCACAGGGCGCGGTGGCGCACCCCGCCGCGGCCGGTCTCATAGGTTTCCAGCAGGCTGGAGCGGGACTCCACGATGACGCCGCCGGTGGGAAAGTCGGGGCCCTGGACGCGCTCCATCAGGTCGGCGGTGGTCGCCGACGGGCGCTCTAGCAGCAGCAGGCAGGCGTCGATCAGTTCGGCGGCGTTGTGCGGCGGGATTGAGGTGGCCATGCCCACGGCGATGCCCGAGGAACCATTGGCCAGCAGGTTAGGAAAGCCGGCGGGCAGGACGACCGGCTCTTCCTCTTCCCCGTCGTAGGTGGGGCGGAAGTCGACGGCGTCCTCGTCGATGCCATCCAGCAGCAGCTGGGCGGCGTCCGTCAGGCGGCACTCGGTGTAGCGCATGGCGGCGGCGTTATCGCCGTCGATGTTGCCGAAATTGCCTTGGCCGTCGATCAGGCGGTAGCGCTGGGCGAAGTCCTGGGCCAGGCGGACCAGGGCGTCATAGACCGCGACGTCGCCGTGCGGATGGTACTTGCCGATGACGTCCCCGACCACGCGGGCCGACTTCTTGGCCGAGGTGTTCGGGTCCAGGCGCAGCAGGCGCATGGCGTAGAGCAGCCGCCGGTGGACGGGCTTGAGGCCGTCGCGCACGTCCGGCAGGGCGCGCTGGGTGATGGTGGAAAGGGCATAGGCCAGGTAGCGCCGCGAGAGGGCCTCGCTGAGCGGTTCGTCCAGGATCTTGCCGGCGTCGTCTGCAGCCATGGCGGGGGTGGGTCAGCCTTCTCGATTCGAAGGGCCCACTCTAGACGATCGAGCGGGGCATTTGGGGAGGCTTTACGCCGCGTGCCCCGGGGGATGCGGATCTGAATTCACAGCCGGCCGGCGTCGCGCAGGCGATCTATCAGCCAGACGCGGGCCGGCGGCAGGGGCCGGTTCATCACCGCGAAGATAAAGCTCTCCAGGAAATGGCCGGTCAGGGCCAGGCCCGCGCCCACATCGCCCTCGCCAAGTCCGCCCTGGGCAGAGAGCATGAAGGGCGGCAGGGCCAGGAGCTTGTCCTTGTAGGGCTCGCCAGCGGCGCGGCTGACGGCCCGGCCGGTGCGGGGGCTGACGTAGACCAGGTCGTCCGTTGCGCCGGTGGCGGCGCATTTCGACAGATCCAGGCCAAAGCCCAGGTCCTGCAGCAGGCCCATCTCGAAGCGCACGAACACCGCCGGCCAGATGTCGGGATGGAAGAAGGCGCCGGTGAGGGCCTCGAAGGCCAGGAAGGCGCCTGGGTGCGGCTCACGCTCAGGCAGGGCGCCGGCGGCCACTGCGGCGGCGGCGGCCAGACCCGACAGCGCCAGGGCGTCGTCGAACAGGGCCGACGGCCCCTCACCCACCGGCTCCAGGGTCGCCGAGCCCAGCTGTTCGGAGACCCGGGAGCGGTAGTGGACGATGACCCGGGCGCCGGCTTGCAGGAACGGCTTCATCTTGCGCGACGCGCCGCCGGCCACGTGGGCGACGTACTTGCCATGGCTGGCGGTCAGAATCTCGACGATCGCCCCCGCCTCGCCATGGGGGCGGGCGGTCAGAACGTAGCCGTCGTCTTCGAAATCCATGCTGAAGGGTTCGCCGCCCTAGACGTCGAAGTCCAGGCCCATGTCGCGGTAGAGTTCGCGGTCCTCGGCCCAGGTCTCGCGGACCTTCACATGCAGGAACAGGTGCACGCGGCGGTCCAGCAGGTCGGTGAGTTCGGTGCGGGAGGCCTCGCCGATCCATTTGAGGGTCTGGCCGCCCTTGCCCAGCAGGATCGGGCGCTGGCTCTCGCGCTCGACATAGATGTTCTGCTCGATGCGCACGTCGCCGTTTTTGCGTTCCTCGAAGGCGGTGGTTTCGACGCTCGCCGCGTAGGGCAGCTCCTCGTGGACGCGCATATAGATCTTCTCGCGGGTGATCTCGGCGGCCAGGAGGCGGGCCGGGATGTCGGCGCTCTGGTCTTCGGGATACAGCCAGGGGCCTTCCGGCATCAGGGCGGCCAGGCGCGCCTTGAGGTCCTCGACGCCGGCGCCGTTCTGCGCCGAAATCATGAAGACTTCCGAGTAAGCACCTGATTCGAATAAGGTTTGTGTCAAGGCCAGCAGGCGGTCGCGCTTGACCAGGTCGATCTTGTTCAGGGCCAGGATGGCCTGCCGGCGCGCGCCCTTGAGACCCTCGACGATGGAGCGCACGTCCTCGGCCGAGCGCTTGTCCGCCCCCCTGCCCTCGCCGTCGACGGTGAGGATCTCGGCCGACGCGTCCACCAGGTGCACCACGGCGTCTGCGTCCTCGGCCCCGCCCCAGGCGGAGCGGACCATGGCGCGGTCGAGGCGGCGGCGGGGTTTGAAGATGCCGGGGGTGTCGACCAGGATGATCTGGCTTTGCCCCGCCATGGCCACGCCGCGCACCGGAAACCGCGTGGTCTGAACCTTCTTGGTGACGATGGAGACCTTGGTCCCCACCAGGCGGTTCACCAGTGTCGACTTGCCCGCATTGGGCGCGCCAATCACCGCCGCGAAGCCCGCCCGTGTCGAATTGCCGTCAGTCGCCGGATCGTCGCTCAAACCACACCTTCTCGTTCCAGTAGCGCGCGCGCCGCCGCTTTCTCAGCCTCGCGCAGGGAGGCGGCCGTAGCCCGGGCCGGGTCGAAACCCTGCACCCGGGCCTCCACCGTGAACACCGGCGCGTGGGCGGGACCCATGCGCGCGACCATTTCGTAGACCGGCAGGGGCAGGGCCTGGGCCATGGCCCATTCCTGCAGCGCCGTCTTGGGTTCCTTGCCATGCTCGCCGATGGCGGTGGTCATGGCGTCCTTCCAGGCCAGGTTGAACACGGCCCTGGCCGCCTCCAGCCCGCCGTCCAGGTAGATCGCCGCCATCAGGGCTTCCATGGCGTCGCCCAGGATGCGGTCGTTGTCGCGCCCGCCCTGGCTGCTGGTGGAGCCGGAGAGCCGAAGGGCGCCAGCCAGGCCGATGCCCCTGGCCACCACGGCGCAGGTCTTGCCGCTGACCAGGGCGGCCTGGCGGCGGGTGAGTTCGCCCTCGCGCCAGTCGGGGTCTTGGCGCACCAGGGCCTCGGCGGCCAGCAGGCCCAGCACCCGGTCGCCCAGGAACTCCAGGCGCTCGTTATGGCGAATCTTCTTGTTGGCGCCGTCGCTGACGCTGGCGTGGGTCAGGGCGGCTTCCAGCAAGCCGTGGTCGGCGAAGGCGTGGCCCAGGCGCGCTTCCAGGTCGCGGACCTCGGCGGCGCGCCTATCCATGAGAAGGTCGGTCCAAGACTACCTGAGCCAATGGAAGAAGCGTTCGGGACGCGCGTGGGTGAACCAGGTCCATGGCCTGAAGATATAGGCCTCGGAGTGGTCGGTGTCGTCCGTCCCGGTGTCCCAGGACAGCATGATGAACTGAGCCTTGCCGACCAGGTTTTCCTCGGGGACGAAGCCGACGCCCGGATCGGTCAGCACGCCGTCATGCGAGGCGTCCCAGCCGCAGCCGCCCAGCTTGGGGTCGGTTGGCGACAGGCCGGGATCAAAGCGGCTGTCCAGCGAGTTGTCGCGGTTGTCGCCCATCATGAAGTAGCAGTGCTGGGGCACGACATAGACGCCGGTGTCGTCGGCGGCGTAGCCCTTGCCATGGTCCTGGATGGTGTAGTTGCGGCCTTCGGGATTGGTTTCCCGGATCCAGCTCACCGGTTCGGGGGCGCCGCGATCGTCGGCGGTGTGGGTTCCCTCGGACTGCTCGCCAACCGGCTTGCCGTTGATCCACAGCTTGCCGTTCTTCATCTGGATCCTGTCGCCGGGCAGGCCCACCAGCCGCTTGATGTAGTCGGTGTGGCCGTCGCGGGGCAGTTTGAAGACGATGATGTCGCCGCGCTTGGGCGGGTTGAACAGGATCCGGCCCTTGAAGATCGGCGGCGAGAAGATCAGCGAGTGGCGGCTGTAGCCGTAGCTCCACTTGGTGACGATGATGTAGTCGCCTCGGTACAGGTTCGGCTCTTCGGAGGCCGAAGGGATCGTATAGGGCTGGAACAGCAGGGTCCGGATGACCAGGGCTATGGCCAGCGCATAGATCACGGTCTTGACGATCTCGATGATCTCTTCGACCAGACCGGGCTTGTGGTCGTCGGCCTTGGCGGCTTTCGGCATGAACAGGGGCTCTCGTGAATCCGGGACGGCGCCGGCTGAGGGGGCTGTAGCTAGACGCTTGGGACCACGCGGGCAAGAACGGCGCGGGTCAAACGCGCTCATACCGGTTTGGCGCGGCCGCCGCCCGTTAAAACGCCTTCATCCAACCGACGTCGCATTGGGAACTTCATCCAGCGACTCGATGATCACGAAGGCCTGAGCATAGGGATGGTCGTCAGTAAGGGACAGGTGGACGACGCCGCGCCGCCCCTCCCCCACCAGTTCCTTCATCCGCTGCGCCGCGCCGCCCGTGAGCGCCATGGTCGGCTGACCGGAGCGGGCGTTGACCACCCCCATGTCCTTCCAGAACACGCCGCGGCGCATGCCGGTGCCCAGCGCCTTGGCGCAGGCCTCTTTGGCGGCGAAGCGCTTGGCGTAGCTGGAGGCGCGGTCGACCTTGCGTTCGGAGCGAGTGCGCTCGATGTCGGTGAACAGCCGCAGGGTGAAGCGCTCGCCGAACCGTTCCAGCGACTTGGCGATGCGCCGGATGTCGGTCAGGTCGGACCCGATGCCGACAATCAAGCGGCGGCCTCTTTGCGGGCGGCGTCCATCAGGGCGCGCATCCGCCGGATAGCGGAGTCGAGGCCGGTGAAGATCGCCTCACCGATCAGGAAGTGGCCGATGTTCAACTCGGCGATCTCGGCGATGGCGGCGACGGGGGTGACGGTCTCATAGTCGATGCCGTGGCCGGCGTGGACTTCCAGGCCGAGCGCCATCGCCTGGGCGGCGCCCTGGCGCAGGTGCTCCAGCAGGGTCTCGGCCTCCGGCCGCCGTTCGCGCACCGCCAGGCAATAGGCGCCAGTGTGCAGCTCGACCACGTCGGCGCCGGCCGAGGCGGCGGCGGCGATCTGGATCGGATTTGCCTCGATGAACAGCGAGACGCGGATGCCCGCCGCCTTCAGGTTGGCCACCACCGGGACGATGCGGTTGTGCTGGCCGGCGACGTCGAGGCCGCCCTCGGTGGTGACCTCTTCGCGGCGCTCGGGCACCAGGCAGGCGGCATGGGGGCGATGGGCCAAGGCGATGGCCTCCATCTCCTCGGTGACGGCCATCTCGAAGTTCAGCGGCCGGCCGCGTTTGCGGGTCAGGCCGGCCAGGGCCTCGATGTCGGCGTCGGAGATATGGCGGCGATCCTCGCGCAGGTGGGCGGTGATGCCGTCGGCGCCGGCCTGCATGGCGATCTCCGCCGCCCTGGCCGGATCGGGATAGCCCTCCCCGCGCGCGTTGCGGATGGTGGCGACGTGGTCGATGTTCACGCCGAGGCGCAGGCGGTTCATGCGGAAAGCCTCCGGCTACCGGGGTCTTCGGTCGGGATGGCCGCCAGTTCGGGCGGCAGGGCGTCGGCTGGATAGGCCGGGACAACCAGGCTGGCCAGGGCCACCAGAGGCACGCCGATCTGCGCCTGGCCGCCGGAGCGGTCGACGATGCAGGCGGCGCAGACCACGTTGCCGCCGGCCGCCTGGATGGCCTGGACGCACTCGCGCGACGACAGGCCCGTGGAGACGATGTCCTCGACCATGGCGATGCGCGCGCCCGGCTCTATCTCGAAGGCGCGGCGGAATTTGAACACCCCGCCCTCGCGTTCGACATAGATGGAGGGCACGCCCAGTTGCCGGGCGGTCTCGTAACCCGGGATGATGCCGCCCACGGCCGGGGAGACACAGACATCCACCTCGCCGACCTGGGCGCGGATCTTGTCGGCCAGGGCCTTGCACAGGCGCTCGGACCGCCGCGGGTGCATGAACACCAGGTTCTTCTGCAGGAAGGTCCCGCTGTGCAGGCCGGACGACAGGATGAAATGGCCCTCGCGCAAGGCGCCGGACTCGCGGAATTCCCTCAGGACGTCATCGTTGGTCATGGGCGGTTTCTAGAGCCTGTCCTGTTTTGATGGAACCATCAAAACAGGAGGAACAGGCTCGGCCCTTTGGCTTGCGAGCACGATTCAGAGTTTTGTCGGTTCCGACAAAACTCATCGTGCTCTGGCGGAGGACCAGCGCCGGCGCCAGATCGCCGCCCCCCTCAGGCCTTGGTCCCGTCAGCCCTGAATATTCTGGCGATAGTCGCGGGCAGTGGTGCCGAAAGCGCCACGGAACCAGCGCGAGAACGTGCTCAGGCTGGAGAAGCCCAGCCGGTGCGCCACATCCCCCAGGGGGTAGTCTGTACTCAACAGCTGCACGCGCGCGATCTCGCGGCGGGTCTCCTCAAGCAGGCCGCTGAAGGTGGCGCCCTCAAGCGCCAGGCGGCGGTGAATGGTGCGCCGGTCGACGCCAAGGTGCTCGGCCACCTGGTCCACCGAGCAGTCGCCGCTGGGGAGCAGGCGCGCGATCAGTTCGCTCACCCGATCGCTGAGACCGACCGCCTGTCCCGCCGCGCTGCGCTCCACCAGGCGGGTGAGTTCGCGCGCCAGATCCGGATCGGCCCTGGCGATGGGCGCGTAGGCGTCCGACCCGGTCAGCACGACACTGTTCTGGGGCAGGTCGAACACCACCTTGCCGAATTGCCGATAGTACGGGCTCGGATCATCGGGCGCGGCATGGGACAGCCCGACCAGCTGGGGCGTCCAGGCCTCTCCCAGCAGGGCGCGGAAGATCTGCACGTAGCGGGCGACGGTGAAGTCGATCATCTGACGGTCGGACCGGGACCGCGGGCTGAGCAGGATCGGCATGAACACCAGGGCGCCATCGAATTCCTCGATCTGGATCTCCACGCTATTGGTCTGATGCTTCAGATACCGGGCCAGGACGTCGACGGCCTTGCGCACCGTGGGCTGCTCACGCATCAGCAAGCCGAGGGGGCCCTTCATCGACAACCGGAACGACAGACCCATCAGCAGGCCGAAGTCCGGACGGCCCGCGGCGATCGCGGTGTTGGCGATCAGCGAACGCACCCGATCCTCGGGCACGGGGACGTCCGGATTGACCTGATCGTCCTGCGGCAAATTGGCCCGCCGCAGCATCTGGGTCGGCTCGATACCGACCGCCTTGGCGGCGTCTCGATAGGCTGCGAGCAGCCCGCTGCGGATGAAACGCGGCAGCTTTGTGTCTGCGCGAGTGTCTCCTGATGCAAAATCGGAGTCTCGATTTGACAACTGGCTCTGCCCGGACGCCTCCCACGCTTCTATTTCATGGTTAACAGAGCGCATATCCGCTCTAGAAATCATGGTTAATAGTAGGTGAATCTGCGCCTTTCATCACACTAAACTTGGGGGCTCATCTTAGCCCACAAGAAGCCTTGATCAACTGCCCGCGCCATCGTCCTGAGAGTCTATGCTCAAAATGGGCGAGATCTGCTGTCGGCGCCACTCGCCTGTGAGGCGAAGGCCTTGAAATGACACCGGTTGCTCGCTCGCGACGCCTTGGCTGCATTTGCCACCCCTGGGTGCGCAAAGTTGTGCGTCAGCGTGTTCCATTCCGCCACGAGGAATCGCCCTTCAGTCTGTAACGGTGCTGGGGAGCACGTTTACCGTGTGTGGGTTTCAAGGCAAATGTTAACAGAAAGTGTATCAGCAAACGGTGTTATCACACTGAGTGCAACAGCACTTTCCCATTGACATGGTTAATGGCCAAGCCTTAGCCCTAAGACGTACCGCTTGGGGAAGCTGTTCAAATGGACTGGAACAACGACACGATCGCCGCATTGCGGCAAATGTGGCTGGAGGGGATGAGCGCCAGTCAGGTGGCTCGGCAACTGGGCGGCGGCGTCAGCCGAAACGCCGTGATCGGAAAGATCCACCGGTTGGGTCTTTCAGGCCGCGAAGCGCCCTCCCGGCCTCGCTCCTTGGGCGGACGGCCGCCGGGCAAGACGACCACCGTCCGGCCTACCGCCAGCTCGGTGCCGCGGCCGGTTCCGCCGCGCCCGGCCAAGGTGGCGGCGCCGACGCCGGAACCTTTCAACGAAGGCAGGCCTTCGGCCACAATCCTGACCTTGGGCGAGCACGCATGCCGCTGGCCCATCGGGGATCCGGACCAAGGCGACTTCGGCTTCTGCGGCGCTCGCCGCCCCGGCCGCGGTCCTTACTGCGAGGGGCACTCCAATGTGTCGCTGCGCAAGAAGCTGAAGCCGATCACCGCACAGAGCCTGGAAAAGTGGCTGGGGGGTCGCCCGACCGTCCAGCGGCCAAGCTCGCTGCGCGAGGCGCTCTACTAGTCCCTTCACTACCGCTTTATTTCAGGAAGCTTGGTCATGGGCGCTTTTGCCCTGGAAAGCCTCAACGTCCTGATTACGGGCGTCGAGGCGAGCCTCAGTCGCGACGTCGTCCGTCTTTTCACCACGCAAGGCGCGTCGGTGATGGCCGCCGACAACGACATGGGCAAGCTGGCCAGGCTGGAACGTGACGTCAGTTTGTACCGCTCTCGCGTCGAGGTCGCGCCGATCAATACCGGCTCGGTCTCGGAGATGCGGCTGTTCGAGGAAAACCTGCGGCTGTTGGGCAAGCTGCCGCACCTGATGATCTGCTGCTGCGCCGCGCACGGTCCGGTTCATTCGGTTCGGTCGCGGCCAGCGGGAATGGGGGAGGTCTCCGCCAAACCCAAGCCCGTCTGTGCGGGCGCCGTGGCCGCGCAGATCCTGCAGCCCAGCCTCTTTCTACACGTCGAGCCCCACCGGCAAGGCGTCTTCGGCAAGACCATCTCGGCCTTGGCCCACCCTACCCTGTTGGCCGTTCTCGAGCGCAAGCCGGGCCGCGGCATCTTCAATCCCGACGCGTTTGTGCCCTATGTCCGGATCGCTTCGCATCTCTACTCCCTGCAAAGGCAGATGGATGCGGCGCCCGCCAGTCCGGACGGTTCCGTAAGAGCGTTTTCGCCCACGCGCCGCCGGCGCCAGGCGAGCCCCGATCTCACCACATCCGCCCCCAGGGCCAGCGCGGCCTGAACGGCGAGGGAGTTGATGACATGACCATCATCTACATCGAAAACCTGCCGGGCAGCGGCAAGACCGTGAAGGTCGTCGAGGACTTTGGCGACTATGCTGTCCACCGCGACCTGGCGCCTGGCGAGCACGCCTGCATCGGCATCTCGCGGCTGAAGAACCTGCAGGTGCAGGAGATCAACCTGGCCGCCAGCGGCGCGCCGATCGAGAAGCGTACGCTGAAGTCCATCCGCGAAGTGATCGCCCAGGCGCCGTCGATGGTGGAACGCCGGGTCGGGTAAAGGGTCCGCAGGTAGGATTGGAGCGGCGGCCTTGCGCCCCCTCCACCATCCTCCTTCGCCTTCGGCTACGGAGGACGGTCCCCCTCCCCCGTTCCACTGCGTTTCACGGGTGAGGAGAAGAACGAGTTGACCTCCTCCTCCCAGGCGAGCCGAAGGCGACGCGGGGGAGATGGCAGACCGCGAAGAGGGCTGACGGAGGGGGCGCAGGGCCGCCGCACCGCGATAAGGCATACACCAGAAAACCCCTAGGTAATCGCCGCCCGCTCCACGGTCTCGACGCTGGGGCAGGCGCGCAGGGCGGCGGCGATGTGGGTCAGGTGGCGGGCGTCGCGCACCTCGATATCGAAAGCGACGTCGAAGAAGTCCGAGTGACGCAGGCGCATGTCCACCGCCACGATATTCCCGCCCGCCTCGCCGATGATCGTGCAGGCCTGGCCAAGCACCCCCGGAGCGTCAGTGATCGTGGCGTTCAGCCGGGTCTGGGACAGGGTGTCCCGCTCCGCCTCCGCCGTCCAATGCAGGTCGCGCCACAGATCTTCCTGGTCCTCGTATTGGGCCAGGGTCGGGCAGTCGATGACGTGCACCGCCAGGACATGGTTCGGTTCGACGATACCGACGATGCGGTCCCCGGGCACCGGGTTGCAGCAGTGCGAGAACTTCAGCGAGGTGGCCGAGGTCACCCCCGCGCCGCGCACATAGACCTTGGCGTCCTTGCCGTCGCCGATCCGGTGGCGGGCCGTGGCGGCGGCCTTTTCGGTTTCCTTGAGGCCAGGGAAGACCACTTCCAGCACCTGGCTGGGCGGCACGCGGCCGCGGCCGATGAAGTCGAACAGCTCCGCGTCGCTGGCGGCGGCGAAGCGTTCCAGGGCCGGGCGCAGGGAGACCGAGGCCAGGGTCTTGCCGGCGCGGCCGAAGGTCTGTTCCAGGTAGGACTTGCCCAGACGATGGTACTCGTCCTTCTCCGCCTGGCGGATGTGCCGGCGGATGGCGGAGCGGGCGCGGCCGGTGACGGTCAGGCTCTGCCAGTCGGGGGGTGTCGAGGGCTTGCCGCCGCGGACTACCTCCACCACGTCGCCGTTCTGCAGCAGCGTGCGCAGGGGGCGAAGCTCGCCGTTGATCTTCACGCCCACGGCGGTGTCGCCGACATCGGTGTGGACCGAATAGGCGAAGTCCAGCGGCATGGCGCCGGTGGGCAGGCTGATCAGGCGGCCCTTGGGAGTGAAGACGAACACCTGGTCGAGGAACATCTCGAGCTTGGCGTGCTCCATCAACTCCTCGGCATCGCCGCCGTGCTCCAGCACCTGAACCAGCTGGCGCAGGTTGGCCAGGGGGTCGCGCCCACCCGCCGCCGCGGCCGCCTCGGGATCGAAGCCGTAGTTGTTGTTCTTGTAGCGCCAGTGCGCCGCCACCCCGTCCTCGGCGACGCGGTCCATGTCCTCGGTGCGGATCTGCAGCTCGATGCGCATGCCGCGCGGCCCCACCACGGTGGTGTGGATCGAGCGATAGTTGTTCCGCTTCGGCGTGGAGATGTAGTCCTTGAAGCGCTCCGGCACGCTGGGCCAGGCGCGGTGGATGACGCCGAGCGCCCGATAGCAGTCCTCCTCGCCGTCGACGATGACGCGGAAGGCGAAGATGTCCGACAGCTGGGAAAAGCCGATCGATTTGCGCTGCAGCTTGCGCCAGATCGAGAAGGCGTTCTTCTCGCGGCCGAACACCCGGGCGGGGATGGCGGCCTTTTGCAAGCGGGCGGCGATTTCGCGGCTGGCCAGTTCCACCGCCCCGCCCTGCTCGGCCCGCAGGGCGTCCAGACGGCGGATGATGGCCGTGCGCGCGACCGGGTTGAGATGGCTGAACGCCAGCTCCTCCATCTCCGAACAGATGCGGTGGCAGCCGATTGAGCGGGCCAGGGGGGCGTAGATATCGAGGGTCTCACGGGCGATCCGCTCGCGCTTGGCCGCGCTCTTGATGAAATGCAGCGTGCGCATGTTGTGCAGGCGGTCGGCCAGCTTGACCATCAGCACCCGCACATCCTTGGAGATGGCCAGGATGAACTTGCGCAGGTTCTCGGCCTGGCGCTTGTACTCGGCGCTCATTTCCAGGCGCGAGAGCTTGGTGACCCCTTCCACCAACTCGCCGATGTCGGGGCCGAACAGGTGGTCGATGTCGGCGCGGGTGACGTCGGTGTCCTCGATGACGTCGTGCAGCAAGGCGGTGACGATAGTGGCCGTATCCATCCGGTAGTCGGTGAGGATGCCGGCCACCTCGATGGGGTGGGCGAAGTAGGGATCGCCGCTGGCGCGGGTCTGGGCGCCGTGCATGCGCACCGCATAGACGTAGGCGCGGTTCAGGAGGTCTTCGTCGGCGTCCGGCTCGTAGGCCTTGACGCGCTCGATCAGCTCATACTGGCGCAGGACCTTGCGGCGTTCGGGGGCCTTGGGGTCAGCGGATTTCGATTCTGGAGCCTTGGAGTCCGGCGCGGGACTGGCCGGCGCCGGCTCAAGGGCAGGGGTGGGCTCAAGGATAGGGGCGGCGGCAGGCGCCGCCGTTAGGGGGAGAGGGTCTGCGCCTTCCGGGCTCAGTACCGCTCCTCCTGACCGCCGTCGCGGTCGCTCTGCAGGGCGCGAACCAGTTCCTGTTCGCTCATCTGCATGTGGGTGGGATCGGCCAGCAGGGCCAGGGTTTCGGCCTCTTCCTCAGCTTCGGAGTGCTCGTCGACGCGCTGCAGGGTGCCGATCAGGTTCTCGCGCATTTCCTCGGCGTCCAGGACGTCATCGGCGATCTCACGCAGGGCCACGACGGGGTTCTTGTCGTTGTCGCGGTCCACCAGAATCTGACCGCCGGCCGAAATCGCCCGGGCGCGATGCGCCGCCAACAGCACGAGGCTGAAGCGATTGGGGACCTTTTCAATGCAGTCTTCAACGGTGACGCGGGCCATGGAGTCTCTCAGGCGGGGGATGGAACCCACTAAAGTAATGGGAACGAAGCGATTGTGCAACGCCGCAAAGGCCCGCAGCCACAAGACCTTGCGTCGCAGTGGCCGGGATAACGCCGTCAGTCGCGGCGGCGGACGCGTTCGCGGGCGCTCGCCCACCCATCGGGACACACAAAAGCGTCCCCTGCCCGCCCCTATAATCTAAGCTGAACAAAGTTGAGATCAAGTCTGCACAGGACCGTCAATCCTGCATAGTTTCCGCGCCCCTCCAACAGACTAAGGGGCGACCCATGGTTCGACGGTCTCTGACCGATTTCGACGTTGACTTCAGTGCTGTTCAGTTTGGTGAAAGAGGACGCCGTTTCCTGGCGATCCTGAAGTGGCTGTGGCTGCAGATGCGGGCCTCCTGGATGGAGGTGATGGGCATCTACGTAAGGTCCGGGCGGGATATCTGGCGCCCGCCGTTCTAGTTCCAAGATCTGGCTAGCTCCAAGATCTGGCTAGTTCCTGGCAATCGAGTTTGAGTTGCGAGCCCCGGCGCCGAGGCCTGTCTCGACGCCGGGGTGAGCGCGTGCCATGCCTGACGCCGTTGCGGCGCGGGAGGATGGCGGATGCGCAAGATGGTCTTGGCCCTGGCTGCGGGGGCGATGCTGGGCCTGAGCGGCTGCGGCTATTTCTATCCCTTCGCCGACAACCGCGCCCGCGCCGCAGTGGAGGCGATGAACCTCAGAGATGTGAAGCTGCAGCGCACGGTGATCGGCCTGTCCTGCAGCAAGTCGGACAAGATCTTCTACAAGTTCTTTGCCCACAACGTTCAGGGCCGGCCGATCCGCGGCGTGGTCTGCATGAGCTATTTCAAGGGCGCGACGGTGCGGATCACCGGCTGACGGCGACCGCCTCGGCGAAGGACGCGAGCGCCGCCTTCAAGGCGTCCGACAGCGGCCCGTCGGCGACGATCCCCGCCGCGTCCAAGCCGCGCCCCATCAGCGGCAGGTCGATGCAAGCCTCTTCGACGATCACCGCCGACATGGTCTTCAGGGTCTCGCGCATCTGGGCCTGGGCGAGGCTGGCGCGGGGCGAGGTGTTGATCAGGGCCACGCGCGTCTGGGGGAATTCCAGGCTGCCAACCAGCCAGTCCAAAGCATTTTTGAACGCGCCGACAACGCCGTGGGCATATTCGGGGCTGGAGATCAGCAGGCCGTCGCACCGGCCGATCTCGTCGCGCAGGGCGGCCGCCGCGGGCGGCGGGGCGTCGTCCAGGTCCGGATTGAAGTGCGGCAGCTCCGCCAGGCCAGGATAGAAGACGATCTCCACCCCCGCCGGCGCCAGCATCGCCGCCGCCTCCAGGGCCGCACGGTTGGACGACGCCGCCCTCAGGCTGCCGCAGATGGCCAGGATGCGCACAAGCATCTCCCCCAAAAACCAAGATTCAGAACGGCAGGGCCCGCAGGTCGGGCTCCACCCATCCCCGCCGCGCCGCCACCGAGAACAACAGCCCCTTGGACCAATAGCTAAGCAGCCAATCGGTCCGCCCCAAGGGCGAGGCCATCAGGGCGTTGCAGGCGGCGTGCAGCGGCGTCGCCTCCGGCAGACGGCGCAGGAAGGCGGCGGCGGCGCGCAGCGAGGCCTGGGTGATGGTCTCGTGGTAGCCGCCCTCGTCGGTGTTGGGAACGCCGGTGGCCTCGTTGTAGGCGCGGATCAAGGGCGGCATGTCGCGCCACGGCGCCAGGTCCGGCCGCTCGCGGATCAGCCACAGGGCGGCGGCAAAGTGGGCGCCGTGGGTCCAGGCGCTCTTGGGCAGGGTGCGGTTCGTCAGGCCGGCGCCGATGGCGGTAACCTCGGCATCGCAAGTGAAAGGGACAAAGGTGGTCATGGTCGCTCTCCGGGAATGACGCCCGGCGGCGGCCCAAATGAAGACCCCGCCAGGACGGCGGGGTTTTCGGGGTTGATGGTCTGGAAGGCCGGCAGGTCAGGCCCCGCCGCGATCTCCAGGCCGCACGCCCCTCGGCGCCGCCACTTGGGACTGGCGTTGCTGCTGCTTTGCGGCGGTGGAGATCATCGTGACCATGGCGGGGATTTAGCCGTGGACCTTCTCACTGTCCATATGCACGAGTTGGGCGGGCGGATAGCGCTCGCCCGCCGCCGCGCCCTTCGGCACGGCCGCCTCGATGGCCGCGAGATCGGCCGCGGTCAGGGAAACGTCCAGGGCGCCGAGAGCCTCGGTCAGGCGGTCGCGGCGGCGGGCGCCGACCAGGGGCACGATGTCCGTCCCGTGCGCGGCGACCCAGGCGATGGCGATCTGGGCGATGGTGGCGCCCTTGGCCTTGGCGATGCCGCGCAGGGCCTCAACCAGGGCCAGGTTGTGGTCCAGATTCTCACCCTGGAAGCGCGGGCTGAAGGCGCGGAAATCGCGGCCCTTAGCGCCGGCCTCCTTACTCCAGTGGCCGCTGATCAGGCCGCGGGAGAGCACGCCATAGGCGGTGACGCCGATGCCCAGTTCGCGGCAGGTCGGCAGGATGGCGTCCTCGATGCCACGCGAGATCAGGGAGTATTCGATCTGCAGGTCGACGATGGGGGCGGCCGCGGCGGCTCGGCGGATGGTTTCGGCGCCTACTTCCGACAGGCCGACATGGCGAACCCAGCCGGCCTTGATCAGCTCGGCGATGGTTCCGACCGTGTCCTCGATCGGCACGTCGGGATCGAGGCGCGCGGGACGGTAGATGTCGATGTAGTCGGTGTTCAGGCGCTTGAGGCTGTAGGCCAGGAAATTCTTCACCGCCGCGGGGCGGCTGTCGTAGCCGGACCAGACCATGTCGGGGCCGCGCAGGGCGCCGAACTTGACGCTGATCTGGACGTCTTCTCGCCGGCGGCCCTTCAAGGCCTCGCCGATCAGCATCTCATTGTGGCCCATGCCGTAGAAATCACCGGTGTCCAGCAGGGTGACGCCAGCGTCCAGGGCGGCGTGGAGGGTGGCGATGCTCTCGCCGCGGTCGGTCTCGCCGTAGAAATCCGACATACCCATGCAGCCAAGGCCAATCGCCGAAACGGCCGGGCCGGTGTTTCCCAAAGTTCTCTTGTCCATCGTCTGTCTCCAATTCCGTGCAGGTCGCCCCCGCATTGATCCGGAATATCGCCCTCGCCCGCCCTGTCGATAAGTCGTAGAATTCCGCATGAATTGTTCGGTATAGCGAATAATGGACCTAGCTGACCTTTCGCTCTTCGCCGCCGTGGCGCGGCACCGCAGCTTTCGCGCCGCGGCCAAGGAGCTGCGCCTGTCGCCCTCCAGCCTCAGCGAGCGGATCGCCGCCCTGGAACAGCGCCTGGGCTTGCGCCTGCTTAACCGCACCACCCGCAGCGTACGGCCCACCGGCGCCGGCGAGGTGCTGCTGGCGCGGCTGAACCCGGCGTTGGGGGAGATCGCCGAGGCGGTGGACCTGGCCCGGCAGCTGGGCGACAGCGTGGCTGGAACCTTGCGCATCAACGCCCCGCAGCCGGCGGCGCACTTCGTCATTTCGCCTCGCCTGCCGGAGTTCCTGAGGGCCTACCCCCGCCTGACCCTTGAGCTGACCGTCGACGACCGCTTCGTGGATATCGTCGAGGGCGGGTTCGACGCCGGGGTGCGGTTCGGCGAAAGCCTGGCCAAGGACATGATCGCCGTGCCGATCGGCGGCCCGCTGCGCTATGTCCTGGCCGCCGCGCCGGCGCTGCTGGAGCGCGTGGGGCGGCCGGCGCATCCGCGCGACCTGATCGGCCTGCCCTGCATACGCCATCGGTTCTCCAGCGGCGCCTTGCTGGACTGGGAGTTCGAGCAGGGGGATGAGGTGGTGGTGATCCGCCCGGACGGCGCCCTCGTCTGCACCGACCTTCGCGTGGAGTTGTCCGCCGCCGTCGATGGCGTCGGCTTCCTGCACACCTTCGAGGGCTTCGTCCGGGACGCCCTGGACGATGGCCGTCTGGTGGCGCTGCTGGAGGATTGGCATCCCGGTTTTCCGGGGCCGCACCTCTATTATCCCTCGCGGCGCCACATGCCCGCCGGACTTCGCGCGTTCATCGATTTCTTCCGCGCCGGCGGATAGCGACAACGCGCCCATTGGCCGCACGCCCGCGGGAGACTACATCAACGATCTGTCACCATCTCCAATCAGACTCACCCTGGTGATGGAAAAGCCCCCCGAGGAATCGCGCCCACCGATGGACAGCAACCTGCAAAACCTCATTCGCCGGCTGGACGCGTATCGCAAGCCCAGCGCGCCGCGGGCGATCTGGGAGCTGTCCTGCACCGCCGGCGCCCTGCTGGCCATCTGCGGCGCCGCCTTCGCGGTCTTCCATTTCGGCCTGTGGTGGCTGGCCCTGCTGCTGACCGCGCCGGCGGCCCTGTTCCTGGTGCGGTTGTTCATGATCCAGCACGACTGCGGCCACGGCGCCTTCTTCTCGGCCAAGGCGGCTAACGACTGGGTGGGGCGCACCATCGGGGTGCTGACCCTGACCCCCTACGACTACTGGCGGCGCACCCACGCCATGCACCACGCCACCTCCGCCAACCTGGACCGACGCAACGGCCTTGGCGACATCAAGACCCTGACCGTGGACGAATACCTGGCGCTCTCGCCGATGAAGCGGCTGGGCTACCGGCTGTATCGGCACCCGCTGGTGCTGTTTGGCCTCGGCCCCTTCTTCACCTTCTTCCTGATGCAGCGCCTGCCCGTCGGCCTGTGGAAGGACGGCTGGCGGCCGTGGGTGTCGACCATGGGCACGACCCTGGCCGCCGCGGCGCTGGTCACCGGCTTGATGCTGCTGTTCGGCGTCGCCCCGACCCTGATGATCACCATCCCGACCATGCTGTTGGGCGCCACCATCGGCGTGTGGCTGTTCTTCGTGCAGCACCAGTTCGAGGCGGTGAACTGGACGCGCCAGGGCGAGTGGAAGCGTGAGGCCGGCGCCCTGCTGGGCAGTTCGCACTACGACCTGCCCCAGCCCCTGAAATGGCTCACCGCCAATATCGGCGTGCACCACGTGCATCACCTCTCCAGCCGCATCCCATTTTATCGCCTGCCCCAGGTGCTCAAGGACCTGCCCGAGCTGAAGGGCGTCAGCCGCCTTGGCCTGATCGAAAGCTTCAAGTGCGCCAGCCTGGCGGTGTGGGACGAGGCCAACGGCCGGCTGATCTCGTTCCGGGCCATGCGGCGGATGCTGGCGGGCGTGGCGGCTTAGAGTTGGCGCGCTCAGGGAACCACGCATGACCGGCTGGGTGATCGGCGTGATGGTGGAACTCGCCGATGAGCCGGGCCCCCTGCGCCACTACTACGCCATCGGCCACGAGGATCGCGCCAAGGCGGAGTGGACCGCGCTCGACGCCGCCCTTGAGCTTGGCCATATCGCCACCAGCCCTGTGCGGGGCATGGAGCCGGTGCAGATGCTGGCCCAACTGACCCCGGCGCGGATGAAGCTGTTGGGCCTGCTCCCCAAGGAAGTGCGCGCCCTGGGCCGCAAACTGCCCAGACGCTGGATATCGGACGACGCGCGTCCCCACACCGATGATACCTAGCCAAGCCTTCAGGGCGAACGCCGAGCGACCGGAGTCGCATCCGCTCCCACGCCTGCCAACGCCGCTAGGTTCGCGGCCGTTTCGCCCAACGCGGGGTGCACCCAGTCCGGCGCGATCTCGGCCAGCGGCCCCATGACGAAGCGCCGCTCGTGCGCCCTGGGGTGGGGCAGGACCAGGTCGGGCGTATCGATCATCGACCGGCCGTAGGCGATCAGGTCGAGATCCAGCGTGCGCGGATCATTGCGTAGGTCACGCCGGCGGCCAAATTGCGCTTCCAAAGCAAGAATCTGCGCCAATACTGCCTCGGGCGGCAAGCTCGTCTCGACAAGGACGACGCCGTTGAGATACTCAGGCCCCGAAGGATCCGGCCACGCGGCCGAGCGCCACCAGCGGGATCGTCGCAAGACGTTCAGGCCGGCGCCTGAGAACCGCGACAGCGCCGCTTCCAAAAGGACCGTACTGGACGCATAGTCACCTGGAAGATTTGACCCCATGGCGATGATGATCGCGTCGGCGACACAATCCATTTTATGCTATTCTTTCAAGAGGTTGGGTCAATGACCTTTTACCCTTCGGATCGTCTCGCCCTGTTCATCGACGGGGCGAACCTCTATTCGTCGGCGAAGGGACTGGGCTTCGACATCGACTACAAGCGGCTGCTGGATGAGTTCCGCAAGCGCGGGGTGCTGATCAGAGCCTACTACTACACCGCCCTGGTGGAAGATCAGGACTATTCGCCGATCCGCCCCCTCGTGGACTGGCTGGACTACAACGGCTTCACCCTGGTGACCAAGTCGGCGCGGGAATACACCGACGCCCAGGGGCGCAAGCGCTGGCGCGGCGACATGGACATCGAGATCGCGGTAGACATGCTCGAGATCGCCGAACACGCCGACCATGTGGTGCTGTTCTCCGGCGATGGCGACTTCCGCCGCCTGATCGAGGCGGTGCAGCGCAAGGGCGTGCGGGTGACGGTGGTGTCCACGGTCAAGTCGCAGCCGCCCATGGCCTCCGACGATCTGCGCCGCCAGGCCGACGCCTTCGTGGACCTGTCCGACCTGGCCGACATGATCGGCCGCCCGGCCCGCCTGCCCCGCTTCATCCAGGAGAACAAGGCGCCGGCCCGCGAGGAACGGGAAGAGCGGGAAGAGGAAACCGAGCGCGACTGATCCGCGAACCGGTTCCGAGCCCCCGACATGGCTAGCCCCCCCGCCGCCGCCACGGCCGAGCCCGCCCGCGACTGTCCGCTGTGCCCCCGGCTGGTGGACTACCGCGCCGAGAACCGCGCCGCCCATCCCGACTGGTTCAACGGCCCGGCCCCCTCTTTCGGCGACCCGAACGGACGGCTGATGGTCATGGGTCTGGCCCCTGGCCGGCAGGGCGCCAACCGCACCGGCCGACCGTTCACCGGTGATTTCGCCGGGGTGCTGCTCTACGAAACCCTGGTCAAGACCGGCTTCGCCAGCGGTGAATACAAGGCGCGGCCCGATGACGGCCTCAGCCTGATCGACTGCATGGTCTCCAACGCGGTGCGCTGCGCGCCGCCGGGCAACAAGCCGATCCCAGCCGAAGAGGCCGCCTGCCGGCCGTTTCTGGTCGCGCGCCTGGACCAGATGCCGAACCTGAAGGTGATCGTCACCCTGGGCGACGTGGCGCGCCGCAACGTTCTGAAGGCCCTGGGTCGGCCGGGGTCGGCCGGGGCGCCGGGGCACGGTTCGGAGACCGTGGCCGGCGGCTACCACCTGATCAACAGCTATCACTGCTCGCGGTTGAACACGAACACCGGGCGGCTGACGGCGGCAATGTTCGAGGACATCTTCCAGCGCGTGCGGGCGCTGCTGGACGGGGCGCCTTGAAATCACCCCGGCTGGCCGGCAGGAGGGCGTCGTGACCACTCGCCGCGACCTGATTGCTGGATTGAGCGCCGCCAGCCTAGGCGCTGGGGGGCTCCTCCCCGGCGCGGCGCTGGCCCAGACCGCCCCGAAGCGTGGCCCGGCGGAAGCCTTCTCCTGGGCCTCGCTGCAGGAGCGCGCCCTGGCCCTGTCGCGCCAGCCCTGGCGCCCGCCTCCCGCCCCGCCCGCGGCGCTGGAGGGAGTCGACTACGACATGGCCGGGCAGTTGGCCTATCGGCCGGAGGCGACGCTGCTGGGCGCGGTTCGCCTGTTCCACCAGAACAGATATGCCCGCGAGGCGGTGGCGATCCATCTCGTTCAAGGCGGCGTGGCGCGGCCGGTGGTCTATGACGAGGCTCTGTTCGCACACCCGTCGGGCGGCGCGGCGCCGGACCTGGGCGCGGCGGGGGGCTTTTCCGGCTTCCGGCTGATGTCGCCGGGGGGGCGCAGGGACTGGCTGGCCTTTACCGGGGCGTCCTATTTCCGCGCCGCCGGAGCGCTGGACCAATACGGCCTGTCGGCCCGGGGCCTGGCCATCGACACCGGCCAGGGCAAGCCCGAGGAATTCCCCCGCTTCACCAGCTTCTGGATCGAACGTGGCGCGGGCGACGCCTGGACGGTCTATGCCCTGCTGGACAGTCCCAGCGCGGCGGGCGCCTGGCGGTTCGTCAATCGGCGTACGGCGCGCGGCGTGCTCCAGGAGGTGACCCTGACGGTCCGCCTGCGCGCCGACGTGGCCAGCCTGGGTTTCGCGCCGCTGACCAGCATGTTCTGGTACGGCCAGGCCAATCGGGCCCAGGCCGCCGACTGGCGTCCGGAGATCCACGATTCCGACGGCCTGGCGATCTGGAACGGGGCCGGCGAGCGGCTGTGGCGGCCCCTGGGCAACCCGCCGCGGCCGACTACCAATAGCTTTCTGGACAAGGGGCCGCGCGGGTTCGGCCTGCTGCAGCGAGACCGCAGTTTCGACCATTACCAGGACGACGGTGTTTTCTACGAGCGGCGGCCCAGCCTGTGGGTCGAGCCGCGGGGCGACTGGGGTGCGGGTGCGGTGACGCTGTACGAGCTTCCCACCGACCGGGAGACGGACGACAATATTGTCGCCTTCTGGTCACCGGCAGGGCCCGCCCGCGCCGGTGATCGGCATGATCTGGCCTATAGCCTCAGCTGGGTGGCGGACGAGCCCGCCTCCTCCCCCCTGGCCCGGGTGGTCGATACCTGGATCGGCCAGGCCGGGCGGCCCGGCTTTTCACCCACCATCGGCGCCCGCAAGCTGGTCATCGACTTCCAGGGCCCGGCGCTGCGCGGCCTGGCCCGGACCAGTGGGGTGCAGCCCATCGCCAGTGTCGAGCGTGGCCGAATCTTGAGCATGGACGCTTATCCAGTGGTCGGGCAGGCGCAACGGTGGCGCTTGTTGGCCGACATCACACGCGGCGGTGACGGTCCCGTCGACTTTCGAGGCGAACTGCGTTTGAAAGGCGACTCTTTGACTGAGACATGTCTGTTTCAGCTCATTTGATCGCGGGTGGCCCAAATCTCGCCGCGCTTGGAGTCATACGGCGTCGGCATGGTGTCAGTGGTTTCAGGCGAAGCACGCGTCGACGCGTTCGAGCAGGGCGGGGTCGGGGGGCCGGTCCGTTTTCCCGGCTTCACCCCCGGCGGCCTGCCCCCGGGATCGCATCCGGACGCCTTCCGGTCCTGGAAACCCTCGGGCGACCTGCCGCCGGACGCTCCCCTGGCGATGCCTCAGCAGCAGTTCGACGTCTGCGACGTGCGCGCCAGCGTGGCCGCGCCACGGAACATGGGCCTTCGCCGACTGGCCCTGGTGGGTGGGGCGGCCGGACTGGGCCTGGTCGCGGCCCGGGAACTCACCCTGGCCTTGGCTCAGGACGGCTTCGACGTGCGCGACGGGGTCCTGCTGGCCCTGTTCCTGCCCCTCTTCGCCTGGATCGCCTTTTCCTTCCTGAGCGCGTGCGCCGGTTGCTGGGTGCTGACGACGGGGCGGCAAACCGACCTGGCTGGCCCCGAACCCGGCCGCGTTCCCACCGGCGGGACCGCCGTGCTGGTGCCGATCTACAACGAGGACGTCGGGGCGATCTTCGAACGGCTACGAAAGATGACGCAGTCGGTAGCCGCCGCGGGCGGCGCCGGCCTGTTCGATTTCTTTGTGTTGAGCGACTCCCATCTTGAGGCCCACGACGCCGAGCACGCGGCCTATGTGAAGCTGCGCGAAACCAGCCCGGTGTCGGTCTACTATCGCCGCCGGCCGCACAATCACGCCCGCAAACCGGGCAATATCGCCGATTGGGTGCGGCGGTTCGGCGGCGCCTACGACTATATGCTGGTGCTGGACGCCGACAGCCTGATGAGCGGCCAGGCGATGATGCGGCTGGCCGCGACCCTGGATCGGCATCCGGGCGTGGGCCTGTTGCAGACCGTGCCGACAGTGGTCGGGGCGACCAGCCTGTTCGGCCGTTGGCAGCAGTTCGCCTCGCGCTTCTATGGCCCGGTGGCCTCGGCGGGACTTATCTGGTGGTCGGGGGCGGAGGCGACGTTCTGGGGTCACAACGCCATCCTGCGGGTGCGCGCCTTCGCCGAATCCTGCGGCCTGCCCGAGCTTCCCGGCCCCGAGCCCTTCGGCGGCCATATCATGAGCCACGACATGGTCGAGGCGGCCCTGTTGCGCCGCCGTGGCTGGGCCGCGCACATGATCGTGCTGGAGGCCGGCAGCTATGAGGAATTCCCGCCGACCGTCATCGACCACGCCATCCGCGACCGCCGCTGGTGCCAGGGTAATCTGCAGCACCTGCGGCTGCTGGGGGCCGCGGGGTTCCACTGGGTGGGGCGGCTGCACCTGCTGATGGGGGCGTCGGCCTATCTGACCTCGCCCTTGTGGCTGCTGCTGATCGGCGCCGGGGTGGCCGAGTGCCTGCGTGGGCCACAAATCGGCGCCGCCGCCCCGCCGGCCTGGCTGCTGGCCCTGACGGCGACGCTGCTGTTCGGCGGCAAGATCCTGCCGCTGATCGCGGTGCTGACCGACGGGCGCCGGCGCCGCGCCTTCGGCGGCTGGCGCGGGGTGGCGGCCAGCGTAATGGTGGACGTGCCCCTGTCGGTGCTGATGGCGCCGATGATGATGCTGAACCAGGTGATCGCGATCGTCGACATCCTGCGCGGGCGACCCAGCGGATGGCCGCCGCAGCGCCGGGCCAGCGAGGGTGTCGCCTTACTGGACGCGGTGAGACATTACCGCCTCCATCTGGCCCTGGGCGTGGCGCTGGCGCTGTTCGGGTTGATCGACGGCGCGGCCTGGTGGCTGGCGCCGGTGACCATCGGCCTGATAGCAGCCCCGATCCTGGCGTCGGTGACCTCGTGCAACCAGGTCGGCGAACGGCTGGCGCGGCTGGGAGTCTTCCGCACCCCGGAGACGGCGCCCAACCGGCGGATGTCCGCCTCCGGCTCCGCGGTGTGGGCTCGGGCGACGCTGTCCGCGCAAGGTTAGCCGACGGGCTCGGTCCTCGTCAGGGCGCCGCGGTAGCGCACGATCCGGCCTACCAACGGCAAGGCGATCTCGACGTCGAAGGCAAAGCGGCCGTCCGGCGCCGCCTCGAAGGTCGTGCTGCGCGGCGCCAGCGCGGCCGGTAACGGCAGGCCCAGCAGCGACCAGCCGCGGATGACGAAGTCCAACCGGTTCTCGCCGGCGACCAAGGCCATGGCAATGGTCAGGGGGCCGAACCGCTCCAGGATCAGGCGCGCGCGTCGGCCCCGGCCGAGGCTTAGCTGGCTGGAGAAGCTCTGCCCCCCGAAGGTCCGGCGCCAGACCTCCCGGCCGGCTCGGCGCTGGATATCCACCCGCACCGGCGTCTCGCCCGTGGCCGCCGGCAGGCCGACAACGGCGCAGATCAGGCTCACTAGGGGACCTTGACCGCGCTCCACCGAGGCCCTCCCGGCCCAGACCTCGTCGCCCTGGCCGGCGTGAAGGGCCTGGACCTGCGCCGGCAGCCGGTGGAACGCCTCGCCCAGCACCCGTTGGAACAGCGGCGCGTCGGCCGCGAGCTCCTCCCAGACGCCGGTGGTGATCCGCCGGGCGGCGAAAAGCGGGTGGAAGTCGTCCAGATCGAGTTCCTGCGTGGCCGGGCGAGCTCCGGCCGTGGGGTGGCCGCCCGCCAGCATCCGGCGGATCACGGCCGCGGCGGCCATGGCCGGGATGAAGGGGCCGTCGTCGCCCTCGGCGGTGAGCATCCAGGACCGAGTCACCGGCCGCCCGCCTTGGACACCCCTTGCTTCCACCATCATACCGCCGCGATCCTCTCCCCAGCGCAGGCCGTTGATAACCCGGTGGAAGAGGCCGGCGAAAGGCGTGAGCGAGGGGGCAAGATACCGACTGCGCAGCCAGGCCAGCAGGCGCAGCAGCCGCAGCGGAGCCTGGGGCGCGGGGCCGGCGCCGGTCCAGATGGTCTTCAGGCCCGGCCAGGCCAGCGGCGCGAGACGCAGATCGGGGGTATCGGCCAGGAGAAACAGCCGGCGGCGCATGGGAAGCCCCCCGGCGGGAGCGATCGTCCAGCGGCGCGCTTCGACCAGGCCGACGGCGTCGATCGCCTGGCTATCCTGCAGCCGCTGTACGGGCGCGCCGGCGTAGCTGGTAGTGGCCGCCACGACGCTGAGGCCCAGGGGAGCCTTGGGCGACGGTGCGATGCCGATCTCCAGCGCGTTCAGGCTATCCATGTCCGCGGCCAGGGCCCGCGCCGCGGCGAAGCTCAGGGCCGGCAGGGTCGACAGCCCCGATAGCGCCAGGCGGCCCGCCGCCTTGGCCTGCCCGTCCAAGGCGTCAACGCCGGCTACGAAGCCGGTTGCATCGGCCAGGTCGAGGTAGTCCGCGCCGACCGCGAAACTGGCCTGGATCACCCGATAGGGGTCAGGCCCGTAAGTCTGGAAGGGTCCGCTGGCGTCGACAACGACATCGGGGGCGAAGGGTCGCAGCGCCGCCTCGACATTGCCGTTGCGGTCGATGACGGCCGCGGTCCCGCCGACCAGCGCCGCCAAAGCCTGGGCTCGCGCCAGGGACCGTCCGGCGATGATCAGATCGACTCCGGCCTCGTCCGCCAGCAGCCTCGCCAGACGCGCGCCGAAGGCGCCGTAGCCGCCGAGGATCAGAACCCGCACGAGGCTCAGCCGGCGTCGGTGACGTCTTCCTGGCACTCATCCTTGGAATAGGGCTCCAGGGAGGTCTCAAGCAGGTTCACACACCAATAGCCCTTGCCATGCCAGGTCATCAGGTCGCCGGGCTTCAGGTCCAGCGTTCCCTGGTAGGTGGCCCCCTCCGCGGAGGTCACCTTCAGCACGTGATGGCCGGCGCCGAGGGTCACCACGGTCGAGCCATAGCCGGGCGCGGTGACCGCCTTGCCGCCGTCCACCGCGACCTTGGCGGCCTCAGCCAGGTGGGAGGAAATATGCAGGGCGGTGGCCGCGGCCGGGCCGGCTGGATGGTGCGCGGGCCTGGCCAGCGCCGCGCCGCCGATCAGCGCCGCTGTCCCCAGCAGCAATCCCGCGATGCCGATCCGCCGCATGGTCGTCCCCCTGCTCGCGCGCTAGCCGCGGTCCCGCATCAGGCGGCCCTGCTCGCGCTTCCAGTCGCGGTCCGCTTCCACGGCCCGCTTGTCATGGATCTTCTTGCCCTTGGCCATGGCAACTTCAAGTTTAACGCGGCCCTTGTCGTTGAAATAGAGCTTGGTGGGGATCAGGGTGCGCCCGTCGCGCTGCACCGCCCCCATCATCTTGTCGATCTGCTTGCGGTGCATCAGCAGCCGGCGCGGTCGGCGCGGCTCGTGATTGAAGCGGTTGGCCTTGCCGTATTCAGGGATATGGGCATTGACCAGCGTCAGCTCGTTGCCCTCCACCGCGACATAGGACTCGGCGATATTGGCCTTGCCTTCGCGAAGGGATTTCACCTCGGTCCCGGTCAAGGCCAAGCCCGCCTCGATGGCGTCTTCCAGGAAGTAGTCGTAGCGGGCGCGCCGGTTTTCGGCGATCAGCTTGCCCGTCGGCTTGTCGGTCATGACGACACGCCGGCCTCCGCCATGGCCGCCAGGATGTGGGGCTTCACCGCATCGGCGCAGGGCGCGATGGGCAGCCGCGCAGACTCGCCGCAGAGGCCCAGGTGCGCCAGGGCGAACTTGGTGGGGGCCGGGGAGTTGTCCAGGAACAGGGCCTTGTGCAGCCCGACCAGCTTGTCCTGCCAGCCCAAGGCCGTCTCCCAGGCGCCGTTCATCAGGGCGTTGTAGAAGGCGGCGCACTGGGCCGGCGCCACGTTGGAGGTCACCGAGATACAGCCCTGGCCGCCATGCGCCACGTAGCCCAGGGCGGTGGGGTCATCCCCCGACAGCATCACCCACTCGGGCCCGCACATCAGACGCTGGAAGCTGGGTCGGGTCATGTCGCCAGTGGCGTCCTTGATCCCGACGATGTTCGGCAGCTTGGCCAGCCGCGCCAGGGTCTCGTTGGAGATGTCCACGCTGGTGCGCGAGGGCACATTGTAGACGAACACCGGCAACTGGACGGCGTCGTTGATCGCCGCATAGTGCAGGTACAGCCCCTCCTGGCTGGGGCGATTGTAGTACGGGGTCACTACCAGGGCGGCATGAGCGCCGACGGCCTTGGCGTGACGCACTAGGTCGATCGCCTCCTCGGTGGAGTTCGAGCCGGCGCCGGCGATCACCGGCACGCGACCACGCGCCGTCTCGACACACAATTCAACAGCGCGTTTGTGTTCATCATGGCTGAGGGTCGAGGTCTCGCCCGTGGTGCCCACCGGCACCAGGCCGTGGACGCCGCCGGTGATCTGGCGTTCCACCAGGGCGACGAAGGCGGCCTCGTCGAAGGCGCCATCGCGAAAAGGGGTCACAAGCGCCGTAATGACGCCCTTGAAGATGGGTAGAGGCATGGGATGCAAAAGGCCGTGATGTCGCCGCTTGTTATTGCGGCCTTGGGAGTCGAACCGACAATATGTCGTCCGACGCCACGCCTGCAACGGTTGGCGGCGATGATTCGTGGTTCCTGAGGAGTTCAAGAGGTTGAGGTACCGGACCGGCAGAGGTTTCGTGGCCCTCGGCGCCCTGGCCCTGGTCGCCAGCGTAGCGGTCGCGCAGACCCTGACGCCTGATGTTCCTCACGCCCCCGGCGGCGTCTCTCCAACCGTTGCGCCCTCCCCCATCCCTGCCACCGCAACCGCCGCCGCCACGACGCAGCCCGGGGCCGGGGCCGGGGCCGGGCAACCGATCAGCACGCCCCCGGTCGCCTACAGTCAATCGCTCTCCGACAGCGACGCCCAGGGCGTGATCGCGGCGCTGAACGCCGGCAAGAACGGCAATGGCGGCGGCGTGCGCACGGCCCTGTCCGGGCTATCCGACCCCATGGCCCGCAAGATCGCCCTGTGGGCCCTGGCGGACGGGGCGCCGGACTCGATGAGTTTCATGGAGGCTGACACCGCCCGCCGCGATCTGGCCGGCTGGCCCCGCGTCGGCAGACGCCAGATCGCCGCCGAGAAACTGCTGGAGACCGCGGGTCTTGGGCCTCAGGCGACTCTCAATTGGTTCGGCGGCGCCGATCCGGTGACCGGTCAGGGCGCCATGGCCTTGGCCTCCGCGCTCAGGGCCACAAGCAAACCGCTGGACGCTGCCTTGGTGATCCGCAACGCCTGGCGCACCATCCCCTTCGATGTCGATGTCCAGAGGGCGATGCTGGCTCGGTTTGGCGATGTTCTGACCACGGACGATCACGTCACCCGCGCCGATATGCTGCTCTATGGACCGCAGGGCGACGCTGCCAGGGCCATGCTGGATCTACTGCCAGCGGAACAGCGAGCCGTGGACGTGGCCCGCATCGCCGTGCGCCAGGGCGCCAGCAACGCCCAGGCCCTGGTCGACGCCCTGCCCCCGGAACAACAGACCCTTCCCGGCCTGGCCTACGAGCGCGTCCTGGCCGCCCGCGACCGGGGGGAGCTGTTCACGGCCCAGTCCCTGGCCTCCTACCTGCCGGCCAAGATCGCCTATGACGGCGCTGGCGAGCGGCTGTGGAATCACGGGCGCCAGGCGGTCGCGGCCCTAAAGACCGGAGACAGCAACGGCGCCTATTCCATCGCGGCCCATACCGGCCTCACCGCCGGCGGCGACGCGGCCGATGCGGAGTTCATGGCCGGTTGGCTGGCCTTCTCGCGCCTGAAGGACCCGCGGCTGGCCGACACCCACTTCGCCAAGCTGCAGGGCGTCGGCCAATCGCCCCTGACCCAGAGCCGGGCGCTCTACTGGCGCGGCCGCGCAGCCGAGGCCCAGGGCGATCCGTTGCAGGCCCATATCTTCTACGGCCAGGCCGCCCGCTACTACACGACCTTCTACGGCCAGTTGGCGGCCATGAAGAGCGGTTCCAAGACCATCACCCTGGAACGCGATCCACAGATCACCCCCGCCGACCGCGCCCGCTTTGAAAGCCGGCAGGCCGTCCGCGCCGCCCGCACCCTGGCGGAGATCGGCGCCAAGGACAGCTTCAAGCTGTTCGTCGCCGGCCTGGCCGACACCCTGCCCACGGGCCAGGAAGAGGCGCTGCTGGTGGACATGGCCCGCGGCTATGGCGATCAGGAGGGGGCCATGCGGGCGGTGCGCAACGCCGCAAAACGCGGGTTCATCCTGCCCGAACGAGGCTACCCCATCCGCACGCCGCCGATGGTCGCCGGCGCCCCGGAGGCCGCTTTCGTGCTGGGCATCACCCGTCAGGAGAGCAGCTTCGATCCCCGGGCCAGGTCCGCGCCGGGCGCGCGGGGCATGATGCAGCTGATGCCCGGCACGGCGTCGATCATCGCCCGGCGGCTGGGCATGCCCTATTCGCCCAACCAGCTCGATGATCCCGACTACAACATGCAGCTGGGCTCGGCCTTCCTGGGCCAGTTGGTGAGCCAGTTCAGCGGCTCCTATGTGATGGCCTCGGCCGCCTACAACGCCGGACCCGGCCGCCCGACGGAATGGGCCATCGGTTGTGGCGACCCGCGGTCCAGCAGCACCGACCCGCTGGATTTCATCGAGTGCATCCCCTTCTCCGAAACCCGCGACTACGTGATGCGCGTCATGGAAGCGGCCCAGGTCTATCGCGCCCGGCTGAACGGCGGCACGGCCCCCCTCACCCTGGCCACGGACCTCAAGCGCGGCGGCTACGGCTACGCCATCTCCACGGCCGCCGGCGAACCGGCGTCAGCGCCCCTGACGTCCACACCCCTCCGCCAGTAGCGGACGGCCTAACCCTTGATCCAGGCGCCCCGGCGGGCGGCGCGGTCGTCAATCATGGCGGCGCACTTGACCAGCTTGCGGCGGCTGAGACGGGGCCGGCGGTTGATCCACTGCGCCCGGATCGACGCCAGATGAGCGGGTGTGGGGCGGCGCAGGTCGCGCCCGACCTGGAACTGCACGCCGATCTCGTTGCCGGCCCTCCAGCGCGTCACGGCCTCGTAGGCCAGGCCGCTGGACCAGATCACCACGACCAGATGCTCGCCCATCAAGACCCGCTCGGGGAATGACAGGCGCGCGCCACGCTCGTTGTAGTCGCGGATGACGCAATCAACGGCGCCGGGAAAGACCTTGGCGCGCAGGGCGGTCGGCAAACGCTCTAGGGCGCGTCGCTCCGCCAGCGAAGCTGAGACTGATAAGCGGCTCATGAGCGCTAGCCTAGTCGATCAATTCTTAAGGCGGATTTGAGGCTTGAGGCCTCCGCGTCACATTTTCGCCTTACACCCTACCGGCGGGCGGACTCACCAGCGCAGCGTCCAGCGCCCGATCAAGGCCCCAACGGCGGGCCACAGGGCCATGCCCAGGGTGTACCAGATGGCGGTGAAGGCCGCGGCCGTCTCGTCGCAATGCAGGCCATAGACGCTCGCCCCAAGGCCCCCGGCCAGCAGGCCCGCCGCGGCGCCGGCGATGGCCGGTCGGGTCGGGGCCATCCGGCGCAACGTCAACATGGCGATCAGGAACACCGGGGCGGAGATGGCCAGGATCCGCCAGGGGCAGACGCGAGCCGACTGGCCCATCATGTCGGCGCGCCAGGCGCTGATCGGCAGTCCCATCAGTTCGTGCATGGCCAGGCCCGCGATCACCGCCACCGCCACGGCGGCCAGGGCCACGCCCCAGCCCAGCCGCACACCCGGCCGCCCTGCCCGCTCGACAATCAACAGCCCGGCCAAGCCCAGCGCCAGGGTGTAGCCGGCCTTCATCCAGAAGGGCGAGGTCCGCATGGCGTGGTGGATGTCGGCCCGCACGCCCCAGACGGACAACATCACCGCCAGGGAAAGGCCTAGGGCCGCCGCTACAGCGAGCCCCCAACGCATCCACACCGCGCCCCTGCGCACCGGCGCGGCGTCGGCGGCCAGGGTGGCGATCAGGTCATCGGTGTTCATCGCGCGCCCTCCTTGCCATGGCCTGGACGCCGCGGTGGATGGAAACCTTCACCGCCGAGGCAGACATGCCGCTCTTGGCCGAGGCTTCCTCGATGGAGAGACCGGCGACCTTCACGTCGAGGACGAGGTTGCGTTGCCGCTCGGGCAGGCCGTCCAGCAGGCGGCCAAGGTCGCGCCGGGCCTCGCGGGGCGTAGCCTCGTCGGCAGCGAACAAGGCGTCGGCGTCCTCGAGGGGGGTCTCGGCGCGCGAGCCGATGCGGCGAAAATGGTCCAGCAGCTTGTAGCGCGCCACGCCGTAGGCCCAGGGCGTGAACGGCTGTCGCCGGTCGTAGGAGGCGCGTTTCAGGTGCACGGCCAGCAGCGCGTCCTGCACCAGGTCCTCGATGTCGGCGGCGTCCCGGCCCAAACGGCGTGCGAAATAGGCGCGCAGGTACCGGCTCAACTGCGACAGCAGTTCAGCCTGGGCGGCCCGGTCGCCGTCCAGCCCCCGAAGCATCAGCGCCTTCAACCGGGGTTCGACCCCCGCGGCACCTGAACTCACCGTGTCTGACCCGCCATCGATCCTCGCGAGGCGGAAGACTAGCCCGTTAAGGCCGACTGCGCCCACCTTTCATCGCTCCTCGACAGGGACCGATGGATCAGCCCCGGGCCGCGGCCAGGATCGGGCCTCCTCGCGGCAACTGGATCAGGATCGCGGTCTTCAGGTTCGCGTCGTGGCTGGGCGGCAGGACCAGGCTTTCGGCCTTGCCGTTCCAGGCGCCCAGGCGGACCAGTTCGCGCACGACGTTCCGGTGCGGCAGGGTCTTGCCGCCATTCTCGCCGCGCTTGATCGGCACCTGCACGATGCGGGGATCGTAGCGGGCTAGCCAGATGTCTGCGGTTCTGGCCGGCGTGGCGGCGGCTCCGACGGTGACGACGGCGCCGGTGATGGCGACCGCCGGGCCGGTCAGGCCGCGGTCGCCGGCGCGGATCAGGCCGGCGAAATCGCGCGGGTCGGCGCCGACCCCGTCATGGCGGCCATTGACCACCACTTGAGGCGTGAAGACGTTGGTGTGGCCAAGGCCGTGCGCATAGTCCCACTGGCGGGCCGTGTATTGGGGGGTGGCGAAGGTGTCTTTCCAGCCCAGGTCGTCCCAGTAGGTGACGCCGAAGCTCAGGGCCAGGACGTCGGGCCGGTCCGCCACCGTCAGCAGGTTGGCGTTGGCCGGAGGGCAAGACGAGCAGCCCTGGCTTTGGAACAGCTCCACCACGGTTGGGTGGGCGGCGTCGGCGGCCTGTGTCGGGGCGGCGGCGCAACCGGCCGCTGCGAACGCGGCCGCCAGGGCAAGGGTCTTGGCCAGACTTGGAGGCTTGAAACGTGTCATGCTCCTAACTTCGCGCCTCGACCCGCCGAAGTTACAAGCCATCGACGAAAAAAGTCAGTCGGCGATCATGCCGTAGAGCAGGCTGTCCATCATCACCTTGATGATGTCATCCGGCTCCGCCCAGTCGAAGGAGGGTTTGGTGATGATCATCGCGGTCAGGCCGTGGCAGGCCGCCCACAGGGTCTGGGCCGCCGTGCGCGCGTCGCCGCACCGCAGGCGCCCCTCCGCCGCGATCTCGCGCACCACGCCAACGAAGCGCTCGAAACAGTTGGCGCCCATCTGATTTGTGGCCTCCTGCTTCTGCAGCGAATTGGCCAGGGGGGACGAGCAGAACGCCAGGCGATAGGCGTTGGGATGGCTGAGGCCAAAGTGGATATAGGCCTCCAGCATCCGGCGGACCCGGGCCACGGAGTCGATAGGCTCGACCGAGATCTCGCTGTTGATGGTCAGGAGTTGCGCGATAACCTCGGTGCAAATCTCCAGCAGGATTTCGTCCTTGTCCTTGAAGTGCATGTAGAGCGCCGTGGACGAGACCCCCACCTCGTCGGCGATCTTGCGGATCGTGGCGCCTTCATAGCCTTGGGCGACGAAAATTCGTTCGGCGGCCGCCAGGATCTCCGCGCGCCGAAGGTGTCCGTCACCCTTCGCCTTACGCGCCGACTTCCGCGGCTTGTTGAGAATCATGGTCACCCGGCTGGCCCCCTGGGTTTGTTTCTTCAACTTACTAAAGGGGAATCACGGTCCCACTGCAAGGTCACTCGCCCGCTAGGTTCGTCCGGGCGCTGGACGAAATGCCGCAAGGCCGCGTAATCGGACCGTATGACCCGCCCTGCTCTCTCCCCCGCCCCGCTTGTGATGCGGACTACGGCCTGGAAGGACTACGCCCTGATCGACAGCGGCGGCGGGCGCAAGCTGGAGCGCTATGGCCCCTACCGGGTGATCCGGCCCGAGCCGCAGTGCCTGTGGCGTCCTACCCTGCCCCCGTCCGAATGGGACGCCGCCGACGCTGTTTTCGATCCCACCGACGAGGAGGACGCGGGCCGCTGGCGCTATGCCCGCAAGCTGCCGGAGACATGGACCATGAGTTGGGGGACCATGAGTAGGGGCGACACGGTGCGGTTCCAGGGCCGGTTCACGGCCTTCCGCCACCTGGCGGTGTTTCCCGAACAAGCGGCCAACTGGGCCTGGCTGGCGGAGCGGCTGGCGGGGTCGACCACGGACACCAAGGTGCTGAACCTGTTCGGCTATACCGGCGTGGCCAGCCTGACCATGGCGGCGGCCGGCGCGGCGGTGACCCATATCGACGCCTCCAAGAAGGCCATCGGCTGGGCGCGGGAGAATGCGCAGCTGAGCGGGCTGGAGGCGCATCCCATGCGCTGGATCTGCGAGGACTCGCGCACCTTCGTGCGGCGGGAAGTCCGCCGCGGGAGCCAATATCAAGGGATCATCCTCGATCCGCCGAAATATGGGCGCGGCCCGGGGGGCGAGGTCTGGCGGCTGTACGACGACCTGCCGGAGCTGATCGAGAACTGCGGCCGCCTCCTGGCGCCCGACGCCAGCTTCCTGCTGCTGAACGCCTATTCCGAGCGGCTGTCGGGCCTGGCCCTGGCCAGCCTGATGGCTCAAGCGCTGGAAGGCCGCGGCGGGACCATAGACTGGGGCGAACTGGCCCTGATCGAGGGTGACAGCCCCCTCGGCGGCGAGCGTGGCGTCGGCCTTTCCTTTTTCGCGCGCTGGAGAGCCCCCCACAGGAGCGATCCGTGAACGACCGCACCATAACCTCGCTCTCCAACCCGACGGTGAAGGCGGCGCGGGCGCTGCACCTGCGCAAGGAGCGGGAAGAGACCGGGCTGTTCCTGGCCGAGGGGCTGAAGATCGTCACCGAAGCGGTTGAGCTGGGCCACGCGCCCAGGATCCTGCTGCACAGCGCCGACGCGGCGGGCCACCCCCTGGTGCGCCAGGCCGCGCAGGCGGCGCGGCGGGCAGGCGGAGAAGTGATCGAGGTCAGCCGGGACATCCTGGCCAAGATCTCCAAGCGCGATAACCCCCAGACCGTGCTGGCCGTGTTCAGCCAGCTGTTCGCGCCGCTGGAGAGCCTGGAGCCGAAGTCGGCGCGGTGCTGGGTGGCGCTGCAGGCGGTGCGTGATCCGGGCAACCTCGGCACCATCATCCGCACCGCTGACGCGGCCGGCTGCGGCGGGGTGATCCTGGTGGGTGACTGCTGCGACCCCTATTCGGTGGAGGCGGTGCGCGCGACCATGGGTTCGGTGTTCGCGGTGCCGATCGCCAAGGCGGAGGCAGCGCAGTTCATCGACTGGCGCAAACGCTGGCCTGGGTCGGTGGTCGGCACCCTGCTGACCGCCACCACGGACTTCCGCGCCGCCGACTACCGCGACCCGGCCCTGATCCTGATGGGCAACGAACAGGCCGGCCTGCCGTCGGATCTGGCCGCCATCTGCGATGTCAACGTCAAGATCCCCATGCGGGGCAGGGCCGACAGCCTGAACCTGGCCGTCGCCACCGGCGTGATGATCTACGCGGCGACGGCCTGATCCAAGGTCTGGTTAGTCGATCTTGTGCGGCAGCTCCATCGGCTCGGGCTCACCGCCTCCGACGAGGATACCCTTGCCCAGCTTCGAATGGCTGACGCCATAGGCGAAGTAGATCGCCACACCGATGACTAGATAGATGCCGAAAAAGTTCCGCGTTGCCGGTGTGGACATCAGGCTGGCCAGCAGCAGGATGCAGAGCACGATGGCGACGCCGCCGGTGACCAGGAAGGCCGGCGCCTTGAACGGGCGCACCAGGTTCGGAGCGGTGAAGCGCAGGTAGATCACCGTGGCGCAGACGATGGAGAAGGCGGCCAGGGAGCCGACGTTCGACAGATCCGCAAGAGCGTCCAACGACATGAAGCCGGCGGCGCCGCAGGCGGCGATCCCGACGATGATGGTGTTGATCCAGGGGGTCTTGAAACGCTTGTGCACCGAGGCCAGAGCCGAGGGCAGTAGGCCGTCGCGGCTCATGGTGTAGAAAATCCGCGTCTGGCCGTACAGCAGCACCAGCATCACCGACGACAGGCCGGCGATGGCGCCGATCTTCACCAGGATGGCGAACCACGGCAGGCCGATCTGGTTCACCGCCGTGGCGATGGGAGCCGGGTTATCCAGGGAGGCGTAGGGAACGATCCCCACCAGCACCGCCGAGGTCATGATGTAGAGGATGGTGCAGATCGCCAGGGCGCCCAGGATGCCGATGGGCATGTCTTTGGCCGGGTTGCGGGCCTCGGCGCCGGCGGTGGAGACCGCCTCGAAACCCAGATAGGCGAAGAAGATCACGGCCGCGCCATGGATGACGCCGCCGATGCCGTATTTGTGGCTGGTGTCTCCGGTGATCACAGCGCCGAGCGCTCGGCCGATCTGATGCAGCATGTCCATGTTTGTGCCCGGCGGCCGGGCGGGGATTTCCGCGGGAACCAGGGGCGACCAATTGGCCGGGTGCACATACCGCGAGCCGATGACGATGAAGGCGATCACGACGGTCAGCTTGATGACCACGACGATGTTGTTGACCGTCGCCGACTCCGAGATCCCCACCACCAGCAGGGTGGTCACCGCCGCGATGCCGATGATGGCCGGCAGGTTCATGACGCCGTGCGCGATCACATGGCCGGCCGCGTCCTTGATGGCCACGCCCGGCGCTGCCGTCAGTTCAGGGGGAATGATGATGTGCCAGTCAGCCAGCAGGCTGCCGACGTAGCCGGACCAGCCCACCGCCACGGTCGAGGCCGCCAGGCCGTACTCCAGCAGCAGCAGCAGCCCCATGATCCAGGCGACGATCTCGCCCATGGAGGCGTAGGAATAGGAATAGGCGGAGCCCGATACGGGCAGCACCGAGGCCAGTTCGGCGTAGCAGAGGGCCACCAGGGCGCAGAGGGTGCCCGTAATGACGAAGGAGATCATGATCCCCGGGCCGGCGAACTGGGCCGCGGCCCGGCCGGTGAGGACGAAGATGCCGGTGCCGATGACGCAGCCGATGCCCAGCAGAACCAGGTTCAAGGCGCCCAGGGTTCGTTTCAACTCCCCGTGGGCGTGTTCCGATTGGATCTGTTCCACCGATTTTCGAAGGAAGATCCGACCAAGGCCGCGACCTGCCACTGGCACATTCGCCATCTAGCTGTCCTTTTCCGCTGCTGACTCGGCGCTCCCCCCGAGTTGGCAGGCAAGCTAGCCGGGCCTGGGGGATCGGGCAATGTCGGGCCGTGATCGCGGCTCGCGGGGCCAGAATCGTCCGCTGGCATTGCGATTCCGGGCAAGGGACGCCTAAGGGCGAGGCTTGGCGCGGGTGGTGGGCGCCGCGGCGGCGGGGTCCTCCGGCCAGGGATGCTTTGGATATCGGCCCCGCATGTCCTTGCGCACGTCGCTCCAGGAGCCCTTCCAGAACCCCGGCAGGTCGCGGGTGAGTTGGATCGGCCGATGGGCGGGCGACAGCAGGGCCAGGGTCAAGGGAATCGCGGCGCCCACCGTGGGATGGGCGGCCAGGCCGAACAGTTCCTGGACCCGGACGTCGATGCGCGGCCCACCCTCGGCGGCGTAGTCGATGCGGAAGCTGGAGCCGGTGGGCGCGGTCCACCGCGCGGGGGCGTCGGTCTCCAGACGGCGCTGGAGGTCCCAGGGGATGGTGCTGCGCAGGGCGGTTTCCAGGGCGCCATCGCCAAGGCCGGTCAGGGCTGACTTACCTGCCAGCAGCGGCGCGAACCAGTCCTGCAGCGTGGCCAGCAGCCCTGCGTCGGAGAGATCCGGCCAAGCCGTGTCCGTAGCGCGCAGGAAAGCGACCCGAGCGCGGAGGGCCTGCGACGCCTCGCCAAACGGAATGGCGCCCAGACCCCGGCGGCGCACCTCGTCCAGCAATGCCGCTTCGATCAGCTTGCGGTCGGGGTTGGCGATCAGGCGCTCCTCCACCACCAGGCGGCCCAGCCGCAGGGTCTCCTTGGCCCGCAGGCCACCCGGCGTGGTTTCCAGCCGCTCCTCGCGGGTCATCTGGTTCTCGAAGGCCGCACGCATGGCGTCCTCGTCCAGGCGCGCGGCCAGCAGGATGCGGTCACGGGACTCGCCGCCGCCCAGTTCCGCCACAGCCAGCCAGGTTTCCCGCGCCAGGGTGTCGGCCGGGTCAAGGAAGGCCCCTCGCCCACTGGCCAGCTGGAATTCGCCGAGCTTGCCGCGGGCCTTGGCGATCCGCTCGGGAAAGGCGGCGGTCAGCAGCACGCCGTCGTCGATCGGCCCAGACGCCGTCCCTCCGCCGGCCAGCCTCGCCCAGCGGTCGGCCA
>DASVMY010000078.1:0-1658 GCA_036384135.1 Caulobacteraceae bacterium | reverse complement strand
CACCTGGTCCGGCTCCAGTTCCACATAAAGGGCGGCGGTGGGGTGCCGGTCGCGGGCCAGGAAGTCGGCATAGGCGGCGCGCAGGGCGCCCTGCAGCAGGCGGTCGCGCACGGGGCGGCCGTTGACGAACAGATATTGGTGGGCGGCGTTGCCCCGGTTGTAGGTGGGCAGGCCGGCGTACCCGGTCAGGCGCACCCCCTCGCGCTCCTGGTCCACCACCAGGGCGTTGTCGGCGAAGTCGCGGCCGAGGATCGCGCCCAGCCGCGCCAGGCGGCCCTGTGGCCCCGCCGCCTCGGCGGGCAGGCGCAGGGTGCGGCGGCCGTCGAGATCCAGGAACACGCCGACCGCCTCGTGCGCCATGGCCTGGCGCTTGACCTCCTCGGCGATGGCCATGGCCTCGGCCCGCTCGGACTTCATGAACTTCAGCCGCGCGGGGGTGGCGTAGAACAGGTCGCGCACCTCCACCCGCGCCCCGTGCGGTTCGGCGAAGGCGGAGGGGCCGACGGCGCCTACCGCCCCGCCCTCCACCATGATGGCGAAGGCGTCCGACTGGCCCCGCGCCCGCGAGGAGATCGACAGCCGCGCCACGGCGCCAATCGAGGGGAGGGCCTCGCCCCGGAAGCCCAGGGTGGAGATGCGCAACAGGTCGTAGAGGCCGTCGTCGCCGGGGTTGAGCTTGGAGGTGGCGTGGCGCTCGATGGCCACCGCCAGCTCTTCGCGGCCAAGGCCGGCGCCGTCGTCGGAGACCAGGATGCGGGTCAGGCCGCCGCCGTCCGCCTGGATGTCCAGGCGCGTGGCGCCGGCGTCGAGGGCGTTCTCCACCAGCTCCTTCACCGCGCTGGCGGGCCGTTCCACCACCTCGCCGGCGGCGATGCGGTTGATCAGGTCGGGCGGCAGGCGGCGGATGGGCATGGGCAAGCTCTGTGACCTCTGCATTATAGGGGCGATTCCGCGCAGAAGGCCCGGACGGAAAGTCGACATGACCCTGCGCGCCCTCGCCCTTGCCGCCGTCGCCTTCGTCGCCGCCTTCGCCACCGCATCCCCGGCCCAGACACCCGGCCGCGACTCCGAGGCCAATCTGATCGACGAGCTGGTGGTCAACGGCGCCCCCACCGGCGGGCCGGCCTGGTGGACAGTGTCGGACAGCGACTCCAAGGTGTTCATATTGGGGATCCCGTCGGGGCTGCCCAAGGGCCTGGCCTGGAACACCGCGCGCACGGAGTCGCGGCTGAAGGGGGCCAACGCCCTGATCCTGCCGCCGTCGGTGCGGGCCAATCCGATCAAGCTGGCGGCCTTCTTCCTGTTCAACCGAAAGCCGTTCCAGACCAGGACGCCGATGGAGGACACCCTGCCGCCGGCCCTGCGGGCGCGGTTCGTCGCCGCCCGGGCCAGCGTGGGCAAGCCGGCCGACCACTATGCCAAGTGGAAACCGGGGGTGGCGGGGATGATGCTGGGCGGCGACTTCCGCAAGGGCCTGCAGATCACCTTCAAACAGCCGGACGACACGATCGCGGCGCTGGGCGACCGCGCCCGCGTGCCGCAGCGCCATGTGGCCAGCTACGACATCATGCCGATGCTGAAGACCATGGCGGGGCTGAGCGAGGCGGCGCACGAGGCCTGCCTGTCCGACGCCCTGACCGAGATCGAGGCGGGGCGCG
>DASVMY010000077.1:0-8651 GCA_036384135.1 Caulobacteraceae bacterium | reverse complement strand
GGCGGCGTCGGGCTTCCGCTCCACGGCGCCCAACGCCTCGACCCTGCCGTCGGTCCAGACCGCCCAGGCGGTTCCAGCGGCCGGCCCGGCCGCCACTGGGGCCGCCAATGGGGCCAATGACATGGTCACCGCCCAGCGGGCGCTCTCGTCGCTCGGCTACTACCAAGGCCCCACCGACGGCTCGCCTTCGCCGGCCCTGCGCCTGGCGCTGTCGGCCTACCAGCACGACCAGGGCCTGCCCGCCAGCGGCGCCCCCGACCAGGCCACCGTCACCCGCCTGGCCGCCTACGTGCGGTAGGGACCGGAGAGTTCTGCGCCAGGCCCAGACTGGATCACCGCCGCTGCTCACCCTTCTCCTGCAAGGGGACCGTTGCGTAATTCAGAGGTCAACCCAAAGAGGTCCCTTCCCCCTCGCGGGGAAGGGTTGGGGATGGGGGCGCCAGCGCAATCGCCGTTGATTTCACGGCGAAGAGGTTCGGACAAGTCGGCGACGTTGGTGTTGCACCCCCACCCCCGACCCCTCCCCGCAAGGGGGAGGGGAGTTTCGCAACGGTCCCGCAAAGGGGAGAAGGAGGAGCACGCCGCCTCCGGCACGATCAGCGAATGGGTCTGACGCCCCCTACCGCCCCGTGAACGCCGGCGCCCGCTTCTCCAGGAAGTGATCCACCCCTTCCTTGAAGTCCTCCGACAGGAAGCTGGCGGCCATGTCGACGTTGGCGGCGTCGATGGCTTGGCCCAGGGTCTGGAACTGGGCGTTCCACATCTCGCGCTTCATCTCGCGCACCGAGCGGGGGGAGACTTCCCGCGCCAACATGCGGGCGTATTCCATCACCTCTTCCTCGAAGCTGTCGAAGGGGATCGAACGGTTGACCAGCCCCATCTGGGCCGCTTCGGCGCCCCTGATCTTGCGGGCCGAAAACAGCAGGTCCGCCGCGTTCGCTAGTCCCACCAGCCGCGGCAGCAGCCAGCTGGCCCCATGCTCGGCCACCAGCCCGCGCCGGGAGAAGGCGGTGGTGAACACCGCCTCGTCGGCGGCGAAGCGGATGTCGGCGTAGAGGGCGATCACAAACCCAAGGCCCGCGCAGGCGCCGTTCACCGCCGCGATGATCGGCTTGGGCACGGCGGGGAAGTAGGAATAGACCTTCTGGAAATTGGGGTCCGAGTCCGCATCAAAGGCTTCTTCCCGCGGCGCGGAACTGGCGGTTCCCTGCTGGATGTCCTGCAGGGTGTTCATGTCCGCCCCGGCGCAGAACCCGCGCCCGGCGCCCGTGAGCACGATGGCGCGCACCTCGTCGTCGTCGCTGGCTTCGCGCATGGCCGAGCGCACCTCGTGGTGCATCCGTCCGGTCCAGGCGTTCAGCTTCTCCGGACGGTTCAGGGTGACGACGGCCACCCCGTCCTCGACGCGGTAGAGGATCTGCTCGTAGGCCATGGTGTCCGCCCTGGTTTCGTCGTTAGCGGCCAGCCTAGACCCGGCATGGGGCGGGGGCCAGAGGCCGGTCAGGGGGACATCGCGTCTGGCGGGGGTCTTGGCGCTTGCTGGTGTCTATTACGGCCGGCAGGGAAGCGGAAGCTGAGTGGAGCCCAGCGCATCGACGAAAGTTGACTTAAAGGAGAGGTTGGAGGGGTCCGCATTGAGACCTGAACGAGACGGCCTACCTGCCTGCCTGCGCGAAGCGTGACATCGTACTTTCTGGCGATCGCGTCGGCAGCCGCACCTGCGAGAGGTTATCGTTCGAGATCGCGGAGCCGAGCGGTGAAGCGCTGGCGTCGCGATTGGCCGTTCGCGACCGGTCCGCCTCGCGCGGACCCTGGTAGTCGAAATACTCAAACTTCAATCGTGCGCTTGCGCTTCCGTGCTTCATGAAACAATACCGCCAGACAAGCGACGAGCACGCCGATTGAGAGTGCTGAAGTTTCCGGTCCGAACGCGCCGCCGGTGATCCAGTCGGGACCGTTGTAGCGACTCTCGAATGGCGCCAGCCCGCGCCAATCCTCCAAGCCCGACAGCGGCAACCCGGTCAGAAGGATTGCAAAGTTCCACGCAGCATGATTGGCGCCCACGATCCACAAGTTGCGGGTGTGCACGAAGACCAACGTCCAGAACGCGCCGGTCAGCGTCACGGCAATCATCGTCGTAAGCGAGGCGACAAGGCCTGCGCCCTCGACATTGGCCAGATGCTGCGCGGCAAAGAGAAGCGACTCTACGCACAGCGCAGGAAGCGTTCCCCAGGTGTTTTCAAGCATGCGGAACAATACGCCGCGAAACCCGACCTCTTCCAACATCGCTGCGACCAGGATCAGCCCGGCAGCGCCGAGCAATCCGTTGTGCAGGCCCCGAGCCGCCGTCACCTCATAGATCCCGGCGGCAAACAGCGACAGTGTCGTGAGGGAAATCAGCGCCGCGCCCGCGAGCGCTCCCAACACTATGCCGCTCGGCGCAAACCGCAGCTCAACGATCGCGCGTTTCTCGATCAGCCGGATAGCGGCCCAGTATGCCAGAAGTACGACGAGCAGAATGCCGATGCGTCGCACGACACTTGTGGCCGCCTCGTCCAGATGAAAGACCGACTGGATATTGGGCAGCAGCAGCAACCGGAACAATTGCACTACGCCAACGATCGTCGCCAAGACCAGCAACATCTTGCCAACGGCTAGCGCCGCGACACGCCATTTCAAGCCATGGTTTCCCGAGTCTCCGAGAGATGCGCTCTCGTCGCGCAGGAGGCAACGTAAGACCTCGAAAGTTTGCATGAAACCTAAGATGTCGCATAGAGTCCATGCATAATTGTTTGGCGTCGTGGGAAATGGCAAAGATCGATGGAATGGAGCGACATCCGGGTCTTTCTGGCCATCGCCCGCGAGGGCACGCTCGGCGCTGCGGCTCGCAAGGTTGGCCAGACCCAACCGACCATGGGGCGGCGTCTGCGCACACTCGAAGCGGCCCTGGGCAACAAATTGTTCCAGCGGACAACGCATGGCTTCACCCTGACGGATGAAGGCGCGGCGCTGCTTCCGCGCGCTGAGCGCATGGAGGAAGAGGCGCTAGCCATCGAACGTCAAAACTCGGGGCAGGCCCAACATCTAGAGGGTGTGCTGCGCGTCACCTCGATGGACTGGTTTGGCGGGTATGTGCTCAGCACCGTGCTCACCGAATTCGCGGCGCTGCATCCCTATGTCGTCATCGAGCTACTGACAGATCAACGCTTTCTGAGTCTATCGCGACGAGAGGCGGACCTGGCGTTTCGCTTCGGGCCGTTCGATGAACCCGATGTCGTTTCGCGCAAACTCCTGCAACTGCGCTATGGCGCCTATATCCGCAAAGGTTTGAAGCATCCCAAGGCTGGCGACGGCGCCGGCGCCAATTTGATGGCGCTCCACGCTTCCTTTGCCGGCACACCCGACGACACATGGCTGCAGAGGATATTGCCGAACGCGCGCACGACGTTCCGAAGCAATAGCCGTAACGTCCAAGCCAAGATGTGTGCTGAGGGCGCGGGCGTCGCCATTCTGCCTTGCGACATTGGTGACATGATGGACGGCATTGAGCGTCTTCACCTCGGAGACGAACCGCCGACGCGCGACGTGTGGATCGGCTACCATCGCGACCTCGGCCGCTTGGCGCGACTTCGCGCATTGCTGGACTTGACGCTGGCCAGGTTGGCGGGTTGACCCGCTTCCTTCAGTCGCGCGTCAAGGCGGAACGAACCGCCCGCTCCGTTTGCACACCCGTCTTGCCGACGGGTAGGGCCGCAGGCCGAGCGCCTGCAACCTGTGTCCAAGGAGCTCAACCATGACCAGCGTGACCGTGCCCCCCCAGGGACCGTGCTCGACATCCCCATCAACAAGCTCACGGCGCTCTGCTGAGTGTCCGGTTTCTGGCGCGGCCTTGGCTTCCGCTCCTGGCGCGCCCTCGCCGTAAGGCGACCAAGACGGCAATGTCCGACTTGGGTCGATTCAAGACACTGGCGGATTCCCCAAAAGCCGACCACCTCTCCGCCGGCGCAGCACTTCGGCTAAGGGCGGCCGGTCTTTGCGATCCCGGTCTCGCTGGCGACCGGGCCCGAGGGCCTGGTTCCGAGGGGCTATCCAATCGTCGGTTGCCGCGCGTTTCCCGCGGCCGCGACGCTCATCGAATGAGACGGTCCAACTGGCGTACGTCGAGACCCGCCTCGCAATAGTGCTTCCGGGCCAGCTCAAGCATGGAGAAGCCATCCTCGTAGGCGGCGAAGCCGCCGCCGTCCGCCTTGTCCAAGTAGATGAGGCCGCCTTCGACGACGAAGAAGATCAGTGCGGGCTCAGGTGAGTCGTCGGCGATCACTAGGGTGTGGGCTTCTCCTGCCGGCTCATAGATGAACGTCCCAGGCCCAGCGACCCAGTCGTGCTCCAAGTACCGCCAGCGGCCGCGCATCGTGTACCCGCGCACGGTGCCCACGTGGTAGTGGACGCCGAGCTGGGCGCCAGGAAGACCCTTCAAAATAACGCTGAACCCCCCCGACGTGACGTCGAAGCAGCAAGGCTGGATCCAGACACCCTGCGCGTAGGGCACCCACGGCCCTGCTTCATCCAGGGTGGTGTCCGCGATGAAATGCCCGCGGCTCCTTCCGCTTGGCTGCAAGCCGTCGTCGGCGCTGTTGAACGCGGTAATCGGCATATGTTCGTCCTCCCCGTGCGAGCAACTAATACCGCGCAGCTAGTGCGTCAGCGCAGGTGACTGGTGCTTCTGTCCCCGTATCCGGAGCGCCGCGTATCCGGAGCGCCGACGTTCACGTCATGCCATGTTCAACAGGAATGGCCGCCGGAGGTCCATCAGGACGCATAAGCAAGTGCGCCTCGCTTTCGCCCTTGCGGAACCGCGCCAGCAAGTCCTCCGGATCGTAGTCCACACCCACCGGATTGGCCGCGAAGGCGTCGCTGGCCATGAACGACGTCGCCTCAGCGACGGTGCCGACGTCGACCTGGAACTCCATCCGGTTCCCGTCGGGATCGCGGTAGTACATCGAAAGCGTCGTCCCGTGGTGGACGGGCCAGTAAGGAGTGACACCCCAGTCTTTCAGCCGGACGTAGGTGTCAATCAGGTCTCCAACGCTGGCGTAGGTGTATGCCACATGGTTCACGCCGATGGGCCCGCGGTCATCCGCGCCGCCGCCGGGCTTCAACAGATCGAGGTTAGCGATGGCGATGCGGTGATGTTCGTCGTCGTAAGTCAGGAATGCCAGCGCAGGATCGCGATGCACGACAGTGGCCTCGAAGACTTTCTCGTACCATGCAATCATCTCGGCATAGCGCCGCGTTTGGTAGACAACGTGCGCAAACTTTACCGGCTTCACCATCGACCTGCCCCTGCAGCCGACCGGACCCTCCCGACCTGGCCCGCAAGCGTCCTCCCACGGGTCGCCGTCGTCAACTGCAGCAACGCCGTTCCGTCCAGCTGATAGCTGAGGGGCGGAGGTTCCGAAGGTCCGCCATGGGTCGTGGCCCGTCATCGCGACCTTTGCCGAAAACGGGCATCGCCACGACCCGGTCGCCCGCCGGTCTCCCTATCGCCAGCTCATCATGGACATGAGGCGCCGCGGCTCTGATCATGGGCGAAATCGGAGCCTTGGAAAATGAAGGCCTACCTCGTTCTCGACCTGGCGATCCACGACCTCGCGGGCTTTCGGCCGTACATCGCCGCGATCCCGGCGTTCATCGCCAAGCATGGCGGGCAATACATCGTCCAGGGCGTGGAGCCGACCGTGATGGAGGGCGATTGGAAGCCGGAGCGGGTGGTGGTGATCGAGTTCCCGGCCCGGGAAAACGCGCAGGCCTTTCTCAGCGATCCCGATTGCCAGGACCTGTTCCGCGTCCGTCACACGACAACGACGAGCAAGCTGTTGCTGGTGGACGGGTGTTCATAGGGCGCCCTCACCCCTTCTCCGCGTAGCTCACCGCCATCCCGGCCCGCACATCCTGTTGCACCCCGTACTGCGGGAAGGGGTAGCGGAAGCCGTTCTTGCTCAGCGCCCGCATCCCCTCCAGGGCCTTGACCAGGTATTCCGGCGGGGTGGCCATCAGCATCTCGTCGTCCAGCACCCCGCCGTAGCGGCGCTCGGCGAAGCAGGGGATCGACAGGCTGGGCGTGCGGGTGGTCAGGGCCCGGCCCCAACTGTCGGCGCAGGCGCTCTCGCCCACCACGCCCCAGTCGAAACGCTTGTAGCCGGACCACTGCAGGCCGTTGATGAAATACATCATCGCGCCAGGGGTGGCGTAGAACAGGGCGATGTCCGGATCGATGAGCTTGCCGCCCGCCAAGGGCCCCACCGCCAGGGCGTCGTACTGGCCGTCGGGGACGCAGTGCATGGCCGCCTGGTGGGCGGTGGCGTCGGTCTCGGTGGAGAACCAGACCCCGGTCATGTGCCGTCCGGACTTCCACTCGTCGGTCTTGGCCCCGCCCAGGCCCACCACCGCCCGGCACTGGGCGCCGACCAGGTCGTCGCTGGTGATGCCCACCGTCCAGCCCAGGCGCGACGCCTGGCCGACGATCTGGTCCAGGGTATGGATCGACTGGGGCCGGCGGATGCGCGGGATCGCCTCCATCTGCGCCCGGTCCACGAACATCTTCATGGCGAAGGGGATCGAGCGCAGCTTCAGGCGCTGTTCCAGTTCGGCGACGACGGCGGTCCAGTCGTGCTGGGCCGTGGCTTGCGGTGTTGTTTGCGTCATGGCGGGCTCCCTTCGCCCAGGGTGACATAGAGCTCGGACTCGATCACCCATTGGCCGACGTTCTTGCGCCAGACGGCCAGGTAGTCGCCGTGGAGGCTGGGCCGGCCCTGCCAGGTCCCCAGCCACTGGCCGCGCTCGGCGGCCCGCTCGCCGGCGCTGTCCAGGCTGACATCCAAGGTAGTGCGGGCATAGGCGCCGAAACCCGGCTCGGCGAACTGGGCGGCGAAGGCCTCGATGATGGCGGCCGCGCCGGCGATCAGGGTCCCGTCGCCGGCGATGACCTTGGCGTCCGCGGCGAAGAAGGGCTTCAGGCGCGCCGCGTCGTGGGCCGCGATCAGCTTGTTGGTCAGCCGCCGGCGGGCGCGGATGGCGGTCTCGGCTTCGATCATGGCCCGAACCATGGCAGGCGCCGCGCCGCCGCGCCATCGCCGCGCGCCTACCCAGCCTCGTAGGTGGCGGCCTGGTCTTCGCCACCCTTTTCGCTGACTACCTGGGTCGAACCTGATTCCGACGCCCTTGGGATGCGCCTTGACGAGGGACATCCTCTGGTGGACCCCTGTCAGAGTTCCGGTCCAGGGGGTTTTCATGATTCACAAGGGTGTCGCCGCGGTGGCGGCGATCGGACTTCTGTGCTGCGCGACGCCCGCGCAGGCGGGGGTCTATAGCGACAATCTCAGCAAGTGCCTGGTGGCGTCTTCAAGCGACGAGGATCAGATTGCATTCATCCGCTGGATATTCAGCGTGATGGCGGCGAACCCCAAGGTGGCCGGCTACGCCAACATCAAGCCCGAACAACGGACGGCCTTCAACAAGGACGCCGCCACATTGTTCCAGCGACTAATGCTCAAGGACTGTCGAACGGAAACCGCACAAGCCATCAAGTACGAAGGCGGCTCGGCCATCGAGGCGGCCTTCGGCACCCTCGGCCAGGCGGCCATGAGGGGTTTGATGAACGACCCGAAGGTCACGCTGGAACTGAACGAACTGCAGAAGAGCACGGATGAGGCTCAGTGGGAGGCATTCGCCAAGGAGAACGGCATCTCATCCCCGAGTAAAAAACGCGATTGACGGCCCGCCTCTCTGCGGCTCGGCCGCCCGCCTACAGCGGCGGCGGCGGCGGGGTCTGGGAGACGCCCTTGCCGGTGTCGTTCCACTCCATCACCGGCTCGTCGGCGGCCGTCAGCCCGGCCTGGGCCAGGGCGGCGGGCATGTCGCGGGTTTCCGGCTGGGTGGTGGTGAAGTGCAGCACATAGGGCTTGGCCGAGCGGCCGGTGGTGTTGGCGAAGCGCGGATCGGAATTGATCGCGATAGCGTAGGCCTGGCCCGGCGCCACGGTGCAGAGCAGGACGAAGCTGCGGTTGTCGTTCAGCAGCCGTGGATGGGCCAGGCACTGGGGAAAGGCCCCGGCGTCGGCCTTGCCATAGGCCCAGGCGTCGGCGGTCATGGGCTGGTCGAAGGTGATCTTCAGCACGATGACGCCGGCGGGGGCGCTGGCGCCGTCGGCGGGATAGCTGGCCGCCACCCTGGGGCTGGGGCCGCCCGGCACGATCAGAGGGCGCACCTCGTCCGGAGCCTGGGCCTGGGCCACGGCGGCGTTGAAGCCGCCGATCGATAGCAGGGCGGCCAGGGCGAGGGTGTGAGCGCAGGTCGATGTCATCTTCGCCACGAGAAACCAGGGCTGTGGCGTTCAGATGGCCGTTGTCCTTCACGGCATTGCAAGCAGAGTCAGTCGGGCCGCATCAGTCTGGCCGCAGCGAGCGCCAGCCCACCGCGTGCGCGCGTCCGCGTCCCAGGGCCACCGCCAGGGGCGGACGGACCAGCAGGGGGCGGAAGGCCTCGTCCAGCACGTTGAGCCCGCCGGCATAGGCGCCGAAGGCCGGCAGCACCAGCCGCTCGCCATCGGTGACGAAGCAGCGCCGCCGCACGCTGGCGGCCTTGCCGGCGAC
>DASVMY010000076.1:0-13915 GCA_036384135.1 Caulobacteraceae bacterium | reverse complement strand
TTTGGCGCCCGAAGCCGGCCGCGACCGCGACCGGGCCCGGGGCGGGCGTCCCGCCGAGCCGGCGGCGATCAATCCGGCGCTGGGCGAGCCGATGATCTCCGACCACCGCCGCATCCTGGCCACCGGTCTTGGCCGGTTGCGCGGCAAGCTGAAATACCGACCGGTGGTGTTCGAACTGATGGGCGAGGCCTTCACCCTGTCGGCCCTGCAGCGGACGGTGGAGGCCATCGCCGGCGTACCCCTGCACAAGCAGAACTTCCGCCGCGTGGTGGAACGCACCGACCTGGTCGAGGGCCTTGGCCGCATGGACGTGGAGACCGGCGGGCGACCCGCGGAACTGTTCCGCTTCCGCCGCGAACTGCTCAGCGCCCGGCCGGCCGGCGGGCTGTCGCTGCCGTTGCTCAGAGACTAGGGCCGCGACGAACCTCGCCGCGGCCCAGTCCTTCAGGATCTAGAACTTGCGCACATAGGCGATGGACCAGACGTCTGCGCCGCCGCCGCCGTTGTAGTGATGGCGGGTATAGTCGGCGCGTACGCCGTCGTTGGACGTGAAGAAGTACTGCCCGCCAGCCCCGTAGTTCACGCTGTCGCTGGTGCCTGACGCAGAGCCGCCACCGGAGGAGGCGCTGACGTTGGTGTGTCCGTAGCCGACCCGCGCGAAGACGTCGAACTTGGGTGAGATCGGCCAGAAGCCGACCCCATAGATGGCTTCTTGGTTGCTGAGCTTGACCGTCGCCGTGCCGCCCCCGACCGTGACGTCGGCGTTTTTCACACCAACCGCCACTTCGCCTTCCACGCCCAGGTACTTGCCGGCGCGCAGGCCCAGGCGCGCTTGGATCGCGCCGAGCGTGATGTCGTCCTGCTTGGCGCCGGCGTAGCCGATCGAGGCATACATCTGCGCAGGTTCAAACGTCGATCCGAGACCAGCCGCATGGGCTGCCAAAGGCGCGGACATGGCTGAGCACGCGGCCACGGCCGCGATGATGAACACTTTCATACTTGGGAATCCCCCTCACTTGTAACGCGCACCCCGTCACAACTGACAGTGGCTCGCAAACACTCGCGCTAATGGATTCTCGGCGTGGTGTCATTCCCGAAACAGACACCAACGGTTGGTTTTCGCCTCGGCGCCTCTGAGAGTGGCACGCGCGCCTGCCGTTGCGCAGGCGCGCCCTCCGCCCGGAACTAGAACTTGCGCACGTAGCCCAGCGCCCAGACGTCCTCGTTCTCGGGGCCGTGGACGAATTCGTGGCGGGTGTAGTCGGCGCGCACCCCGTTCTTGTCGTCGAAGAAGTACTGGCCGCCGCCGCCGTAGTTCCAGCTGTCCTGGCCGCCGCTGACCTGGGTTCCCAGGGCGTCGGCCTTGATCGAGCTGTGGCCGTAGCCGACCCGTCCGAACAGGTCGAACCGCTGGGTGACGGGCAGGAAGCCGACGCCGTAGATGGCCTCCTGGTTGCGCAGGCTCAGGTTCACCGGCGTGCCGCCGACGTTGACGGTGTCGCTCTTGACCCCGCCGGACAGCTCGCCTTCGACGCCGACGTAGCTGCCAAACTTGGCGCCCAGGCGGCCCTGGATCGCGCCGAGGTTGGCGCCTTCCACGTGGTTATCCTCGTAGCCGAGCTGGCCGTAGAGCGTGACCGGAGAGAACAGGCTGGCGGTCTGGGCCTGAGCGGCAAACGGAAGGGCAAATGCAGCGGCCGACACCGCGATGATGAGAGACTTCATTGTTATAACTCCTTGACTGGTAACGCCTACTGAACCCCAGCCCAACCCTGGTCGGCCTCTAACGCGGCGGCGGTGGGGCGGTTCAGCGCCCAAGGAAGGGCATTGGGTTGCCGTGGCGAAACGGCCACAGCGCACGTGGCGCCGCCTTGGAACGTGCTATCAGTCCGGTAAGGAAACGCCTCGGAGCACCCAACTTGAGTCAGGCCGCCATCGCCGCCACGGGCCTCTACACCCCGCCCAACAGCATCTCGAACGCCGAACTGGTGGAGGCCTTCAACGCCTATGTCGCCGCCTTTAACGCCGAACACGAAGCCGCCATCGGCGATGGGTCGGTCGTGGCCCTGACGCCGTCCTCAGTGGAGTTCGTGGAGAAGGCGTCCGGCATCAAGGCCCGCTATGTGGTGGACAAGGCCGGCATCGTCGATCCCAAGATCATGCGCCCCAGCATCCCCGAACGGCCCAATGAGGAACTGTCGGTGCTGGCCGAGATGGCGGTGAAGGCGGCCCGGGACGCTATCGCGCGCTGGGGCAAGCCGGTGAGCGAGATCGGGGCGGTGATCTGCGCCGCCTCGAACATGCAGCGCGCCTATCCGGCCATGGCCATCGAGGTGCAGCAAGCGCTGGGGATCGAGGGCTTTGGCTTCGACATGAACGTGGCCTGTTCCTCGGCAACCTTCGGCATCAAGACGGCGGCGGACTTCATCGCGTCCGGCTCGGCCAAGGCCGTACTGATGGTCAATCCGGAGATCTGCTCGGGCCACCTCAACTTCCGCGACCGCGACAGTCACTTCATCTTCGGCGACGTGGCCACCGCGGTGATCCTGGAGGACGCCGATCAGGCCACGGGCGGCTGGGATATCCTGGGCACGCGCCTGAAAACCCAGTTCTCCAACAACATTCGCAACAACTTCGGCTTCCTGAACCGCTGTGCGCCCGAGGGGGTCGGGGCCCGCGATAAGCTTTTCGTGCAGGAGGGCCGCAAGGTGTTCCGCGAGGTGGTGCCGATGGTGGCGGACATGATCCTCGAGCACGCCGCCGACCTGGGCGTCGATCCCACGGGTCTGAAGCGCCTGTGGCTGCACCAGGCCAATATCAACATGAACGAACTGATCGGTCGCCGGGTCCTGGGCCGGGACCCGACCCCGGAAGAGAACGTCATCATCCTGGACGAGTTCGCCAATACCAGCTCAGCCGGCTCGATCATCGCCTTCCATCGCGCCAACGCCGACTTCGCCCCCGGCGAGACGGGGCTGATCTGCTCGTTCGGGGCTGGCTATTCGGCCGGGACGGTGTTCGTCAGGAAGCGATAGGACGTTCCGGTCCGGCTCGCGGACCGTAAATCACCGTATTTTACGGTGGGGATGGCTCCGGCTTGGGGTTCGGGAGTGGCTGGCCAGCCACACGGCCGGCAATATCGGTCAATTCGCATCCTGGGCAATGGGCGATGAAGTCCCTCAAGCGACGGCTGTCGCCTTCACAGCCCGGCGGGCCGCGACCAGAGCCAGGATCACGCAGCCGGCGTTGGCTGTCGCGGCCTCAAGCATGGGCAGACCAGGAAAATGGAAGGCCGGCGTCTCTATCGCCCAGGCGAAGGAGAAGGTGAAGATGCCGGGACCGATCACCGAGGCGAGGCCCGCGAGGCTCTGGTTGGCGCCCTGCAGCTGGCCCTGTTCGGTAGGCCCGACGCGGCGGGTCATCAGTCCTTGCAGGCCAGGGATCAGCAGACCGCCCAGCGCGCCGATCGGCATGCCGGCCAGATAGGCCCAGCCAGTGGGCGCCACCGAGTACCAGGCAAGGACCGAGGCCGTCGCCGACGCCCCAATCAGCATCGCCCCGCGCTCGCCGAACCGGCGGATCACCGGGGTGACCAGGAAGCTCTGCACCGCAACGGCCAGCACGCTGCCGGCCATCATCGCCAAGCCCACCATGCCCGGCGACCAGCCATAACGGTAGTTCACGTACAGCACATAGACGCTGGGCCAGACCATCTGGGACAGCTGGCTGAGGAAGTAGATTCCAGCCAGGCCGAACAGTTCATGATGCGAGCGCAGCAGCCTCAGCGACCCGACCGGATTGGCGCGGCGGAAGTTCAGCTCCGGCGTGCGCCGCTCGAGCGGCAGGGATTCGGGCAGGACGAAGAGGCCGTAGAGGGCGTTGACCAGGGTCAGGGCGGCGCCAGCCATGAACGGCCAGCGCAGATCGAACTGGCCCAGCAGGCCGCCGATGGCCGGGCCGGCCAGGAATCCGACACTGAAGGCCGACCCCATCCACCCGAAGGCCTTGGCCCGGCCCTCCGGCGGCGTCACGTCCGCCACATAGGCGTTGCAGGTGGAAAAGACGCCGGAGGTGGCGCCGCTGATCAGCCGGCCGACGAACAGCCACGCCAGGCTGGGGGCGAAGGCCATGAACAAGAAGTCCAGGCCCAGGCCGAACAGGGAGATCAGCAGGATCGGCCGCCGCCCGAAACGGTCCGACAACAGGCCCAGGACCGGACCGGCCAGGAAGCTCATGGCCCCGCCGCAGGTGGTGAAGACGCCGTTCCACTGCGCCGCCGAGGCGGTGTCGCCGGCGAACTGCTTCAGCAGGCTGGGCAGGATCGGCACCATCAGGCCGATGGACATGGCGCTGGCTACCGCGCTGACGAAGATGAAGCCGAACGCCGCCCGCCGACCACCCTGGGCGGGCGGCGCGGTTTGGGCGGCGGAGGGGGCGGCTTCTCTGGGCATCACGGGTCGGGATTTTTGAGGGCCGACAGCCATAGCAGCGCTCGCGCCCGTATCGCAGTGATAGTTGGGGGATTTAGGGCCGCAGCTGACAGGATTCGCTTCGCCTCCCCTCTCCCACCCGCTCACCCCGGCGAAGGCCGGGGCCCAGGCACAACTGTCAGCCTCCCGGATGAGGGGGCGAGGGTTCGTTGGATCCGAGGCTTTTGCCTGGGTCCCGACCTGCGTCGGGATGAGCGGGGTTTGTGGTGTTTAGGTATTTGATTTAGCTAAACTAAATTTCGCCCTACCGCCGCTTGCCCAACTCCGCTGCGATGTCCTTGACCGCATAGCCGACCTTGCGGTGGGCGGCAACGATCTGGTCGGTGGTTACGCCCCAGCGCTTGGCCCAGAAAGCCAGTTCGTGACGTTCGCGGATGTCGATGCGGACGTTGTCGCGGAAGTCCCGTTTGCCCTTGGGTTCGGCCATGATCGTTCTCCAGGCTCCCTAGAGATACGCCCAAATCGACAGGCCCGCACCAGCGGCGCTCAAGGCCAGGGCCGTGAACCAAGGCCAGCGCTTGTGCAGGATGATGGCCAGGGTGGCGATGGCGATGGCCATGTGCAGCAAGGTCGAGGCGATGGTCAGGCGACCGTGGCGCCGTTCGTGGACCTCGGCGTCTTCCAGGTGACGGTCGCGCGCGGTCTCGAAGGCTGTGGCCTTGGACTTCAGAGGTGTTCCCTTGGCGGCCTCGTCGGCGGACTTGGCGGCATAGGCCGCCGCCTTGGGACCGGGGGCGTCGGCGGCGATCTGGAACAGGTTCTTCTTCAGGCTTTCGGCCTGGTACTGGGCCCAAGTATCGCTGGCCTGGTTCTGGGCCAGGACGGCGTCGTTCTTGGACACGATCGCCTGGTCGCTCTCGGTGGTCTCCAGGCTTGCGGCGATGGCCGCCACCACCGCCAGCACGGCGATGGTGAAGGTGACCTGCGAGATCAGCGGGTCGTTGGCGTGGGCCGCATGTTCGGCGTGTTCGGCATGCTCATGGTGTTCCAGCTCCTCGAGGGGGGAGTCGGACATGCGTCTCAGCCTTTCTTGTTGAGGGCGGCTTGCGCCGCCGCCAGCCGCGCTATGGGCACGCGGTAGGCCGAGCAGCTGACGTAGTCGAGGCCGATCTCTTCGCAGAAGGCGATGGAGGCCGGATCGCCGCCGTGCTCGCCGCAGATGCCCAGCTTCACGTCCGGACGCACCGCCCTGCCCCGCTCCGCGGCGATCCGGATCAAGTCGCCGACGCCGTCGACATCGATGGACACGAAGGGGTCCTTCTCGAAGATGCCCTTGTCGATATAGGCGTTCAGGAACCGGCCGCTGTCGTCGCGGCTGATGCCGAAGGTGGTCTGGGTCAGGTCGTTGGTGCCGAAGGAGAAGAACTCGGCGCTCTTGGCCAGATCGGCGGCGCGCAGGGCGGCGCGGGGCAGTTCCACCATGGCCCCGACGCTGTATTCGATGGTCGCGCCGCGCTCGTCGCACACCTGTTTCACGGTGCGGTCGGTGAGCGCGCGCAGGTAGTTCATCTCCTCGCCCTTGGCGACCAGGGGATGCATGATCTCGACCTTCGGGGCGGGACGGCCCGACGCGGCCACATCCAGCGCCGCCTCGATGATGGCACGCACCTGCATCTCGTAGATCTCGGGATAGGAGACCCCCAGGCGGCAGCCGCGGTGGCCGAGCATGGGGTTGGTCTCGCGCAGCTCCTTGGCCCGGCGCAGCAGCTTGGCGGCGTCCAGGCCGGTGGCCTCGGCGACCGCCTTCAGGTCCTCCTCGGTATGAGGCAGGAACTCGTGCAGCGGCGGGTCGAGCAGGCGGATGGTGACCGGCAGGCCCTCCATGATCTCGAACAGTTCGACGAAGTCGCCCTTCTGCATCGGCAGGATCTTGGCCAGGGCGGCGCGGCGCCCCTGTTCGTCATCGGCCAGGATCATCTCGCGCACGGCGGCAATGCGGGCGTCGTCGAAGAACATGTGCTCGGTGCGGCACAGGCCGATGCCCTCGGCCCCGAATTGGCGGGCGGTGCGGGCGTCGTTGGCGGTCTCGGCGTTGGCGCGGACCTTCAGGCGGCGGGCGGCGTCGGCCCAAGCCATCAGGGTGGCGAAATCCCCCGACAGCTCCGGCTCGACCATCTTCACCGCTCCGGCCAGGACATCGCCCTTGGAGCCGTCGATGGTGATGATGTCGCCGGCTTTGAAGACCTTGCCGCGGGCGCGCAGTTCGCCGGCCTTCTCGTCGATCTGCAGCTCGCCGGCGCCGGACACGCACGGGCGGCCCATGCCGCGGGCCACCACGGCGGCATGGCTGGTCATACCGCCGCGGGCGGTGACGATGCCACGGGCCGCGTCCATGCCGCGGATATCCTCGGGGCTGGTCTCTTCGCGCACCAGGATCACGTCCTCGCCGGCCGAGCCCAGGCGTTCGGCCTCCTCGGCGGAAAAGACCATCTTGCCGGTGGCGGCGCCGGGCGAGGCCGGCAGGCCAGTGGCGATGATGTTGCGCTCGGCGTCCGGGGCGATGGTGGGGTGCAGCAGCTGGTCCAGGGAGGCCGGCTCGACACGGCGGACGGCCTCGTTCTGGGTGATCAGGCCCTCGGCGGCCATGTCCACGGCCACCTTCAGGGCGGCCTTGGCGGTGCGCTTGCCGTTGCGGGTCTGCAGCATGTAGAGCCGCCCGCGCTCGACGGTGAACTCGATGTCCTGCATGTCGCGGTAGTGGCGCTCCAGCCGGCCGATCACCTCGACGAACTGGCCGAACACCTCCGGCATGGCCTCTTCCATGGACGGGTTCTTGTCGCCCATCTCCTCGCGGGCGGCCTTGGTGATCGGCTGGGGGGTGCGGATGCCGGCGACCACGTCCTCGCCCTGGGCGTTGATCAAGAACTCGCCGTAGAGCTTGTTCTCGCCGGTGGAGGGGTTGCGGGTGAAGGCGACGCCGGTGGCCGAAGTGTCGCCCATGTTGCCGAACACCATCGACTGGACGTTCACCGCCGTGCCCCAGCTTTCGGGGATGTCGTGCATGCGGCGATAGAACTTGGCGCGGTCGTTCATCCAGCTGGCGAAGACGGCGCTGATGGCGCCCCACATCTGCCGGGCCGGTTCCTGCGGGAAGGCCTCGCCCAGTTCGCGCTCGACCGCGGCCTTGTACTCGGCCACCACCTCCTGCCAGTCCTCGGCCGACAGGGCGGTGTCGACGTAGACGCCCAAGACGTCCTTCTTGTCGTCCAGGATCTCCTCGAACATGTGGTGGTCCAGGCCCAGCACCACATTGGAGTACATCTGGATGAAGCGACGGTAGCTGTCGAAGGCGAAGCGGCGGTCGCCGGCCAGCTTGGCCAGGCCTTCCACCGTCTCGTCGTTCAGGCCCAGGTTCAGGACCGTGTCCATCATGCCGGGCATGGAGGCGCGGGCGCCCGAGCGCACCGAGACCAGCAGCGGATTGGCGGTGTCGCCAAAGCGCTTGCCGGTGGCCTTCTCGACCTCGGCCATGGCGGCGGCCACCTGGGCCTCCAGCTCGGCCGGATAGACCTTGCCGTTGGCGTAGTAGTGATTGCAGGCCTCGGTGGTGATGGTAAAGCCCGGCGGCACCGGCAGACCCAGGGACGACATCTCGGCGAGATTCGCCCCCTTGCCGCCCAGCAGTTCCTTCATCGACGCATCGCCCTCGGCGGCGCCGCCGCCGAACGCGTAAACCCATTGGGCCCGCGCCAAAGTCGCCGTGGTGGTCGTCATGCCGGTTCCTTAGCCTGAAACTTGCGAGAAGTCCGCGACGTGGCCCATGGCGTCGCGAACCTGTGAAAGAAGGCGCAGGCGGTTCGCCCGTTCCTCGGGGTTGTCGGAATTGACCAACACCTTCTCGAAAAAGGCGTCCACCGGGCCGCGCAGGCCAGCCAGCGCGCTCATGGCGCCGGCGAAGTCCTCGGCGCCGATCGCGGCGTTCACCGCCCCAGACACCCCGGCGACGGCGCGGATCAAGGTCAACTCTTCGTCCGCCGCGCCGGCGCGCTCGCGGGCCTCGCCGGTGGGCAGGGCGCCCTTCTTGGCCTCGGCGCTAAGGATATTGCTGGCGCGCTTGTAGCCGGCCAGCAGGTTGGCGCCGTCCTCGGTGGCCAGGAAGGCGCTCAGGGCCTCGACCCGCGCGACGATGCGCACTAGGTCGTCGTCGCCGAGCGCAAAGACCGCGTCGACCAGGTCGTGGCGGCGGCCCTGGTCGCGCAACAGCACCTTCAGACGGTCGGCCAGGAAGTCGGCCACCTCACTGGCCACATCGCTGTAGCCCCGGAACTCCAGCAGCACCGGTTGTTCGGGTTTGCGGGCGCCGGCCGAGGCGCGGTCGAACTCGATGTCGACGTCGCTGTCCATGGTCACCACATAGACCGCCTCGTCCTTCAGGGCGTCGCGGAACTCGCGCAGATAGGGCTCGAACACCTCCGGCGAGGTCATCCGCTCGGCGCCGAGCCAGGCGGTGACGCGGCCCGCGGAAACGAACACCGCCTGGCCCGGCGCGGCGAAGGTGGTCAGGGTGTCGTACCATTGGCCGACCAGATCGCGCACCGGAGCGCGGATCTCGGACTTCAGTATGATCCGGATCAGGCCCAGCGCGGCGCGGCGCAGGGCGTAGGGATCGCGAGAGCCGGTGGGTTTCTCGCCGATGGCGAAGAAGCCGGCCAGGGTGTCGATCTTGTCGGCCATGGCCACGGCGACCGAGACGGGGGTGTCGGGCACGTCGTCGCTGGGCCCGACCGGCTTGTAGTGCTGCTCGATCGCCTCGGCGATCAGCGGGCTCATGCCGTCGGCGCGGGCGTAGTAGCCGCCCATCAGGCCCTGCAGCTCGGGGAACTCGCCGACCATGTTGCTGGCCAGGTCCGCCTTGGCCAGGCGCGCGGCCTCCTTGGCGCGGCCGGCGTCGGCGCCCACCGCCTTGGCCAGGCCCTCGGCCAGCAGCTCCAGGCGGCTGACCCGCTGGGACATGGTCCCCAGGCGGGCGTGGAAGGTGACGCCCTTCAGCTTTTCCAGCCAGACGTTGAAGCCGGCGCGGCGGTCCTCGTCCCAGAAGAATCGGGCGTCGTTCAGGCGCGCAGACAGGACGCGGGCGTTGCCCGCCGCCACCAGCTTGCCGCCGTCCTCGGCCTCGATATTGGCCACCACCAGGAAGTGCGGCGCCAGCTTGCCGGTGGCGCGGGACTTCACGGCGAAATACTTCTGGTGCGTGCGCATGGAGGTGCGGATCACCTCCGGCGGCAGGTCCAGGAACGCGGCGTCCATGTCGCCCAGGATCGGCGTCGGCCATTCGGCCAGGCCGGACACCTCGGTCAGCAGGCCGTCGTCCTCGACCAGTTCCAGGTCGTGGCGACGGCACAGGTCGCGGGCGCGCTTGATGATGGTTCCGGCGCGGTCTTGCGCATCCAGGATCACGAAGTGGCTGGACAGGGCCTCGCGGTATTCGTCGAAGTCGCGCACCCTCACCGCCCGGCCCGAGCCCATGAAGCGGTGGCCCTCCACATGGTCGCCGGCGACCAGGCCGTCGATCTCGAGCGGCACGATCTTGCCGTCGAAGACGCAGAGGATGCCGCGCAGAGGACGCACCCAGCGCAGGGTCCCGGTTCCCCAGGTCATCGACTTGGGCCAGGGAAAGCCGCGGACAATGGCGTCGATCATCTCGGCCACAATCTGGGTGGTCGGGCGGCCGGTTTTGGACAGGGTGGCGAAATAGACCCCGTCGCGCTCGACCAGGGCCTCGCGTGCCACGCCGGCGGAGCGCAGGAAGCCCTCGAGGGCCGCCTCGGGGGCGCCGACGCGCGGGCCCTTGCGTTCCTCGGCCCGGTCCTCCTGGCCCAGCGGCAGGCCCTCGACCACCAGGGTCAGGCGGCGCGGGCCGGAATAGGCGGCGATGGCCTCGAAGGTGAGGCCGGCCTCGGCCAGGCGGTCGCGGGCCATGCGCTCGAAATCACGCGCCGCGCCAGGCTGCATGCGCGCGGGAATTTCCTCGGAGAAGAGTTCGACCAGAAGCTGGGGCATGTCAGGCGGCCGTCTCTTCCTGTTCGACCCCGGATTCTTGTTCGACCCACGCCTGGGCGCAGGCTTTGCAGAGGTCCCGGATGCGGCCGATGTAGCTTTGGCGCTCGGCCACGGCGATGGCGCCGCGGGAGTCCATCAGGTTGAACAGGTGGCTGGCCTTGAGCACGTGATCATAGGCCGGCAGCACCAGGCGCTGACCCTGGCGACCGCGCTGGGCCAGGATGCGGGGCGCCTCGCGCTCCATGTCCTCGAACTGGCGCTTGAGCACCGCCACGTCGGCGACCTCCTGCTCGAAGGCGCTGAACTGGCGTTCGTTCTCCAGGAAGACGTCGCCGTAGGTCTTGAAGTCCGGGCTCTGCGGATCGTTGAACGCCAGGTCGTAGACGTTCTCCACGCCTTGGACGTATAGCGCCAGGCGCTCCAGGCCATAGGTCAGCTCGCCGGCCACCGGGAACACGTCCAGGCCGCCCACCTGCTGGAAGTAGGTGTACTGGGTGACCTCCATGCCGTCGCACCAGACCTCCCAGCCCAGGCCCCAGGCGCCGACGGTGGGGTTTTCCCAGTCGTCCTCGACAAAGCGGATATCGTGGATGGCCGGGTCGATGCCCACGGCCTTCAGCGAGCCCAGATAGAGCTCCTGCATGTCGGCGGGATTGGGCTTCAGGATCACCTGGTACTGGTGATGCTGGTGCAGGCGGTTAGGATTGTCGCCGAAACGGCCGTCGGCGGGCCGGCGCGAGGGCTGCACATAGGCCACCCGCCAGGGCTTGGGGCCGAGCGCGCGCAACACCGTCGCCGGGTGCAGGGTCCCCGCCCCGATCTCCACGTCGTAAGGCTGCAGGATCACGCACCCCTGCTGGCTCCAGTAATCATGGAGCTTCAGGATCAGGCCCTGAAACGACAGGGGCCTGGAAGACGGGGTCGGGGACGCGGTCATTCGGAGGGAATCTCGGACGCGCGGGGCGCAAAAAAGTCGGCGGACCTATAGGGCCCGCCGACCTGCGCTTCAAGCCAACGCGGGTTCAACGAGAAACGTCGAACCCTACTTCTCGAGGCTAGGCGTTGGAGATCAGCCGGGCGTAGCCGGCGAGGCCGGGGCCGCCGCCGCCGTGGCGCCGGGAAGGGTCACGTCGGTGGGGATCAGGACCTTGTCCAGGACCTGGATGATGACGCCGTTGGCCACCTTGATGTCCGACTGGATGATGTCGGCGTTGTTGACCAGCATGGTGTCGCCGCTGCCGTCCAGCATCACCTGCTGCGGCGCGTCCACCGTGGCCACAGGGCCTTTGGCGCCCTTGATCTTGGAGGAGTCCACCTGGGCGTTGACCACGTGATAGGTCAGCACCTTGCGCAGCTGCTGCGCGCCGCCGGGCGACAGGAGCAGTTGCAGCTGGCCAGCCGGCAGGGCGTTGAAGGCGTCGTCCGTGGGAGCGAACACCGTCAGGTTCGGCGCCGCCTTCAGCGGGGCGGTCAGCTGATTGGCGTCGAGCGCCTTGAGCAGGATGGTGAAATGCCCCGACGCCTTCAGCGTCGAAACCCAGTCGCCATTGGGCATGACATTGGGCGACGGCGGCAGGGGCGTGGCCGGTGAGGCGACGGGCGCCGGTGCGGTGGGGGCCGAAGCAGTAGGGGCCGAAGCGGCTGGGGCGGCTGGCGTCTGAGCCAAGCCGAGCGCGGGGCAGGCTACGAGAGCCGCCGCCGCGGCGGTGGAGAGCAGGCGATTGAAGCGCATGGAAGTCCTCAGCTAGGGGAAGCCCCCCGGGCGTCCCTCGCCTCCCCTAAATACGCCGGGGACGAGTTCGTCAATTGCCCGCGGGCGCGGTTCTTTGTCCACCCCGCGACAACGGTTGGCCAAAGCGCGCGCGATTGGCTCGGGTGTCCGGAATGGGAGCATTGGAGACCACGGTGGGGTCGCCCGCCTTCAGCGCATAGGCCTGACTGGCCGGCGTCGGCGAGGATTCATAGATCACCGCGCTGGCGTTGGTCCCGGCGGATTCCGCCGAAGTCGCGGCCGGCATGGCGTTCTGATTGGCCGTGGAACGGTGCGTCGGGGCTTGCGAGCCCGGCATGCTCGCAGCTTGGGCGAAGGCGGCGGGCGCGGTGAGCAGGGTCAGGACAGCCGCAGCGGCCGCGGTTTGGAAGCGGAACATGACGTCCTCCTTGGTGGACACGGCCAGGCGTTGCACACCCGGTCGGCAGTATTACGCGGAAGCGCCGCAAGGGTTCCGTCTGGCCCGTTTCCATCCTTGGTCCCGCCGACCTGGGCCTCATCGGTTGATGAAGACGAAGATCGCGCCCACGAAGATGAAGCCGAACCCGATCAGAGTCGTGATTTTCAAGGGTTCATCCAGATAGAACACCGAGAATAGAGCGAAGACGATCAAGGTGATCGCTTCCTGGATCGTCTTCAGCTCCGCGGTCGTATAGGCGGCCGATCCGATGCGGTTGGCTGGAACGGCCAGGCTGTACTCCAATCCCGCGATCAGCCAGCTGACTAATACCGCCAGCGGCAGGGCGACGTTTTTGAACTTCAGGCGCCCATACCAGGCGAACGTCATGAAGACGTTGGAGGCCAGGAGCAGTCCGAACGGCGCTAGGCGCGCCCAAGACAAATTCATCATTCCGGGGGCGCCTCTCTCCGTGTCGTGAACCCAGGCGCCCTGATTTTAGGCGCCTTGACCGATTCAATGCCCGCATATTGGGCTTGTTGCCTTCTTTCTTGACCGTTCATTACCGGGCCTGGGCCTGCGGCGCGGCCTCGCCGATAGCGTCCGGTCGGTCGGCGCGTGGGGCTCTTCGGATACCGCACGCCGCTTGGGGATAACCAGCAAGGAGGCGCGCGCCGAGCGGTTTGTGTCGGATGCGCGGGAGCGAGGCGGATGAAACTCATCATAGCGGTCGTGAAGCCCTTCAAACTCGACGAGGTCCGCGAAGCCCTTGTGGCGGCGGGTGTCGAGGGTCTGACGGTTTCGGAAGTCAAAGGCTACGGGCGGCAGAAAGGCCAGACCGAAATCTACCGGGGGGCGGAGTATCAAGTGAACTTCGTGCCGAAGGTGAAGCTCGAGGCGGTGGTCAATGACACCGCCGCCGCCGGCGCCGTGGAGGCCATCAAGGCCGCCGCGATGACCGGCAAGATCGGCGACGGGAAAATCTTCGTCCTGAACGTCGAAGACGCTGTGCGGATCCGAACCGGCGAGACCGGCTCGGCCGCCATCTGATGATCATCGGGACTAGGGGATAGTGACCATGAAACCACTTGGACTTAACCGGCTGGCGGGGCTTGCCTTCGCCGCCATGATCGTCGGGGCGCCCATCGCGGCCCCCGTGACGGTTTGGGCGCAGGCCGCGACTACCGCCGCCGCGAGTTCCGCAGCCGACACGGCCGCAACGCCCGCCTCCACCGCCGCTCCGGCCGCAGCGGCTCC
>DASVMY010000075.1:0-4323 GCA_036384135.1 Caulobacteraceae bacterium | reverse complement strand
CGGTGAGGACGATGCCGGCGCTGGGCTCGATGAGCGCGCCGGCGGCCTTGAGGCGCTCGCGCAGCAGTTCCAGGGTCTCCTCGACCCGCGGCGCGATGATGCCCGTGAGCAGCGACCTGGGGGCCACCACGGGGCCGGCGCCGGGATCGTCGCCGCGCGGCGGAGCCTCGATCATCTCGCGATCCTCGTTGGCCGAGGCGATGGCCGAGCCGTGCAGGGTCTTGATCCGCTCGGCGCCGGCGATGGAGGTGGAAAGGCCGCGGGCCACGTCCTGGGTCACGTGGCTGCCGCCGACGGCCAGGCTGTCCACGTGCACCAGGCTGCCGCCCGAATAGACCGCCACGGAGGTCGAGCCGCCGCCCATGTCGATGCAGATGGCGCCCAAGTCCATCTCGTCCTCTTCCAGAGCCGCCAGGGCCGAGGCGAAGGGGGCGGCGACCACGCCTTCGAAGGTCAGGTGGGCGCGCTCGACGCAGTGACCCAGCGTCTGCAGCATGCCCTCGTTCATGGACACCACCAGCAGCTCCAGGCCGAGCGATCGGCCGAACATGGCGCGGGGGTCCTTGACCCCCCGCTGGCCGTCCACCGACCAGGCGATGGGGCGAAGATGGATGGCGCGGCGGCCTTGCAGGCGAAGCGTGGCCAGGGCCTGGGCGATGGCGCGGCCAAGGTCGGCGTCGGCGATGGGCCGCGCGCCGAGGGAAACCTGGGCGGCGACCCGGTGACTGGCAAGCTGGCCGCCGGCGGTGCAGACGGTGACGCCCGAGACATTGACCCCGGCCACGGTCTCGGCCCGCTCCACCGCCTGGGCGATCGCCTGGGCGGCCTCGTCCATGTCGACGATGGCCCCGCCGCGCACGCCGCGCGACTGCACATAGCCGACGCCGCAGGCGCTCAGGGTCCGCTCTTCGCGGCGGATGCCTTCGGGCTTCATGATGAAACAGGCGACCTTGGAGGCGCCCAGGTCCACCGCCGCGATCACCGGCGAGCGCCCCAGCGCCGCCTTCAGCCCATCGCGGTTGTCACGCCGATCCCCGTGCGCCGGAACCGACCGGCGCTCCTTCACTGCCATGTTCATCTAAGCCCCGTCAGCCACCAAGGCCGGGACGCTCGTCGACGTCCTCGGCCGCACCGCCACCATTTCGGGATCGCGCAGATCGATGCGCGCCAGCCCCAGTTCCAGGATCCTCGACTTGTCGTCGAGTTGATCCAGGCGGATCAGAGCCGCCTCTTCCCCCGTGGCCGGCAACTGGATCAGGCCGCCGTCCTTCAATCTCAAATCCCAGCGCCGGTCATCGACGCGCACCAGGGCCTCCACCCGCGTCGCCAGGCGCGGGCGCGAGGCGATCGAAGGCAGGATGGCGGCGGCGGCCTTCTCGGCCCCCTCCCCCACCACCAGCGGCAGGGCGGCGAAGCGGCCGGGATCGGCCTCGGCCACCACATTGCCTTCGGAATCCACCACCTGGGTCTGGCCGGCGTGCTGCCAGACGGCCAGCATGCGGCGCTCCTCGACGGCGATGACCATGGTGTCGGGCAGCAGGCGGATGACCTTGGCGTGCTTGACCCAGCCCACCCGCTCAACGTTGGCGCGCACGGCCTGCAGGTCCAGGCCGAAGATCGGCTGGTCGCGGTGAAGGTCCGCGGCGGCCATGATGTCGGCCTGCGCCGCCTTGGAAGCGCCTTGCAGGTGCACGGCGCTGACCTTGAAACCCAGGTCGGCCAGGCGCCGGTCATAGCCGGCGTTGGCGGCGGCGGCCAGCTTGGCGCCCCGTCCCCCCGTGGCCAGGGCGATGGTCACCCCCAGCACCACGACGGCGGCGGTTCCGATCAAGGCGACAACCGGGGATAGGCCGACCCGCTGGGCGGCGTGCAGCTTCGACGGCCCCGGCGCCCGGGTGGGGCCGCGGCTGGACTTGTTCGGACTTGGGGGCCTTTTGGCCCGAGGCTTAACGGTCTGCCGTCCCGCCCCCCGCACCGCCGCGGGCATACGCGTCCTCCGTGATCCAAAGCACCAGGTCATCGAACCCAACGCCCAAATGCGCCGCCTGCTCGGGAGCGAGCGAAGTGGGCGTCATCCCGGGTTGAGTGTTGACCTCTAGAAGGACCAGAAGGTCGTTAATGTCGTCATAACGAAAGTCGCTTCGGGTAACGCCTCGGCAACCAAGAGCGGTGTGCGCGCCCAGCGCCATGGCCTTGCAGCGCTCGGCAATTTCCGCCGGAATCCGGGCCGGAACGACGTGGTCCGAGCCGCCTTCGCCGTACTTCGCCTCATAGTCGTAGAACCCGGCGCTCGGCACGATTTCAGTGACCGTCAAAGCCTTGTCGCCCATGACCGCGACGGCCAGTTCAAGGCCCCGGACATAGGGCTCCACCAGCACCTCGTCGCCGAAGGTCCAGCTGGGTTCCAGGAGCGCTTTGGGCGGGCCGTTGGCGCCTTCGAACACCAGGATCACCCCCACCGACGAGCCCTGGGCGTTGGGCTTCACCACATAGGGCGGCTGCATCACATGGTCGCGCGCCACATCGAAGCGGCTGTAGAGTCCGCCGCCGGGCACGCCGACCCCGGCCGCGGCCATCACCGCCTTGGCCTTGACCTTGTCCATGGCCAGCGCCGAGGCCAGCACCCCCGAATGGGTGTAGCGCAGGCCCAGGGTCTCCAGCACCCCCTGCACGCAGCCGTCCTCGCCCCAGGCCCCATGCAGGGCGTTGAAGCAGACGTCCGGCTTCAGGGCGGTCAGCACCTGGGCGATGTCGCGGCCCGCATCCACCCGGCTGACCTTGGCGCCCAGCCGCTCCAGGGCGTCGGCGCAGGCCGCGCCGGACACCAGGCTGACCTCGCGCTCGGGCGAAAGGCCGCCCATCAGGCAGGCGACGTGGCGGCCGGCGAGGGGAAGGCTCATGCGGACTCCGTTAGCAGGAAGGCTTGGTAACAGGAAATTTCGGCAAGGCTTGTGGCCGAAACTGAGGGCCCTGTTAAGGCCGATACCGCTCTGCCGCCGGTGAACGGAGCCGATAGGGCGAACGGGGCGGCGAACGAAGCGCTCGGGCAGTGTGCTGAACGTCGCGGCGTAGCTGGCTCTAAGGCCCCCGCTTTGCGAACACACCCCCCAATTTCCCGCTCATCCCGGCGACCTTCGCCGGGATGAGCGGGTTTGGGGTATGAGAAGGACCAGTGAAATCTAGGGCTTAGCCACCGGCGCCGCCACCCCCGCCGGAACCCTGAAATCCACGTCCGAATTGGCCACGATGTAGAGGAAGGCCGCCCAGGCGGCGACGTTCTGGTTCAGCTGGGCCTTGTCGACCTTGTCCAGGGTGTCGTCGGCGCTGTGGTGCCAGTCGAAATAGCGGCTGGCGTCCTGATGGAACGAGATGGTCGGCCCGCCGGCCATGGTCAGGCCGGCGATGTCGGAACCTCCGAACCGCGCCGGGTCGGGGGACACGAAGATCGAGAGCGGCGCCAGCACCGTCGCCAGGGTCTTCATCTGAGGCAGTTTGGCGGTGTCCTTGGGCAAGGCCAGGGCCCAGACCCGATCGGCGCCTTCGTCACTCTCGCCCAGGGCGACGATGTTGGGCAGTTCGGCCTTGTGCGCGGCTGTGAAGGCGTCGTCGGAGAAGTCCATCTCCTCGGCCCCGAACAGGGCGACGCGGATGGTCCGCTTCGGCGGATGGGCGGCGCCGGCTAGGCGCGCGGCGGCCACGGTGATGGCCATGCCGGTCCCGTCGTCGATGGCGCCGGTGCCGGGATCCCAGGAATCCAAATGACCGCCGACGATGATCGTCTGTTCGGGGTGGACGTTCCCGGGGATCTCGCCGACCACGGTCCAGGCCGTCGAGGGCGTGGCGGTGGAAGCCAGTTTCAGCCGGATGCGGATCGGCTGACCGCGGCTGGCCATGTGGTCCAGCAGCTCGGCGTCGATCACCGACAGGGCCGCGGCGGGGATCTTGGGCGCCCCTTGGTCGTAGTTCAGCGCCCCGGTGTGCGGCAGGCGGCTTTCGCCGGTGGCCAGGGAGCGGTGCAGATAGGCCACCGCCCCGCGCTTGGCGGCCTCAGACGGGCCGGAGCGACGCACCGCGTTGCCGGCGCCATAACCCCAGCCTTCCTGGGTGCGGACCATGGGCTGGGTGACGACGGCGATCTTGCCCGTCAGCGAGCCGATCGGCGCGGCCAGGAGGTCGTCATAGGTCGGGAAGATCACCGCCTCGGCTTCAATGCCTTCGGGCGGCGTGGGAACGGAGCCCCCGAGGCCCAGGATGGCCAGCCTCTGCGGATGCGGCGAGACCACCTCGGCGGATTCGGCGCCACGCTGCCAGGCCGTGACAGGG
>DASVMY010000074.1:0-18229 GCA_036384135.1 Caulobacteraceae bacterium | reverse complement strand
GCGCCGTTTTGAGAGCGACAAAGCCCCTCTCTCTAACTCGTCACCCCGGCCGAAGCGCAGCTGAGAGCCGGGGCCGGCCGCGCTGTTCCAAGACAATCTCCAGCGAGGAGCCGGCACGGCCGGCCCCGGATCGGCGCCGCTGACGCGGCTTGTCCGGGGTGACGGATGTTGGTGAGGTTCATGTAAGTCACCACAGCTTAGCCCCCCCTACCGCCCGAACGCGTGCAGCCTCGGCCCCTCGGTCCTTAGCCAGGCGCGGTGAGGTTTGGGGTCGCCGACCAGGTCGTGGACCAGGGCCCAGAAGCGGGGGCCGTGATTGGCTTCCTTCAGGTGCGCCACCTCGTGGGCGACCACGTAGTCGGCCACCTCGAAGGGGGCCAAGGCCAGGCGCCAGGACAGGCGGATCGCCGCGCGCCGTTCGGCCCGGGCCGGGGTGCAGGAGCCCCAGCGGCCGGTGGCGTCGGCGGTCTTCACCGAGGGCAGGGGCGCGCCGAGCGCGCCGCAATGATGCCGGACGCGCTCGGCGAACACGCGATCCGCCTCGCGCCGGATCACCCGCCCGGCCATCCACAGGTCCAGCTCTTCGCGCCCGCAGTTGACGATCCGGGCCGGCCCGCCGTCCAGGCCGGCGATCAGGCGCGCCCGTCCCTCGCCGGTCTCCAGCCGGCAGGGCTGGCCGAAGAGGCCGATCTCGTCGCCGATGTCCAGGATCTGGGGCTGGGGCAGGGCCGACAGCTGGGCGGCGATCCAGGCCTGGCGTTGGTGGGCGAAGTCGGCGGCGTCCGCCAGCCGCCGCGCGGTGGGCGCCACCGCCGTCACCTCCCGGTTTACCCGGTCGACCCTTAGGGAAATCTGCCGCGCCCGGGCGCTGACCTTCAGCCGAACCGGGTGGCCGGCGACCTCCAGCCGCTGACCGTCCGCAAAAATTTCACGGCGCGAGAAATGCATAGCTTAAGCGTTAGGCCAAGAATCAGCCGCCTACAAAGCCTGTTCGTTGCGGACGATGAAGTCGCGGACGCGGGGGTAGATTTCCTCGGCGAAGCGGCGGCCGTTGAAGACGCCGTAGTGGCCGACGCCCGGCTGCACATAGAGCTCGCGGCGGCCTTCCGGCACATTTGGGGTCAGGCCGTGCGCCGCCTGGGTCTGGCCGACGCCGGAGATGTCGTCCTTCTCGCCCTCGACGGTCATCAGCCCGACGTCGGTCAGGGCCGCCAGGTCCACCCGCCGGCCGCGATGCTCCAGCTCGCCCTTGGGCAGCAGGTGGCGCTGGAACACCACATCGACGGTCTGCAGGTAGAACTCCTCCGTCAGGTCCAGCACCGAAAGGTACTCGTCGTAGAACTCGCGGTGCTTGTCGGCGGAATCGCCGTCGCCGCGGACCAGGTGGCCGAAATAGCGCTGGTGCGCCTCCTGGTGCTTGTCGGCGTTCATGGACATGAAGCTGTAGAGCTGCACGAACCCCGGATAGACCCGGCGCATAACCCCGGCGTAGGGGGCCGGCACGGTGTAGATCATGTTCGATTCGAACCAGGCGAAGGGCCGTTCCTCCGCTAGGACGTTGGTGGCGGTGGGCGCCAGGCGCGCGTCGATGGGCGAGCCCATCAGGGTGATGCTGGCCGGACGCAGGTCGTCGCCGTCCTGCGCCATCAGCGCCGTCGCCGCCAGGGCCGGCGGCCCCGGCTGGCAGACCGCCACCACATGGGCGCGGCGGCCAATGCGGTGCAGGATCTTGGCGACGTGGTCGATATAGTCGTGGAAGTCGAAGCGGCCCTCGATGATCGGCACGGTGCGGGCGTTGGACCAGTCGGTGACATAGACGTCGTGGTCCTGCAGGAAGGTCTCCACCGTCCCGCGCAGCAGGGTGGCGAAGTGGCCCGACAGCGGCGCCACCACCAGCACGGCGGGGGTTTCCAGCGCCGCGCCGGCGGCTTTCAGGTCGGCCGGCTCGCGCGAGAAACGCCGCAATTTTACCCACGGCGAGCGCCAGACGGTTTCCATGTGCACACGAACGGCGCATCCGTTCACTTTTACGGTCTCTATGCCCCAGGCCGGCTTGGCGTAGCGGCGGGTCAGGTTCGTAGTCAGGTCGGCTGCGGCGTAGAAGGTGCGGCCCAGGCGCGAGGCTGCGGCTGGATTGAACGGTGAACTCCAGAAGTCGCGGGCGACCTGCGAGACCAGTCTCAAGGGGGTCGCCGAGTAGTAGGCGGCTTCGTGGGCGGCGTAGAGCATGTTCACGCTCACATGGTGCGGTCTAAAATGTCTGTCAACCTAGGCCGCGTCGTTTACTAAAGTCCAGCGAGCTTAACAGTTCGCGGGTTGCGAACGCGTGTTTAATTGTCGCGGGCGTTCGCAATCGGCATTCATCCGCTCTCCCCATAATCCTTTGTCATCCCGGAAAGCCGCGCCGGCGCTCGCGGCGGTCCCGGATATGGGCTGCGCCCATTCCGGGATGACAGGGAAGTTTGGTTTCCCCTCAATCCCCCCGCACCGCATCGCCGATCTGCCGCGCGATCTCCTCCGGCGGCAGGCCATAGGCGATCACCCGATCGAACCGGCCGCGCTTGTCCATCAGATACAGGGCCGTGGAGTGGTCCATGGCGTAGTTCGGGCCGGTTCCGGACTTCTGGTAGAAGACGCGGTAAGCCTTGGCCGCCTGGGCCACGTCGGCGGCGCTGCCGGTCAGGCCGATGGTCGCCTTGGGGAAGGACTGGCTGGACAGGTAGGTCTTCAGCTGGGCCGGGGTGTCGCGCTCCGGGTCGATGGAGACGAACACCACCTGCACGTCCTTGGCCTTGGGGCCCAACTGGTCCAGCGCCCGGGCCAGGGCCGTCAGGGTGGTGGGGCAGGCCTCGGGGCAATAGGTGTAGCCGAAGAAGACGGCGGTCCATTTCCCGTTCAGCAGGCTTTCGTCCACCCGCGCCCCGTTCTGGTTGGTCAGGTGGAACGGGCCGCCGACCAGGGCCGTCCCTTCCTGGCCTCCAAGTTCACCGCCCCCGAACATACCGGCCCGCCAGGCCGCCACGCCGCCGAAAGCCGCCACCGTCGCCGCCACGAAGAGCGCGATGAGCAGGCGCGAAGTCTTCATACATCCACCCTGGGTAAACTAGTGCTCGCGCCGACGCGCATTCCGAGCGAAGCTGCCGCCATGGCACCGACTGCGGCGCTCGACCCCGAGGGGGCCCGGCCGGACGACGCCGCGGCGCGTCGTTCCGATACGCTCCTGCCTGGGGGCGTGCAAGGTCGCGGAGCGACGCAGGGGCGTCTGCGCACCCGCACCCTGATCAACCTGCGCTGGCTGGCCATCGGCGGTCAGACCGGGGCGGTGCTGTTCACAGGCCTAGTGCTGAACTATCCCATTCCCTACGCCGAGTGCCTATCGCTGATCGCCCTGTCGGCCTGGTTCAACCTGGCTCTGGCCCTGTCCCCCGTCGGCCGCCGCACCGCCCAGCCGTGGGAGGCGGCCGGGCAGTTGTCCTTCGACGTCCTGCAGCTGGGCGGCCTGTTGTTCTTCACCGGCGGGGTGGTCAATCCCTTCAGCCTGCTGATCATCGCGCCGGTGACTCTGGGCGCCGCCACCCTGCCCATGCGCCAAGCGGCGGGGGTCTGGGGTCTGGCCATGGCGGTCACCCTGGCGGTGGCCGCCTGGTCCCTGCCCATGCCCTGGGCGGCCGGAGAGGCCCTGGAGCTGCCGCTGATGTACAAGGTGGGCTGCTGCCTGGCGGTGCTGTCGGGCATCTCCTTCACCGGCGGCTACGCCTTCCAGGCCGCCAACGAAGCGGCGCGCATGGAGCTGGCCCTGAACGTCACCGAGACGGTGCTGGCCCGCGAGCAGCGCCTGTCGGCCCTGGGCGCCCTGGCGGCGTCGGCGGCGCATGAGCTGGGCACGCCCCTGGCCACCATCGCCGTCGTCGCCAAGGAGATGGCCCGCGAGGCGCCGGAGGGTTCCCTGCGCGACGACGCCTGGCTGCTGGTGGCCCAGGCCCAGCGCTGCCGCGACATCCTCCGCCGCCTGGCCGAGACCCCCGACGCTGGCGACCTGATGCACGAACGCATGAGTCTGCTGCAGTTCGTGCGCGAGGTGGTGGAGCCCTACGCCGACGTCTCCGCCGTGCGGGTGGAGGCCGTGGTCACCGGACCGCCGGGCACCCCCGCGCCGGACCTCTGGCGCCGCCCGGAGATCCTGCACGCCATGACCTCCATCGTCGAGAACGCCTTCGACTTCGCCCGTGGCGAGATCCTGGTCACCGCCCGCTTCGACGTCAGCTCCGTCGCCGTCGAGGTGCGCGACGACGGACCCGGCTTCACCGCCGAGATCCTGGCCAGGCTGGGCGAGCCCTATGTCACCAGCCGGCCGGGCGCCGAGGGCTCCAGGACCGGCCATATCGGCATGGGTCTGGGCTTCTTCATCGCCAAGACCCTGCTGGAGCGGACCGGCGCCGTGGTCAGCTTCCGCAACGGCCGCGGCGGCGGCGCCATCGTCACCGCCCGTTGGCTGCGGGACCGTATCGAAGCGCCGGTGGCGGCGTGACGGCGCGGTCCGAAACCTCCGGTGCGGACAGTTTTCGCGGCGGCGGGAAATATTGGGGTCTTGCAACAAAGCACTTTTCGCGAAACAAAATCTGCTAGCCTGTCGTTTGGGTTGTGTGACGCAAAGAATTGGGGAGCATCGAGCATGAGCAATATGGACATCGCCATCGCTGGACTTGCCGAGAAGACCTTGCTTCTGCTCGACGACGATGCGCCGCTGCGAAACCGACTGGGCCGCGCCCTGGAATCCCGGGGTTTCCAGGTGACCCTGGTGGAAAGCGTCGCCGACGCCATCGCCGCCCTGCGCGCCGCGCCCCCCGCCTTCGCCGTGCTGGACATGCGGCTTGAAGACGGATCTGGCCTGAAGGTGGTGGAAGCCCTGCGCGAAAGCCGCCCCGAGGCGCGGGTAGTGATGCTCACCGGCTACGGCAATATCGCCACCGCCGTGGCCGCCGTAAAGGCCGGCGCCGTGGACTATCTGTCCAAGCCGGCCGACGCCGACGACGTGGTCAAGGCCCTGCTGGCCGCCGCCACCGGCGAACCGGTGGCCCCGCCCGACAATCCCATGAGCGCCGACCGCGTGCGCTGGGAACACATCCAGCGGGTCTATGAACTCTGCGGCCACAACGTCTCGGAAACCGCCCGGCGCCTGAACATGCACCGCCGGACGCTGCAGAGGATCCTGGCCAAGCGCGCGCCGCGGTAAGGGGCGGGCGCACTTCCTCTCTTCTGTCATCCCGGAATGCGCGTCAGCGCATATCCGGGACCGCCACAAGCACCGATGCCGCAAACACCAATACTCGAACCGCCGGCGTATGCCGCGGTCCCGGATAAGCCGCTCGCGCGGCTTTCCGGGATGACAAGGTGGTGTGGGTGGCGCCCCGCTAAACCCCCGTCGCGCGCACCGCCGCCAACCTGCCGAACGCGATCGTCAGCGCCTTGCGCCGCGCCCCGGTCAGCGGCGCCAGCGGCGCTTCCCTCAGCACCGCGCCATCGAAGGCGTCGGCCACGATCAGGCCCGGCTCCTCCGGCAGGATCTCCCGCGGGAATTCTGGCGCCACGGCGAAGAAGAAGGCGTCGCAATAGGGGGCGTACTCATGCCACTTGCGGTCCACCCGAAAGTCGTCCAGCGAGGATTTCACCTCGGCGATGGCGATCTGGCCGCGCGGTCCCAGGGCCATGATGTCCGCCCGCCGGCCGTTGGGCAGGCCCACCTCCAGCAGCGGCGCATAGCCCAGCCCCACGAACAGCCGCGCCGCGCCGCGGGTCACCGCGCTGGTGGTTTCGGGCCGGGAGAAGGTCAGGATGACGGCGTCCATGGCCATCATCTTGTTCCGTTTTTGTTCAAGCCGTCAACGGGCCGTCTGCGGGCCGCCCAGATGTGAGGTGGAGCAGGGGTCTACTGCTGCGGATAGGCCAGCCGCGACAGGTCGTAGCCCAGGGTGTGAACCCTCTGCAGGGCGACCGCCTTGGCGGCGGGGTCCAGCACCGGCCGGCGCGACAGCACCCAGACGTAGTTGCCGCCGGGCGTGGCCATGATCGCCCAGTTGTCGTCGTCGGCGTGGTCCAGGATCCAGTATTCCTGGCTGACCAGGCCGCCGAAGAAACTCATCTTCATCTTGGCGTTGCCGCTGGCCGGCAGGATCTTGGCCTTGGCGTTGAAGGTCTTGACCGGCCCCTGGGGCGAACCCTTGTGGCAGACCTGGGTCACCGCGAAGGCGCCGCTGACCCAGCCGGAAAAGTCACTGCTCGAGCCCTGGCAGTCCTTCTGCGCCATGTTGGGCGTGCGAGCGATCTCATACCAACGACCGGAGAACAGGGTGGTCGCAACGGCTCTGACCGGTTGCGGCGCGCGCGCCAGGGCGGGTGGCGCGAAAACCACGGCCGCGGCAAGTCCTAGGAGAAGTCGCTTCATGGGCCCTCAAATTCAAGTCCCAGGATACGAACCTTTGTGGCGAACGAAAGACGCCCCGTCCAGTCCCGGACGAGGCGTCTTGCCGCATGACCTGTGAAACCGGGCCTTACTCCGCCGCCAACAGGCCGCCGATGGCGCGGTCCTTGAAGTTGATGGCCTTCAGATAGGCGATGCCTTCCTCGGCGATGGCGTCGCCGACCATGACGTCGCCCTCGGACTTCAGCTCGTCCATGTCCACGTACATGCCATAGAAGGCCCGCGTGCGGTCGGTGATGATGCCGGCGTTGAGCAGGGTCTTGATCAACACCCGGAAGATGTTGGTGGCTTCCTTCATGTCCTCGCGCCGGGCCTCGTCGGTGGCCACCTTGGCGATCTCTTCGAGCACCTTGTCCGGGTCGAGGCCGAATTCCTCGTACAGGTCGCGCTGCTCGGACGGCGAGACCAGGTTGAACAGCAGGGTCTGGAAGCAGTGCGCCGCCCAGTCCTCGATAATGTTGTGCTCTTCGGGGTTCAGCTTGGGGATGGTCCGGTCGGCCCAGATCTTGCCGAACTTATGGTGGAACGCCTCGTCGGTCATCACCAGCTGCATCAGCTTGCGGCCGAGCGGATCGTTGAGCTGCTGGTAGAAGGTGGCGAAGGCGCCCATGGCCAGGCCTTCCACCAGCATCTGCATGCCTATGATCTTCTTGTAGACCTCGGGCGAGCCGATGATGTCCACCAACAGCGTCTGCAGGGTCGGGCTGCAGCGCACCGGACGGCCCCAGCGGGCCTTGATGTATTTGGCGAAGGCCGTCACGTGGCGGGCCTCTTCGCGGGTCTGGTTGGCGGCGTATTCCTGCGCCCCCTGGTCATAGAGCACGTGGCACAGGCTGGCCGACAGGTTCAGCGCCCCCTGCTCGCCGTGCAGGATCGAGGAGAAGCTGCGCAGGGTCGACTGGTTGATGAACCGCGCGCGGGTCTTCGGATCGGAGAGGTGGTTCGACACATAGTCGGTGTGCAGGGCCGCGATCATGCTCTCGGGCACGATCGGGTTGTTTTCCATGTCGAAGGGCTCGTCGAAGTCGATGTACTTCGGGTCCAGCGGGTCCCAGAAGTGGTCGTGGGTGGCGCTGATGATCTTGTCGAACGCCGTCGAACGCTGACCATAACGGTCCAGGTTCAGCATCGACTCGAAATCGTCCGGCGCAACGGCGTCGTAGACGGCGTCCTTCGTGATGTTCCCATCAGCCACGGCTGTTCTCCCAAGTTTCTTGGCGTGCAGCCGGCAAAATGAACAACGATCACCGGGCCGTCAAGAAAAATGACGGGGGCGTCACGAATTTAATAATCGGTAAGAATTGGGGGGAAGGGTTTGATCACTCCGCCGCGATCAGGCCCTTGGCGCCCTGTTCCGCCCGGTCCTTGAAGTTGATCGCCTGCAGATAGGCGATGCCTTCCTCGGCGATGGCTTCACCGGGCATCACGTCGCCCTCGGCCTGCAGCTCGTCCATGTCCACGAAGGTGGCGTAGAACCCCCGTGTCCGCTCGGTGATGATGTGGCCGCTGAGCAGGGTCTTGATCAATACACGGAAGACGTTGGTCTCGCCGCGCAGCTTCTGGTTCGGGTCGCGGGCGGCGCGGCGTTCCATGATCCCGGCCATCACCCGCTCGGGGTCCATGCCGAACTCGCCGTAGATGGCCGCCTGCTGGGTGGGGGCGCCCTGGTTGAAGATCAGCGACTGGCAGCAGTGGGCGGCCCAGTCCTCGACCACATTGCGCTCGGCCGCGCTCAGCATCGGCACGGTGCGGTCGGCCCAGATCTTGCCGAACTTGTGGTGGAACGCCTCATCGGTCATCACCAGCTGGAACAGCTTCTTGGCCAGGGGATCGTTGTTGTAGCGGTAGCCGTTGGCGAAGGCGCCCATGGCCAGGCCCTCCACCAGCATCTGCATGCCGATGATCTTCTTGTAGACCTCCGGCGCCTCGATGATCTCGATCAGCAGCGCCTTCAGCGCCGCCCCGCACTCCACCGGCCGGCCCCAGCGCGCCTTGATGTATTTGGCGAAGGCGGTGACGTGCCGCGCCTCCTCCCGCGTCTGGTTGGCGGCGTATTCCTGCGCCCCCTGGTCATAGAGCACGTGGCACAGCGAGGCGGAGAGGTTCAGCGCCCCCTGTTCGCCATGCAGGATCGAGGAGAAGCCCCACAGCTGCATGTGGTTGATGAACCGGATCCGCTCCTTGGGATCGGACAGGTAGTCCGACACGTAAGGAATCCTCAGGGCCATGACGTGGCTCTCGGGAACCATGGCCACGTTTTCCAGGTCGAAGGGCGTGTCGAAGTCGATGTAGCGCTTGTCCAGCGGGTCCCAGAAGTGGTCGTGGGTGGCGCTGATGATCATGTCGAAGGCGGTGGAGCGCTTGCCGTAGCGGTCCAGCTCCAGCATCGACTCGAAATCGTCCGGCGCCACCGCGTCGTACATGCGGTCCTTGGTGATGTTGCCGTCGGCCATGTCGCTCTCCCAAGTCCTTCTTTTGCTGCCGGCCTATCCGTCCACCAGCCGTTGGAACATCTGCGCCAGGCGGGCCTCATAGGCGCCGCGCTCCGGCTCGCTCAGGGCCTCCTCGCGGATCATCGCCTCGACCAGGAGGCCGATGAACAGCGACGAGATCAGCCGCGCCCGGGCCGGGGCGTCCTCGCCCCCCAGCCAGTCGCGGATCGGGCCCATGAAGCGCTCCTGCACCGTCTCGCTCAGCATGTGCACGGTGGCCGGCGAGGTGGCTGCCCGCAGGATCATCTTGAAGCCGTCCAGGCCCTGGCCGGTGCGACCCGCGAAGGCCTTGGCGATCTGGCGGCCAAAGTCGGCCCTTGGCGCCTCGAACAGCCGCTCGGAGCGCACCGCCTCGCGCAGGCAGGCGTTGAACAGCCCCTCCTTGCCGCCGAAATAGCGGTTGATCAGGGCCGCATCGACCCCGGCCTGGGCGGCGATGTCGCGCAGATAGGCGCCCTCATAGCCACTGTTGGCGAAGTTGGTCTTGCCCGCCGCTAGGATCGCCGCGCGCGTGGCCTCGGCGTTGCGCCGCCTTGTTTCAGGCGGGCGGGATTCAAGGGCGCACGCTTCGGCGGGCCGGTCGAGGGTGATGTCGTCGGAGGCATTTGTCATCTTCGGATGACAACCTACGCCCCCACGGGGCCCCTGTCATCGTCAAACGACTTGGATGCCAACAGTCCGCTCCGGACGTGATATGAAACACATCGTGAGCTGACGGGTTTTGATGCTGGAACCGAGGAGCTTAGGCCATGGACACCGACTCCACCGCCATCCATCGCATCCGCTACGACAAGGCTCGGCAGAAGCTGTTTATCCGCTTCGCTGACGGCGACGAATACCTCTACGTCGGCGTGCCGGGCGAGGTGCATCGCTCCTTCCTGAACGCTGAATCCAGGGGCTTCTTCTTCGCCCGCCAGATCCGCGACCGCTACCCTTACAACCGTCTTCCAGCCTAGAGCCTGTCCCGTTTTGATGGAATCATCAAAACGGGAAAAACAGGCTCGGTTCTTGAGTTTGCGAGCACGATGACTTTCGTCGGTTCCGACAAAAGTCCTCGTGCTCTAGGCGCCAGCCGACCCGGTCTCTACCGCGCTCGCCAGGCAGGCCGGACAGAGGCAGTCGGCTTGCGGGTCGATGACCGGCAGCGCCGGAACGGCGTCGCACCAGCAGGCCTGGCCCGGCTGGCGCGGGCCGCAGGCGAACACCTCGGCGCAGCGCCAGCACTGCTTTTGCCGAGGGCCAGGCGGCCAGGAAGGATCGGCGAGGGTCATCAGCGCGCCTCAACCGGCCATATCGGATCAGGCCAGGGCCAGTCCCCCCGTCGCTTGGGGCTCGCGCAAGGCGGCGAACCGGCGTTCGAGCAGTGCGAACCCGCCGAACAGGACCAGGGTGTAGAGCAGATCGCCCTCAAGGCTGTTCCTGAAGAAGGGCAGGGCGGCGACATAGCAGTCGACCAGTCCCGTCCAGCTGGCCGGATAGAGGTGACCGAACGCCCAGACCCCCAGATTGGTCAGTCCGAAGAACAGCACCGAACTGGCCAGGGCGGCGCCGAGGATGACCACCGGCTGACGGTGCGAGCGGAGCCACAGGCCAATCCCAACGATCGGGGCGAAGCTCAGATAGACCTCGGCCATGCCGGCATAGAGGCCCAGCACGAGATCACTGACCAACAGCGCCCCCAGCGGAACGGCGAAGGCCAGGCGGCGGTCCTGGAAGTAGGCCCCGCCGAACAGGGCGACGGCGGCGATCGAGGTCAGGTTCCACGGATGCGGAACCAGGCGGGTCGCGGCCGCGGACAGGACCATGGCGATCAGCACCACAAGGCGCGGCTTGAGCATCGAACTTCTCCCTGACCTCATCCTTGCGGCACGAGATCGCAGAACCAGAAACTATCGCGGCAGACCACTTCGCCGAAGGAAAAACGCACCGGCCGGGCGAAGATCGGTCCGTCGAACACGAAGGTGTGAAACTCGCCGTTTTCGCCGCAGGGATCAACGCCGGCGGGCAGGTCGGCCAGGAATTGTTCGTCGATCACCCGCCCCGCGAAGGACGGGTCCAGCTGGCGCGGGTCGACGCAGACCACGGCGGTCTTGAACCCCAGCACCAGAAACTCACGGATCAGCCGGTCGGTGTCCCGCCGCCAGACCGGATAGAGCGCCTGCATCCCGTGCTCGGACAGCAGCCGGTCGCGATAGGCGCGGATGTCCTCCAGGAACAGGTCGCCGAAGGCGACGGTGTCGATCCCCTTGCGGCGACAGCAGGCAAACGCCTCGCCCATGCTGGCCTCGTACTCGGCGTTGGTCGCGCCCTTGGAGATGAAGCTGGGCCATATCGGCAAGCCAAGGCTGGCGGCCTGCCTCTCCAACAGCTCGCGGCGCACCCCGTGCATGCTGATGCGGTCGAAATCGCGGGTGATGGTGGTCAGCAAGGCCTCGACGCGCAGGCCGGGGTCCCTGATCAAGCCGTGCAGGGCCAGCGCACTGTCCTTGCCGCCGCTCCACGACAGCACGACGCGCCGTTGCTCCGGCGGCGCGGCTACTTCCCCCATCGCCGCCACGTCCCCTCCCTCTTCAAAGCCGTTCACGCCCGAGGCTTTCACCGCCCGGCCTCGGCCCGTCAAGCCGAGACGGGCGCCAAGAAAGGCGGTTTGAGGGACACGACAATCCGCGACCGCGTTCATGCTACTACGTTCAGGCTGCCGCTCCCGAGGAACGCCCGCCAATGAGCCTCGCTGAAATCCGCCTGACCTCGACCCTCACCTGCCCAGAGTGCGGGCATCGGGAGACCGAGACCATGCCCACCGACGCTTGCCAGTATTTCTACGACTGCAAGGGGTGCGGGGCCCTGCTCAAGCCCAAGGCCGGCGACTGCTGTGTCTTCTGCTCCTACGGCGACGTCGCGTGCCCGCCGATCCAGGCGTCGGACGGCGAAGCGGGCGGCGCCTGTTGCCCGTGACGGGACGGGAAAAGCGCGGACGGCCACCTGGATGTTCTTTTTTTGTTCCCATTTGTGCGAATCTGTCGTTTATAGGGGGTCGATGATCGACACCGCCGCCCTCCCGCCAGAAACGGCCGAACCCCTCGCCCCGCCTTGCCCGGACTCCGCCTGCCCAACCTCCGTGGACTGGCAGCTGGCCATGCTGCGCGAACTGGCGGAGCTGGGCATGAAGGTGGCGCGGGGCATGGCCGAGGACGGGCCGGCCGCCGGGGAGGAGAACACCCCCGCCGCCCCGGCCTCCCGTCCCCGCGGCCTGGACTTCCACCGCGCCGCCAAGGCGGTGCGCCAGACGCTGGTCCTGTACCGGCTGGTCGAAGAGGGCGCCCTGGCCGAAACCCTGAAGGCCCAGGCCGAGCGCGCCGCCCGGGCCGCCGCGCGCCAGACTAAGGTCGACGAGCGCCGCGGCGTCGTGCTGGAGGTCGTGGACGTGACCATCGATGCGGAGGGCCGCGACCCGTCGGAGGCCGAATACCTGCTCGACCGCGCCGAGGACTGGCTGCATGAGCTGGCCGACGAGACCGTCCTGGCCCAGCCGGTCGGGGCCACGATCGTGCAGACCCTGACCCACCTGGGCCTGGCCTTCGACGCCAACTTCTTCGAGTGCGAGAACTGGGCGGTCGAGGAACGCGAAACCCGCCCCCCAGGCTCCCCCTACGCCATGCCCCAGACCGTCTGGCGACAGAAGGCCAGGGCGTTGCAGGCCGCCGAGGCTGAGGAGCCGCGGGATCAGCGATCGCCCTGATCCACCGGCCGGTGCGGCGGCTAATTCGGCGACAGTTTACTTTTTAGCACAGCTAAGAAAGCAAACTGTCGCCGAAATAGCCGCTCCCTCAACGCCCCATTACCCACACCCCGCTCATCCCTCTCCCGTCACCCCGGCCGTAGCGCAGCGCAGAGCCGGGGCCAGCCCCTCCGCGCCAAGACGACCTCCAGCCAGGAGCCGGCCCGGCCGACCCCGGATCGGCGCGCTGCGCGCTTGTCCGGGGTGACGGGAAGGGGATGAGCGGGAGGGTATGGCGCGGACCCGTTCGTGTGGGTTCGTGTCGCTCGGGGTTCAAACCCTTTCGCCCCATCCGCATCCTGGGGCTTCACCGGACTTCCCCACCCCGGTCCTGCGGACCGACCCTCCCCATGAAGGGGAGGGAGGGAGGGAATCCCAAATCCCCTCCCGCGACGTTTGCCATGGACGCCGCGCCGCCGCCGTATGAGATAGGCGCCTCGCCGTTCGGGGGACCCGCCGCATGAGCCGCACCTTCACCTACTTCATCATCGCCGGCATGGTGCTGGGCGTCCTGGTGGGGTGGGGCGCCAATCAGTATCTCAGCGCCGCCGACGCCAAGACGGTGTCGGGGAACCTGACCCTGATCACCGACCTCTTCCTGCGCCTGATCAAGATGATCATCGCGCCGCTGGTGTTCACCACCCTGGTGGCCGGCATCGCCCACATGGAGGACGCCGCCACGGTGGGGCGGATCGGGATCAAGACCCTGGGCTGGTTCTTGAGCGCCTCCATCGTCTCGCTGCTGATAGGGCTTGGCATGGTCCACCTGCTGCATCCGGGCTCGGGCCTGGCCCTGCCGCCGCCGGACGTGGCGGCCAAGGCGGCGGGGGCGGTGGACGTGGGCAATTTCACGGTCAAGGACTTCCTGGCCCATGTGGTGCCGGTGTCGATCTTCGACGCCCTGGCCCGCAACGAGATCCTGCAGATCGTGGTGTTCTCGATCTTCATCGGCACCGCCATCGCCTCGCTGGAAAAGCGCTCGCCGGGCATCGTCGCCCTGGCCGAGGAGGGGGCGTCGGTGATGCTGAAGGTGACCAACTACGTCATGCGCGTGGCCCCGCTGGCCATCTTCGCCGCCCTGGCCTCCACCATCGCCGTCCAGGGCATCGGGGTGATGGCCACCTACGCCAAGTTCGTCGGCGGCTTCTACCTCTCCATGGGCATACTTTGGGCGGTGCTGATCGGGGCTGGATTCCTGGTCATCGGCCGGCGCGTGGTTCCCCTGGTCGCCGCCGCCTGGCGCCCCGGCCTGCTGGCGTTTTCGACGGCGTCGTCGGAGGCGGCCTATCCGCGCCTGCTCGAAGGGCTGGTGGCGTTCGGGTTGCCGCGCCGGATCGTCAGCTTCGTGCTGCCGCTGGGCTATTCGTTCAACCTCGACGGCTCGATGATGTACTGCACCTTCGCCACCCTGTTCATCGCCCAGGTCTACGGCATCCACATGACCGTGGCCCAGCAGATCACGATGCTGCTGCTGCTGATGATCACGTCCAAGGGCATGGCCGGGGTGCCGCGCGCGTCCCTGGTGGTGATCATGGCCACCTTGAGCTTCTTCAAGCTGCCGGAGGCCGGCATCTACCTGATCCTGGGCGTCGACCACCTGCTAGACATGGGCCGCAGCGCCACCAACGTGGTCGGCAACTCCGTCGCCGCCGCCGTGGTGGGCAAGTGGGAAGCGGCGCTGGGGCCGGAAACCACGATGGAGGAGGTGATCGAGCCCGTGTCAGCCTAGGTCTCTACGACGGCCTTGCGCCCCCTCCGTCACGCCGGGCTATCGCCCGCCGCGCCACCTCCCCCGCGATCAGCCACAGCCCCCACGCCCCCAGCGCCCCGGCCACGCCGTCCATGGCGTAGTGCCAGCCCAAGTGAATGGAGGCGACAACGACGATGGCCAGGTAGACGCTCCCCGCTATCCCCGCCGGCCGCGAAATCCGCCAACCCACCAGCATCATCAGCGTCGCCACCGCGATGTGCATGCTGGGCATGGCCGAGATGCCCGAGCCCAGCACCGGCCGGCCCGAGGCGGCGGCGGCCAGCAGGCGGTTCTGCTCGGCGAACTCCCAGATCGGCAGTTGCTGGTTGGCGGCGCGCAGATAGGCCGCCTGGGGGGCGAACGCATCGATCCCCAGGTGCAGCGGCCCGATGAAGCACGGTCCCGCCGAGGCCAGGGCCGTCGCCGCCCAGGTCCCCAGCAGCGCCCAGCAGGCCACCATGGCCAGCAGCGCCTGGGCCCGAAGCTGCGGCCGGCCCAGACTCAGGGTCAGGCCGCCGAACACGGTGATCATGGCCGGGTGCCAGGCGGAGTAGAGGACGCTCAAGGCAAAGGTGATCGGCGGATGGCCCAGCACCGGCTGCAGCACCGCCCAGGCGTCATGGCCGCCGAACAGGGCCCGGTCCCAGCCGGCGACGACCGGGTCCCAGGTGTAGGGGTGCAGGCGGGTCAGGCCGCTCTTGAGCGAGGTGAAGGCGCTGAAGAAGGCCGGCGCCATCACCAGCACCGGCGCCGCCACCGTCAGCCGCTCGGCCAGCCGCCACCCCTTGGGCGTCACCGGCCGCGCCACCGCCACCATCGCCACGGCGACGGCCATGATCAGCCACAGCAGGCCGTAGAGCTTCAAGGAGAAGGGCGCGCCGCCGACGCGGGCCACCCCGAAACAGACGCCGACGTAGAGCGCCATCACGGCCACCACGGCCGCGTTCTCCCGCACCGCCCGGCGCAGCCCCTCGGCGGGGCCGGCGGCGGCGATCGCCTGGCTGGTCAAGACGGTCGCCTAGTGTGTGGAGAGGCCCAGTTCGTTGCGTTTTTCCATCATCTTGTCGAACTCGCTCCACACCCCGTCCGCCCCATGCCAGGCGCCGCGGGTGGCGGCCTTGGAGTACTCGGTGGACCGCGCCTCGAAGAAGTTGGCGTGCTCGACCCCCGACAGCAGGCTCTGCAGCCACGGCAGGGGGTTCTCGGTGACGCCATAGACCACCGGCAGGTTCAGCTGGCGCAGGCGCCAGTCGGCGATGAAGCGGATGTAGCCCTTGATGTCCTCCGGCGTCATGCCCTCCACCTCGCCGGCCTCGAAGGCCAGGTCGATGAAGCGGTCTTCCAGCCCGACCACGGTCTTGCAGCAGTCGACGATGTCGTCGGCCACGGCCTTGGTGACGACGTTGGTCTCTGCGTTGAAGGCGTGGAACAGCTTGATCATGCCCTCGCAGTGCAGGCTCTCGTCGCGCACGGACCAGCTGACGATCTGGCCCATGCCCTTCATCTTGTTGGCGCGAGGGAAGTTCATCAGCATGGCGAAGCTGGCGAACAGCTGCAGCCCCTCGGTGAAGCCGCCGAACATGGCCAGGGTGCGGGCGATGTCGGCGTTCGTCTCGACCCCGAACTGCTGCATGTAGTCGTGCTTGGCCTTCAGCGCCTCGTATTCCATGAAGGCCGAGAACTCGCTCTCGGGCATGCCGATGGTTTCCAGCAGCAGGGCGTAGGCGGCGATGTGGATGGTCTCCATGTTGGAGAACGCCGCCAGCATCATCTTCACCTCGGTGGGTTTGAACACCCGCCCGTAGCGCTCCATGTAGTTGTCGTTCACCTCGACATCCGACTGGGTGAAGAAGCGGAAGATCTGGGTGAGGAGATTGCGCTCCTTGTCGTTCAGCTTGGCCGCCCAGTCCTTGCAGTCCTCGCCCAGCGGCACCTCCTCGGGCATCCAGTGGACCTGCTGTTGGCGCTTCCAGAAGTCATAGGCCCACGGATACCGGAACGGCTTGTAGCCCTTCGAGGGCGTCAGCAGGCCTGGCAGGATGAGGGACTTGGCGGTCATGGACGGCGGCTTTCCACTGGTGACTCGAATCGCCCCGGGAGGCGTCTACGGTAGGTGAGGGTAACAGTGAGCCACGCAACATCTAGCGGCGAGTTAACGCACCCACGCAAGATGTTGTTCGCGGATTGGGGATAAGTCATGAGCGAACCGATCATCGTCTATGGCGCCGCCGGCTCGGGCTCCGTGCCGGTCGAAGCGGCCCTGACCATCCTGGACCTTCCCTACCGCGTGGTCGAGATGGGGACCTGGTTCGATCCGGCCGCCGCCGAAGCGATCTCCAAGGTCAACCCCATGCGCCAGGTCCCCGCCCTGGTCCTGCCGGACGGGACCCTGATGACCGAGAGCGCCGCGATCCTGATCTGGCTGGCGGAGACCTATCCGGCCGGGCGCCTGGGTCCGCCCCCCGGTGATCCGACGCGGCCGGTGTTCCTGCGCTGGATGAGCTTCGTCTCCGCGGCGATCTATTCCTGGTTCTGGATCCGCGACAAACCCGAACGCCTGATCCCGGGCGAGGCCGCCGCGGCCCAGATCAATGCGCGCAGCAAGGCCCGGATCGCCGAGTGCTGGGCGATCATGGACAGCCAGATCACCCCCGGTCGCTACCTGCTGGGCGAGGAGCTGTCGGTGCTGGACCTCTACGTCGCCGTGATCTCCCGCTGGGCCAGCAAGGGCCGCAACCGCTTCTACCGCGCCGCCCCAGGCATGGCCGACGCCATCCGAAGAGTGGACGCCGACCCCCGGCTGGAGCGGTTCTGGGCCGAGCGGTTTCCGTTCGAGGACGGCTGGGAGGGGGAATGACAGGAAACGAGGATTGGCATATTCTGCCATTGACGATGGAGCTGAACATGCCGACCCGAAACGTTGTCCTCACTCAACGCCAATCCGATCTCATCGACCACCTGGTCGAGGAAGGCGTCTATCAGAACGCCAGCGAAGTGCTGCGGGAGGGTTTGCGGCTGGTCGAGGAGCACAGAGACACTCACGCCGCCAAGCTCGCTGCGCTGCGGGCGGCCATCCAGGTGGGTATCGACGACTACGAAGCCGGGCGGTTCATTGCCTTTGACGATGACGAGGCGCTGGAAGCGCATCTGAAGATGCTTACCGACCAAGCCTTGTCGAGCGCCCGCAAAACCGCTGTGAGATGAGTGCCGCCCAACGTTGGGAGGTGGTCCTGACAGAACAAGCCGCGGCCGACTTTCGGGACATCGTTCGATGGACCGCCGAGGCGTTTGGCGGCCGTCAAGCTCAGACCTACGGGTCGACTCTGAGGGCAGCACTTCGGGAACTCCGGGATGGCCCCCTGAATCAACGGGCCCGGCGGGGTGATGGGCTTCAGCCGGACATCAGATTGCTTCACATCGGACGCCGGGGCAGGCCAGGACGCCACTTCATCGTATTTCAAGCGCGCGCAAACGAGCGCCTTGTCCTCGTCCTGCGTATCCTGCACGACGCCATGGACCTGAAGCGCCACGTCCCCGCCGGCGGCGCACTTGACGAAGGCTAGCCCATGCTGATCCACGGCCGTCCCACCCGCACCATCTGGCCCGCCGCCGACGGCGCGGTGGAGATCATCGACCAAACTCGCCTGCCGCACGCGGTGGAAATTGTCCGGCTGACCGGACTCGACGCCGCCGTGCGCGCCATCGCCGACATGCAGGTGCGCGGCGCGCCG
>DASVMY010000073.1:0-2046 GCA_036384135.1 Caulobacteraceae bacterium | reverse complement strand
CGGCCTCACGCGCGGCCGCCTCCGCGGCCTGCACCACCGGCGCGGCGCCGACGGCGTGGGCGCTGGCCAGGACCGCGCCCCAGAGCTGCCGGTCGGTGAGGACGGTTTCGCGTTCCAGGGCCGCCAGGTTGCGCGCCACATCCCGGGCGTAGGGCGGCAGGGCGTCGATGAGACCGGCGAGGCGCATGGTCCTTAGATGAACGCTGGAATCGGGCCTGAAAAGAGCCAAGGCATCGTCGATCATTCTTTCAATCTGGATTGATCACGCCTATATCGCGGCCATGCTGCCGACCCTTCGCCAACTGCACTATCTGAAGCTCCTCTCGGAGCACGGCTCCTTCAGCCGCGCCGCCGAGGCCGCGCATGTCACCCAGCCCACCCTGTCGGCCGGCATCCAGGAACTGGAGAAGATCCTGGGCGCCGCGGTAGTGGACCGCAACCGCTCCGGGGTGATCTTCACCGCCGCCGGCGAAGAGGCCATCGTCCGGGCCGGAGCGATCCTGGCCAATACCGAGGACCTGGTGCAGGCGGCGCGCGGGGCGGGCCAGCCGCTGTCGGGCCGCTTCCGCCTGGGAGTGATCCCCACCGTTGCGCCGTTCCTGCTCCCCAAGGCCCTGCCCCTGCTGAGACAGCAGTTCCCCAAGCTGCGGCTGTTCCTGCGCGAAGACCTGACCCACAGGTTGATCACCGGCCTGAAGTCCGGTGCGCTGGACGCCGCCCTGATCGCCTTGCCCTACGACATGGGCGGGCTGGACTGGGCGCATGTGGAGGACGATGAACTGTTGGTCGCCTTCCCCGCCAACCACCCGCTCACCGCTTCCAAACGGGTCTCGGCGGAACGGATGGAAGGCGAGGAGATGATCCTGCTGGAGGACGGTCACTGCCTGCGCGAGCACGCCCTGGCGGCCTGCGGCCACAGCCAGCCGCGGCACGCCGACGAGGAGAGCTTCGCGGCCACCTCCCTGCCGACCCTGGTTCAGATGGTGGGCTCGGGCCTGGGGATCTCGTTCCTGCCGGCCATGGCGGTGGAAGCCGGCCTGGCGGACGCCGCCCACGTCACCGTCCGCCCCCTGGACGCCAAGGACGCCAGCCGCGAGATCGTGGTCGCCTGGCGGGCGGGCTCAAGCCGAGCGGTGGAGGGTCGGCTGCTGGCCGAGGTGCTGCGGGCGGCCTGAACCTCGACGCAGCGCGGGGTGATCACCGAGTGACCCGATCGCCGATAGAACGGGACGAGATACTTCGGCCGCTTGTGCCCGCGCATCCTATTTGCTCTGACAACTAAAGAGTGCGCGATGGGCGAGTCGCTCCGGACACGACCTATCGACGCCTGAAACGGGGAGCGGGCTGAACATGGCGCCAGGCCAGGCCAAGGACATCGCGCACGAGCTGGAACCGGGGCTGCAGTACGCCGCCCTGCCCTACCGTGTGACGGTCCACGGCGAGGCCAAGGTGCTGCTGATCACCTCGCGCGAGACGCGGCGCTGGGTGATCCCCAAGGGTTGGCCGATGAAGGGCAAGACCCCGCACGCCGCCGCTGCCAAGGAGGCGCTGCAGGAAGCCGGCGTCCTTGGCCGGATCGAGAAACGGGCCATCGGCGCCTATGAGTACATCAAGCGCCTGAAGAACGGCGCGCCATTGGCCTGCACCGTGGATGTGTTCCCCATGCAAGTGCTTCGCCAGCGCAAACAATGGCGCGAAAAGGGTCAGCGGGTGGCGCACTGGTTCCCCGCCAACGAGGCGGCCGACAACGTCGATGAGGAAGGCCTGCGGGAAATCATCCTGGCTTTCGCCGGCGCCGTGCGGGGCGCGCAGTCCGACAACAGGCCGGCCGCCTGAAGCCCTTCCCCCTCCGCGAAGAGGGGTTCCCGGTCAGCGGGCCTCCGCCGGCAGCACCCAGCCCTTGATCGTCGCCAGCGCCTCGAAGCCCAGACGCTGGAGGATCGGGCGGCTGGTGTCGCGGGCGTCGACGGTGAGGTAGCGGACCCCCAGGCGGCGGGCCTCGGCGGCGCGGGCGGTGACCAGGGCGCGGTAGGCGCCGCGGCCACG
>DASVMY010000072.1:0-27969 GCA_036384135.1 Caulobacteraceae bacterium | reverse complement strand
GGCGTCGATGTCCGCGGCGGTCGCTTCGGACCAGGCGCCGAGGATGCGGGCGCGGTCGCTGGGGCTGCGCAGATCCTGCGGCGTTCGGCCGGTGGAGGGGCGGCCCGCGACGATAGGGTGGCCGTCCAGCGGCGCTCTGCGGACGTCGACTGCCGCCGCGGTCAGGCGGTCGCGGACGGCGCGGATGGAGACGTCGGGGCCCTGGGAGTTCAGGCGATCGGTTCCGTAGAGGGCGCGCGGGCGAGGGATCTTCGGGTGGGGCCCGGGCTGGGCCTCGACGGCGGAAATGGGGTCGTGGACCAGGGTTTCCGGCGGCACGGTCTCGTCCAGCAGGGCATGGACGAAGGAGGTGTTGGCGCCGTTCTCCAGCAGGCGGCGGACCAGGTAGGGCAGCAGGTCCTCGTGGGCGCCGACAGGGGCGTAGACACGCAGCCGCCGGGGGCCGAACGCGGCGGTGGCGGCGTCGTACAGCTCCTCGCCCATGCCGTGCAGGCGCTGGTGCTCGATAGTGACACCCTTCTCGCCCGCCAGCTGGACCACGGCGGCCAGGGTGTGGGCGTTGTGGGTGGCGAACTGGGCGTAGAGGTGCGGGGCCGCCTCGATCAGGGCCTTGGCGCAGACCAGGTAGCTGACGTCGGTGGCGGCCTTGGTGGTGTAGACTGGATAGTCCGGGCGGCCGGCGACCTGGGCGCGCTTGATCTCGGTGTCCCAGTAGGCGCCCTTGACCAGGCGAACCATCAGGCGGCGGCCGGAGCGGCGGGCCAGGTCCGCCACGGCCTCGATCACCGCGGGGCCGCGCTTCTGGTAGGCCTGTACGGCGAGCCCCAGGCCGGTCCAGGCGCCCAACTCCGGTTCGTGGGCCAGGCGATCGAGGATCTGCAACGAGACGACCAGGCGGTCGGCCTCCTCGGCGTCGAGGGTGAAGTTGAGGTCGTAGCCGGCGGCCAGCACCGCCAGGCGCTTGATCCGGGGGTACAGCTCGGACCAGACGCGGGCGTCCTGGACGGCCTCGTAGCGGGGGGACAGGGCGGAGAGCTTCACCGAGATTCCGTGTCCAGCTTCCGGTCCGGCAGACTGGTCGGCTTCGCCCACGGCGGTGATGGCGGCGGCGTAGGCGGCCTCGTAGCGTTCGGCGTCGGCGGCGGTGCGCGCGCCTTCGCCCAGCATGTCGAAGGAGCAGAGCAGGCGCTCTGAAGCGGCGCGCTTGAGGGCGGCGCCGATGGTGCGGCCCAGCACGAACTGTTCGCCCATGATGCGGATGGCCTGGGCGACGGCCTGGCGGATCACCGGCTCGCCGACCCGGCCGGCCAGGCGCTTCAGATAGCCGCCAAGGTCGCGGCGGGCGTCGTCCTCCACGTCAACCAGCTTGCCGGTCAGCATCAGGCCCCAGGTGGAGGCGTTGACGAACAGGCTGTCGGATTGGCCGAGGTGACTGGCCCAGTCGGCGGAGCCGATCTTCTCGGCGATCAGGGCGTCGCGTGTGGCCTCGTCCGGCGTGCGCAACAGGGCCTCGGCCAGGCACATCAGGGCCAGGCCCTCGCGGGTGCCCAGGCTGAACTGCTTGAGGAAGCTCTGCACCACCCCCTGACGGCGGCCGGCGGCGCGGGTGCCTGTCACCAGGTCCACGGCCTGGCGCCGGATGGCGCCGCGCTGGGCTTCGGTGAAGGGTCTGGCGGCCAGCAGGGCGGCGATGGCGTCCGCCTCATCACGGTATTTGCCGGCGTCCAGGGCGTTCCAATCGAAGGCGGTCGCGGCGGTGGCGGTCATGTGGGGCATCCAATTCATGACATTCGGAATATCAGGGCATATGACGAAGGTGCTTTGTTTGTTGAGCCACTTGAGCGATGATAATTCGATTTTGATAGAGGGATTCGCGTGTCCGCTCTCGACGACACCGACCGACGGCTGCTGCGGGTGCTGCAGACCGACGGCCGCATCACCAACGCCGAACTGGCCAAGCGCTGCAACCTCTCGCCGGCGGCCACCTTCGAGCGGGTGCGGCGCTTGCGCGAACGGGGGGTGATCGCCGGCTACGCTGCCTTGCTGGACCCGGCGCAGGTGGACCTGTCGCTGATGATCTTCGTGGAGGTGCTGCTGGACCGCACCACCGGCGATGTTTTCGATACCTTCGCGGCCTCGATCCGGCGCGCGCCAGAGGTGCTGGAGTGCCACATGGTGGCCGGCGGCTTCGACTACCTGATCAAGGCGCGGGTCAAGGACATGGCGGCGTACCGGGCCTTCCTGGGCGACGTGCTGATCGCCATGCCGGGGGTGCGCGAGACGCGGACCTATGCGGTGCTGGAGGAGGTCAAGGCGACGGCGGAGTTGCCGATCTGAGGGCGGTGGCGGGGGAATCGGCCAGGGAATTGGATTGAGGCGGCGGCCAAGGGCTTCAGCCTAAAACCAGCCGCGCAACTTGAACCAGGCGAGCGGAATGATGGCGCTGAGCGCGATGACCGCCAGACCGTAGGGATAGCCCCACGCCCAGGCGAGCTCGGGCATATAGTGGAAGTTCATGCCGTAGACCCCCGCCATCAGGGTGGGCGGAATGCCGACGATCGAGACGATGGTCAGGACCTTGAAGATGTCGTTCTGGGCCATGCCGATCAGGCCGACCATGGCGTCCAGCAGAAACTGGACCTTGTCGTCCAGGTGGACCTGGTAGTCGTCCAGGGAGGCCACATCCTGGCGCAGGCTGCGCAGACTCGGCTCGAACCGCCCCTCGGCCCACGATCCGGTCAGCTCGCAAGCGAAATCCACCACCCGGCCGACGCCCAGCAGGGCGTCCCGGGCCTCCGATGCCTGGTCGCCCAGGCGCCCGACCTGGCGCAGCTGGACGCTGATCATCCGGTTGGAGCGGACGGCTTCGGGACCCTCGGTATATTTGGTGCGGAACAGGGTGGTGGAGATGGTCTTCAACTCGCCGGCGATCTGCTCCAGGACGTCGGCGAGGACGTCGACGATGTCGTCGCAGAGCCCTACGAAGGCGTCCAGACTGCAGGTCGGCGCGTTGGTCCCCGCTTCGAACCGGGCCGCCAGGGCCTCAGCGGCCCGCAGGCGCCCGAAGCGGATCGTCACCAGATGCGACTGCGACAGGACGAAGCCTACGGGCAGCACCTCCGCGGGTCCGCCGGGATCATGGGTGACGGTGGGCATGCTCATTGACAGCACGCCCTCGCGCGAACGCAGCCGGCTGGAGGTCTCGATCTCGCTGAGACCGGCGCGGGTGGGCATGGGCGCGCCGACGATGCGCTCGGCCTCCGCCAGTTCGGCGGGGGTGGGATCGTGCAGGTCCAGCCAGATGACCGCTGGGGGTGTCTCGAGGTCGGCGCCGGCGGGGAAGGTTTTGAGCATGGAACCTGCGGACTGGGACGGATCCGGTTAGGGGGCAGTCAATTCTAACCTGACCTGGCCCTACGCCGGCAGGGCCGCGGCGCTCATGCGCACGGGGATCGACTTATAGGCCGGCGTGCCGCTGCGGCGGTCGTGGTCGTTCAGGGCCACCAGGCCGTTCATCTCCGGATAGTAGCCGGCCAGACAGCCACGGGGCAGGTCGCGGGCCACCGCCGTGAAAGAGCGCACGGCGCGGTGGCCGGAGGCGTCGAAGGCGGCCAGAAGATCGATGCAATCGCCGTCCTTCAGGCCGCGCGCGGCCAGGTCCTCGGGGTGAGCGAAGACTATGTCGCGGCGGCCGAACACGCCGCGGTAGCGGTCGTCCTGGCCATAGATGGTGGTGTTGTACTGATCGTGGCTGCGCAGGGTGGTGAGCAGCAGCACCTGCGGGTCGCCGCCGCGCGGATCCTCGGCGGTAGGCGCGTAGGGCAGGAAGTTGGCCTTGCCGCTGGGCGTCTTCCAAGTCCGCGTCTGCGGCCCCACCGGCAGCTGGAAGCCGCCCGGCGTGCGGATGCGCTCGTTGTAGTCGCCGAACTGTTCGGGGAAGACCGACTGGATCAGGTCGCGGATGCCCTCGTAGTCGTTGGTCAGAGCTTGCCAGTCGACGGGGTCCTTGGGACCGAACGTGGCCCGGCCGATGCCCGCGACGATGGCGATCTCGGACTTCAGGTCGGCCGAGGCAGGGGCGTTGCGGCCCTTGGAGGCATGCACCATCGACATGGAATCCTCGACGGTGACCGCCTGGCGCCCGGTGGCCTGGTCATCGATCTCGGTGCGGCCCAGGCAGGGCAGCAGCAGACTCTCGGCGCCGGGCAGCAGGTGGGTCCGGTTCAGCTTGGTGGCGATGTGCACCGTCAGCTCGAGACGGCGCATGGCCGCGAAGCTGCGCAGGGGGTCTGGCGCGGCGACGGCGAAGTTGCCGCCAAGGCCGATGAAGATCTTGGCCTCGCCGCGCTCCATAGCCGCCACCGCCTCGACTACCGTGTGGCCGTGTTCGCGGGGAGAGCGGAAGTTGAAGGTGCGGTCCATGCTGGCCAGGAAGGCCTCGGAGGGTTTTTCCCAGACGCCGACGGTGCGGTCGCCCTGGACGTTGGAGTGGCCGCGCAGGGGGCAGATACCGGCGCCCGGCCGGCCGATGTTGCCCTTCAGCAGCAGCAGGTTGACCAGCTGCTGCACGGTGGAGGACGAGTTGCGGTGCTGGGTCAGGCCCATGCCGTAGCAAAGGATCGTCGCCTTGGCGGCGGCGTAGATCCTGGCGGCTTCCTCCAATTCGGCGCGGGTGAGGCCGGATTGGGCTTCGAGGACCGGCCAGGCGCAGCCGTCGAGCTGTTCGACCAGCGCGTCAAAGCCGGTGGTGTGCTGCGCGATGAAGGCATGGTCGATGACCTCCGGCGCCCCGCCGGCGCGGGCCTCCGCATCCAGGGCCAGCAGGGCCTTCATCATCCCCTGGACCACCGCGAAGTCGCCGGCCAGGGTGGGCTGGTAGTAGCGCGAGGCGATGTCGGTGGAGGAGAGGGTGACCATCTCCACGGGGTCCTGCGGCGAGGCGAAGCGCTCCAGGGCCCGCTCGCGCAGGGGGTTGAAGACCAGGATGCCGGCGCCGCGCCGCGCCGCGCCGCGCAGCGTGCCCATCATGCGCGGGTGGTTGGTGCCGGGGTTGTGGCCGAAGCTGAGAATCAGGTCGGCGTGGTCGAAGTCCTCGAGGGTCACCGAGCCCTTGCCCAGGCCGATGGAGTCCGGCAGGCCAACGCTGGTGGGCTCGTGGCACATGTTGGAGCAGTCGGGGAAGTTGTTGGTGCCGAAGCGCCGACCCAGCAACTGGTACAGGAACGCCGCCTCGTTGGAGGCGCGGCCGGAAGCGTAGAACTCCGCCTGGTTTGGATTGTCCAAGGCGCGCAACCGGGCGCCGATGTGCATCAGGGCGTCGTCCCAGGCGATGGGCAGGTAGCGGTCCGAGGCCGGGTCGTAGACCATGGGATGGGTCAGCCGCCCCATGTCTTCCAGACGATGATCGCTCCACTCCCGCAGCTCGGCGAGGGTGTGCTCAGCAAACTGGTCGGGGGTGGCGCGCTTGGTGGTGGACTCCCAGGCGACAGCCTTGGCCCCGTTCTCGCAGAACTCGAAGGAGGAGGTGTGCCTGGGATCGGGCCAGGCGCAGCCGGGGCAGTCGAAGCCGTCGGGCTGGTTGGCGTGCAGCAGGGTGGGGCCGCCCTTGCTCAAGGTCTTCTGGTCCTCCAGGACCTCGCCCACCGCCTTGAGGGCGCCCCAGCCGCCCGCGGGGGCGTTGTAGGGGCGAACGCCGGGAGTGCGCTTACTGGACATGGGCGAAGGGCCTGAACTGGGGGGCAAGGATCTTGAGCTCGGGCGCGGCGGCCGCCTCGAACAGGCGCTCGGCGCCGCTGAACACGGTGAAGCCGTCTGCTCGGGCCAGGGCGACCAGGGTGACCTCGGCGGCCTCGGCTTTCTGGATGGCCAGATCGCTGGGCGCAGAGACCGCCACGATCATCGGACAGCCGATACGCGCGGTCTTCTCGACCATCTCGAAGGAACAGCGGCTGGTGACGACCACGAAACCCGCGGCGGGGTCGAGACCGGCGCGCAGCAAGCCCCCGGCCAGCTTGTCCAGGGCGTTGTGGCGCCCGACGTCCTCGCGGATCAGCAGCAGCTCGCCCGCCGCGGTGGCGAAGCCGGCGGCGTGGGTGGCCCGGGTCAGGCGGCCGAGGGGCTGGCGCTCGCCCAGGGCGGCGGCGGCGCGGTGGACGGCCTCCGGTGCGAAGCGCTGGCGCGAAAGGACCGGCGGCAAGGGGCGCACGGCGTCGGCCAGGCGCTGGACGCCGCACAGGCCGCAGCTGGAGCGGCCCTCCAGGGTCCGGGGCCGGACCTTGCGGATCATGGCCGACGGGGCGAGCTGGATGTCGGCCAGGACGCCTTCGGGTTTGATCTCGACGACGACGTGGTCGATGTCACCGGCCTGGGCGACGCCTTCGGTGATCGAAAAGCCGAAGGCCAGGTCTTCGATGTCGTCAGGGGTGGCCATCAGCACGGTGTGCGCGCGGCCGTTGAAGGACAGTCCTATGGCTGTTTCCCGGGGCGTCTGGCGTTCGATCGGGCGTGGGCCGGCATCCGCTCGCCACTCGACTCCGGGGCGAAGGCGCGCGGTCCTATCGAGGGTGTCCATGGTCGTCTTCCTCAATCGCCCAGCGAGAAGTCTAAGGCCGGCCGGGTTCAGCGCCAAGGCGCTCGCGGATAGCCTGCCCGATACGCAAGGCTTGGTCATCCCGGCCCAGGGTGGCGGCGGCCAGGGTCACGCCGCCAAGGATGTATCGCACCGTGGCGTCGCGGGCGTCGATGGAGCCCTCGACCTCAATGCGGTCCCAGTGTTCGGCGTGACCGACATAGCGGATGGTGACGTCGTAGTGGGCGCTCCAGAAGAAGGCCGGTTCGCGCAAGGGCGTGTCGATGCCCAGCATGTTGGCGGCGGCAACTTGGCCCTGGCGCTCGGCGGCGACCCAGTGCTCGACGCGGATGGGGGCGCTCTGGCTGGCGTCGGGATAGCGGGCGATGTCGCCGGCGGCGAAAACCCCCGGGGCGCTGGTCCGTAGGCGATCGTCGACGATAACCCCGTTGTCGAGGGTCAGGCCGGCGCCCTGGGCCAGGGCCAGCCTGGGCTTCACGCCTACGCCCAGCACCACCAGATCGGCCTTGACCGCCGAACCGTCGTCCAGGGTCAGGACCTCGCCGTCGAAGTCGGAGGCCGTGCGGCCCAGGTGGAAGCGCACGCCGTGCGCCTCGTGCAGGGCCTGGATGAAGGTCCCGAGCTCCGGGCCAAGCTTGGCGCCCAGCGGCAGGGGTTCGGGGGCGACGACGTGGACCTCCAGCCCGCGGGTGCGCAAGGCCGCGGCCGCCTCCAGGCCGATGAAGCTGGCGCCGATGACGGCCACCGCCTTGGCGCTGGCGGCCGCGGCGATCAGGGCGTCGCTGTCGGCCTGGCTGCGCAGGACGTAAACATTGCCGCGGTCAAAGCCGGGGGTGGGCGGACGGTTGGGCTCGGCCCCCGTGGCCAGCAGCAGGACGTCGTAGTCCAGGCCGGACCCGTCGCCGAGGCTCAGCCGGCGTTGGCCGGTGTCCAGGCCCGTGGCGGTGGTGGAGAGCCGCAGGCCGATGCGGTTGTCGGCGTAGAAGGCGTCGTCCTTCAATGGCATCCAGGCCGGGTCGGCCTCGCCGGCGAGGTAGTCCTTGGAGACGTTGGGCCGATCGTAGGGCGCCAGCGCGTCGCTGCTGATCAGGGTCAGGGCGCCGGCGTAGCCCAGGTCGCGCAGGCGCTGGGCGGCCGCGAAACCGGCCGCGCCGCCGCCGACGATGACGATGCGTTTCGGATCAGCGGCGGTGTCACGAGAGGCCGGCGGGGCCGACTGAAGCCTTTCGCGCACCACTATGCGGCCGTCGGTCAGCTCGACCTTCCAGCGGTCGACCGGCGCCAGGGCAGGGGCTTCCAGGGCGGCGCCGGTGCGCAGGTCGAAGCAGGCGTGGTGCAGCGGACAGCGGATGGTCCCGCCGGCGCGCAGGCCCTGTTTCAGCGGGCCGCCGTAGTGGCTGCAGGCGCCGCCGATGGCGACGATTTCTCCGCCAACGCGGGCCAGGATGACCGGATCGTCGCCGACATGGCCGGCGAAGACGCCGTCATCAGGGATGCTGGCGGGATCGACGCCCTGGGTGAGGTCGGGGCCTTGGTCGTCGTCTTCTGCGGCGCTGGACATGGGCGGCTCCTTTTGGGCGGCAGGTCCCTTTTAGGGTGGTCGTCAGCCCCAGTATGGCGCCGCGCCGTAGGGGCCGTAGTAGGCGAACAGGCGGTCGCGGTAGGAGGAGTCGCCGGCGCCCAGGGCGGCCAGCTCGTCATGGGTATAGCTCGGCGCGGCCTTCAGCGTTTCCCTGTCCAGCGGCGTGACGTAGCCGTCCCAGGCGGTGTTGTAGTCGAGCACCGACCACGGCACCGGGTGGATGTGCTCGCCGATGCCCAGGAACCCGCCGAAGGAGATCAGGGCGTAGCGCACCTGGCCGGACAGCTTGTCGATGGAGAGGTCGTCGATGTGGCCGATCCGTTCGCCCTCGGCGTTGAACACCGGCGCCTTGATCACCCGGCTGGCGGTGACCAGGCCATGGTCAGCGTGGGAGGGGAGGTCGTCGGCGGTCATGGGCGTGGAATCGGCGATCTCGTCGGGCATTGGGGGATCCTGTGTCGGTTGCGCAAGGAACGGCCGCGTCGGCGTGACGTTCCTGTCCGCAGGCGGTGTTGTCGTTCGGTGCGGCCTTCCGGGCAAGCCCTGTCGGCTCAGCGCCGGCGATCGTGCTAGTCGATAGGAGCCCTCACCCCGCCGTAGGAGATCCGGATGGCCAAACCCACCCAAGCCGAAGCCGAGGACGCCGTTCGAACCCTGCTCGAATGGGCCGGCGACGACCCGACGCGCGAGGGGCTGGCCGACACCCCGGCGCGGGTAGCGCGCTCCTACCGGGAGCTCTTCTCCGGCTACGATTCCGATCCGCGCGACTACCTTCGCCGCACCTTCGAGGAGGTCGGGGGGTACGATGAATTGGTGGTTTTAAGGGACATTCGGGTGGTCAGCTTCTGTGAGCACCACATGCTGCCGGTGATCGGCCGCGCCCATGTCGGCTACCTGCCCACCGACCGGGTGGTGGGTATTTCCAAGTTGGCGCGGGTGGTCAACGGCTTCGCGCGGCGCCTGCAGATTCAGGAGAAACTGACCGCGGATATCGCCGAGGCCATCCAGGACGTCCTTCGGCCGGCCGGTGTCGGGGTGGTGATCGAGGCGGAGCACAGCTGCATGACCTTGCGCGGCGTCAACACCCCCGGCTCGATACTGACCACGAGCCGGCTCCTGGGCGTGATCCGCGAGGACCCCCGCACCCGCGCGGAGTTCCTGCGCCTGGCGCGGACGGACGGGCCGCCGCAGCGGTAAAAGCCAACTTTCGGCCTCGCCGAATGACGTTCTTGCATTGGGGCTTCCCCCGGCGGGGGGCGGAGGCTATACGCGGCCCGCAAAACGGAGAGTCTCATGGAGATTCGCGAAGGGCTCACCTTCGACGATGTTTTGCTTCAGCCGGGTGCGTCGGAAGTGATGCCGACGCAAGTCAGCACCGCGACCAAGTTTACGCGGCAGATCGCATTGAACATCCCCCTGGTGTCCGCGGCTATGGACACCGTCACCGAAAGCCGGCTGGCCATCGCCATGGCCCAGGCCGGGGGGCTGGGCGTCCTGCACCGCAACCTGTCGGTGGAGGAGCAGGCCGACCAGGTGCGCGAGGTCAAGCGCTACGAAAGCGGCATGGTGATCAATCCGCTGACCATCCATCCGGACACCAAGCTTAGGGAAATCAAGGAGATCAAGGCCAGGCGGCACATCTCCGGCTTCCCCGTGGTGGAGCGGCGCAGTGGCAAGCTGGTGGGCATCCTGACCAATCGGGACATGCGGTTCGAGGGCTCGGACGACGTGCCCGCCTCGGAATTGATGACCCACGAGGGCCTGATCACGGTGCGTGAGGGCGTCAGCCAGGACGAGGCGCGGGCGCTGCTTCGGCGGCACAAGATCGAGCGGCTGATCGTGGTCGACGACGACTTCCGGGCGGTCGGCCTGATCACCGTCAAGGACATGGAAAAGGCCCAGGCCCACCCCAGCGCCGCCAAGGACGCCCAGGGCCGGCTACTGGTGGGCGCCGCCTCCACGGTGGGCGACGCAGGCTTCGAGCGCTCCATGGCCCTGATGGAGGCCGGGGTGGACGTGGTGGTGATCGACACCGCCCACGGCCACTCCAAACAGGTTTCAGACGCGGTCGCGCGCCTGGTGCGCGAGACCAACCGGGTGCAGATCGTGGCCGGTAATGTCGCCACCTACGAGGCCGCCAAGGCCCTGATCGACGCCGGCGCCGACGCCATCAAGGTGGGGATCGGGCCAGGCTCCATCTGCACCACGCGGATCGTTGCGGGCGTGGGCGTGCCGCAGCTGACGGCCATCACCGACGCGGTGCGGGCGGCCAAGGGCAGCGGCGTGCCGGTGATCGCCGACGGCGGCATCAAATATTCGGGCGACCTGGCCAAGGCCATCGCGGCGGGGGCTTCCACCGCCATGATGGGCTCGATGTTCGCCGGCACCGACGAGGCGCCGGGCGAGGTGTTCCTGTACCAGGGCCGGTCCTACAAGACCTATCGCGGCATGGGCTCGGTGGGCGCCATGAGCCAGGGTTCGGCCGACCGCTACTTCCAGAAGGAGGTGCAAGACGCCTTGAAGCTGGTGCCCGAGGGGATCGAGGGCCAGACGGCCTTCAAAGGGCCGATCCATCCGGTGATCCACCAGTTGGTGGGCGGGCTTCGCGCCGCCATGGGCTACGTGGGCGCGCCGGATATCGAGACGTTCCAGAAGCGGGCGCAGTTCATCCGCATCACCGGCGCGGGCCTGCGGGAGAGCCACGTCCACGACGTGATGATCACGCGCGAGGCGCCGAACTATCCGAGCCAGGTTTGATCCCCCGTATCTGGGGGCCTGTAAGGTTTTCGATGAATGCGTGACGGCGGCCGTATCGCGGCGGCGATCGAAGTGCTGGACGACATGGACCAGCGCCACAAGCCCGCGCGCCTGGCCCTGAAGTCGTGGGGCGACGGCGCCCGCTACGCCGGGGCCAAGGATCGGGCGTTCGTCTCCGGGCTGGTGCTGGACGCGCTGCGGCGGAAGCGCTCGCTGGCCTGGGCGATGGGCGAAGACAGCAACCGGGCGCGGGTGCTTGGGGCGCTGCGTCTGGCTTGGGACTGGCCGTTGGAGCGGCTGGCGGCGGCGGCCGGCGAGGAGCACGGGCCGGGCGCTCTGACCGAGGGCGAACAGGCCCGGCTGACGGCGCCGCAATCGCTCGATAACGCCCCCGATGCGGTGCGCGGCGACTATCCCGACTGGGCCGATGCGGCTCTGGAGCGGGTCTTCGGCGCGGAGCGGGGCGGGGAAGCCAAGGCGCTGGCGCAGCGCGCGCCGGTGGACCTGCGCGCCAATACCCTGAAGTCTGACGTCGTCCACGTCCTCAAGGCGCTGGAGACCTTCGGGCCGATCGAGGCGGGGATGACGCCCAACGCGGTGCGGATACCCGCCCCCGCGGCCAGCGAGCGCGCCGCGCCCGTGGAAGCCTCGCCGGCCTTCGAAAAGGGCTGGTTCGAGGTGCAGGATCTGGGCTCGCAGATCGCGGCGGCCTGCGCCGGGACGATCAAGGGCAAGCAGGTGCTGGATTTCTGCGCCGGGGGCGGGGGCAAGACCCTGGCGCTGGCGGCGGCCATGGGCAACAGCGGCCAGCTCTACGCCTATGACTCCGACGCGCGGCGGCTGACCGATACGGTGCGGCGTTCACAGCGGGCCGGGGTGCGCAACCTGCAGATCCGCTCGCCCATCGAGAAGGACCCGCTGCGTGGCCTGGACGGTAAGATGGACCTGGTGTTCGTTGATGCCCCCTGTACGGGCTCGGGCACCTGGCGGCGGAATCCGGACGCCAAGTGGCGGCTAACAGCGGAGCAACTGGAACGGCGGATGGCCGAACAGGACGCGGCGCTGGACGGGGCGGCGGCGTTCGTGAAGCCGGGTGGTCGGCTGGTTTATGTGACCTGCTCCTTGTTCGCCGAGGAGAACGAGGATCGGGTGGCGGCTTTCCTGGCGCGCACGCCGGGGTTCGCGGTGGTCCCGGCGGCGGGGCCGGCCGACGCCTTCCTGACCGGGGAGGGGTTCCTTCGGCTTACCCCCCGCAGCGCGGGCACGGACGGGTTCTTCGTGGCGGTGATGGCGCGGGGGTGAGGCGCACCCGTGACGCCGGGCTGATTCTGCTCTAAAGGCCCGCCATGACAGACACCCCCCATCACGAACGCGTCCTGATCGTCGATTTCGGCTCTCAGGTGACCCAGCTCATCGCCCGGCGGGTGAGGGAGAGCGGGGTCTATTGCGAGATCCACCCCTACGACAAGGTCGAGGCGATGCTGGAGGGCTTCGCGCCCAAGGCCGTGATCCTGTCGGGCGGCCCCGCCAGCGCCCATGAGGCCGAGAGTCCCGCCGCGCCGGCGAAGGTCTTCGAGCTGGGCGTGCCAGTGCTGGGCATCTGCTATGGCGAGATGACCATGTGCGCCCAGCTGGGCGGGGCGGTGGAGAGCGGCCATTCGCGAGAGTTCGGCCGGGCCGAGATTCGTATCGCCCGCGAGACGCCGCTGCTGGACGGCCTGGGCGACATCGGCGACGAAGAGACCGTGTGGATGAGCCACGGCGACAAGATCACCGCCATCCCTCCCGGCTTCGAGGTGGCGGCGACATCGGAGGGCTCGCCCTTCGCCGTGATCGCCGACGAGGGCCGGCGGATGTATGGCGTGCAGTTCCACCCGGAGGTGGCGCACACCCCGCGCGGCGCCCGCCTGCTGCGCAACTTCACCCACAAGATCGCCGGCCTGTCAGGCGACTGGACTATGGCCAGTTTCCGGTCCGAGGCCGTGGCGCGGATCCGCGAGCAGGTGGGCGCGGCGCGGGTGATCTGCGGCCTGTCGGGCGGCGTCGACTCATCGGTGGCGGCGGTGCTGATCCACGAGGCGATCGGCGAGCAACTCACCTGCGTCTTCGTGGACACCGGCCTGCTGCGCCAGAACGAGGCCGAGCAGGTGGTGACCATGTTCAGGGATCACTACAATATCCCGCTGGTGCACGTTGACGCAGCTGATCTTTTCCTGGGCCAACTGGAAGGCGTCACTGATCCGGAGACCAAGCGCAAGACCATCGGCCGGCTGTTCATCGAGGTGTTCGACAAGGAGTCGGCAAAGATCGAGGGCGCCGCCTTCCTGGCCCAGGGCACCCTCTATCCGGACGTGATCGAGAGCGTCTCGGCCCGTGGCGGCCCCTCGGCGGTGATCAAGAGCCACCACAATGTCGGCGGCCTGCCCGATTACATGAAGCTGAAGCTGGTGGAGCCCCTGCGGGAACTGTTCAAGGACGAGGTGCGGGTGCTGGGGGTCGAACTGGGCCTGCCCCCGGCCTTCGTTGGCCGTCACCCTTTTCCGGGGCCGGGCCTCGCCATCCGCATCCCCGGCGAGATCACGCGGGACAAGGTCGCCGTGCTGCAGAAGGCCGACGCCATCTATCTGGACGAGATCCGCAAGGCCGGCCTCTACGACAGCATCTGGCAGGCGTTCGCCGTGCTGCTGCCGGTGAAGACCGTGGGCGTGATGGGCGACGCGCGGACCTACGAGGACGTCCTGGCCCTGCGCGCGGTGACCTCCACCGACGGCATGACCGCCGACGTGTTCGAGTTCCCCTGGGACGTGCTGACCCGCGCGGCCACCCGGATCGTCAACGAGGTGCGGGGGGTGAACCGGGTGGTCTACGACGTGACCAGCAAGCCGCCGGGGACCATCGAGTGGGAGTAGAAAGTTACCTTTCAGCGGCGTTCGCCAGCTATCAGGAAACTCATACAACCATCTGAAATAACGCAATTAAGTTCACAATGACGTTCGCCTGCTATCGCAGGCCAGCGGTCCCGACCGGCCGGCATCATGACGGTATCGGCGAGGTTGCTCGGTTGACCTTTGGCCCGTACCGTCAGCCCGTTCCGGCCCAGCGCAGGGTCCGAAAGCACCTCAATCCATTGTAATCGCAGGAGTATCTCCTGCGTGTGACGGCATCTGGGATGACGGTACTTTCGGTCGCGTCTGGCGCGGGCCGGTGGCTTCCATGAGGTGTCCCGTGCTCACCGACGTCGCACTTAAGAATCTGAAAACCAGGGAGAAAATGTACAAGGTCGCCGACCGTGACGGTATGTACGTCGCAGTCACTCCGAGCGGGGTGCTCACCTTCCGCTACGACTACAGGATCGGCCGCCGGCGGGAGACGCTTACGCTGGGCAAGTACGGGCCAGACGGCATCACCCTCGCTCAGGCGCGGGAGCGATGCATGGCGGCCCGCAAAATGGTCGCCGAAGGACTGTCCCCCGCCATCGAAAAGCAGCGGACCAAGCGCCGCCTGGCTGTTGCGCGGACCTTCGGAGACGTCGCCGGCGCTTGGTTCAAAGAAGCGCGCATGGCCGATAGCACGCGCGCCATGCGCAGGGCCGTCTACAACCGCGACATTCATCCAGTGTGGAAGAAGCGCCATCTCAGCGAGATCGGCCCGGAGGACCTCCGGGCCCTCTGCGAGAAGATCACGTTCGCTCTCCTCAGCGCAACGTTGCTCCTGCGCCCGAATGGTCTGGCGCGCGGTCCTCAGCGCGTTGAATGGCAGGTGTGACGTGGAGTACGCGCTGCACCTCCTGATCATCTTCGAGATCTGGGCGCTGCTCGCGGTCGGCCTGGACCTGATGGCTGGACGGCTGGGGGTCGTGACGCTTGCCCACGCTGGCTACTTCGCCATCGGCGCATACGGCTACGCCATCCCTACAGTCGCGCTCGGATGGTCAGGCGTCGCCTGCATCATGGTTGGTGTGGGCACAGCGACGCTGCTGGCCGCCGCTGTCGCGGTCGCGGCGGACCGACTGAAGCGGGACTTCCTCGTGCTCGCGACGCTGGCGCTGCAGGTCACGATTTACTTCGTCATCATCCTATGGGCGCGCGCCGACGCCCCGCTGGCGAGCTGGACGAACCTGACAAACGGCAGCCAGGGCATCGCCCATATCCCGCGGCCAGAGGCGTTCGGCGCGCCCCTAGAGATGGAGGCCGCGTTCGCACTGTTCTCGACGCTCGTCGTCATGCCCTTCATTCTGCTCGTCTGGGCCATCGATCGAAGCCCCTGGGCCCGCCGCGCCACGGCTATCCGCGATGACGAACTGGCGCTGCGAGCGCTTGGCAAGGATCCGCGCCAGACCCGCATCGAAGCGGCGGTGGTCTCGGCAGCGGCGGCCGCGATCGCGGGCGCGCTGTTCGCCGCCTATGCGGGCTACGTGGATCCGTCCATCGGCGCCCTCGAGCAGAGCGTCCTGATGCTGGCGATGGTGGTCATCGGCGGATTGGGATCGATGCGCGGGGCCCTCACGGGAGCTGCGGTCGTCGTGGGCTTGCCGGAGATCCTGCGCTTTCTTCGACTGCCCGAGGGCCAGGCTGCGCCCGTTCGTATGATGCTGTTCGGCGCCCTCCTTGTTCTGCTCATCCACCTACGTCCCGCCGGGCTCGCGGGCCGGTACAGGCTGAGCTGAACATGCTTCAGGTCACCACAGCAGCAGACCAGAAGGCCGACTCACAGCCCCGGCCCGTGGTGCTTCGCGCCCAGGGCCTGTGCAAGGCGTTCGAGGGGAATGTGGTGCTCGACGAAGTCGCCTTCGATCTGCGCCGCGGCGAGGTCGTGCTCCTTGAGGGCGAGAACGGCTCGGGCAAGACCACCTTGCTCAATATCCTGTCGGGCTTCCTTGCGCCGGATGCAGGCGCCGTCGAATACTTGGTCGGCAACGCGCAACGCTTCTCGTTCGGTCGTAAGGGCCAGTCGGCCGGGTTCAGTCCGATGTCGGCGGCCCGCGGCGGGGTTGGACGGGCCTGGCAGGAAGTCCGGCTCTTTGGCTCACTGACGCTCCGTGAGAACGTCGCGGTAGCGGTGCAGAACCAGCTCGGCGAGCGCCCCTGGAGCTTCGTTGATCCGCGTACCTGGATGAGGGAACGCACGATCCGCCGGGCCGCGGATGGCTGGCTCGAGAGGTTGGGTCTGGCCGGACGCGCACTGTCTCTCGCGAACGCGGTTTCCCTCGGCCAATCACTACGAATGGGGCGACCTTAAGGGCGATCCGCGCAAATTCGTGGAACAATGGTTCGACCTGCACCTCTATCTCGCGAATTGGGGCTCGCGGCGTCTGATGATGCGGCTGCCCGCGCGCCTTCTGGATCGTGCGAAGCTGGAGCCTTTTCTTTGCGAGGTGGACTGGGTCAAGGTGTGGGCGTCCGGCGACAACGTCATCGTCGATATTTTCCCGGATGAGATCGAGCCGCAGGACGATTGGGGCGACGGGTCCGGCTGGCTTGCCGCGCTTGCGCCGTTGCGCGCCGATGTGCTCTCGGGCGATCTCAGGCTGTTCTATCTATTGTGGCTCGTGGCGGTGCAGGGTCAGCTGCTCGCCGACCACGACCTGGAGCCGTTGCCGGGCATTGGCCCGCTGACTGCCCCGCTCGAAGCGTTCGCGGCCTTTTTCGACGTGGATCCGGATTTGGTGCAGGCGGCGGCTGAGCTCACTGATGACACCGCGGCCATGTCGAGGGACGATCTCCGCAAGACCATCGCGGTCATCCCGGAGCGGGAGATGGTCGAGTTGCTGCTACGCGTCGTCGATGGCGACGCTCACGTGGCCGCCGAGCTCCGGAGCAGGGCGCGCGAAATGCGCGCGACATCGTCGACGCGCCGCTCGACCGGCGAGCTGCGAATTCGGGCGCGCGAGATCGCAGAGGCGCGGGAGCGGGCGGACGCCGTGCGTCGCGAGGCGGAACAGCGCCGTCAGGCTAAAGAGGTCGAAAAGGCGCGACGCGCGCGGCTCAACGCCCTCAGACAGCGCGGCGCCGATGTCTGGCAGGAGATCAACGATGAAATCGAGCGCCGCAACGCCTCTGGCTATGACCGGGCGGCAAGTCTGCTTTTCGACCTTCAGGCGCTGACAGCGGAAGATGGAAGGCGGGAGGAATTCAACCGCCGTTTGGCCTTGATCCGCGCGGCGCACGAGAAAAAGGTGAAATTCATCGAGCGGCTGAGCAGGATCGGACACGACAATGACGAAGGGGGGGCCTGATCGGGAGGATCGACGACGGCGCCTCCAGGAACGTCTTCGCCGGTTGGATCAAGAGCGGGCGGCGATTAAGGACGAACTCGCCGGAATGGACGGCGACGCCGCTCGGGCGACTTTGTCCGCCGAGCCGAATGCGTTGCGCCAACCGCAGCACGATCGAGCTTTCGACAACCGCGCCAAGATCGAACTGTTTCGAAGTCTGTTTCGAGGGCGCAGCGACGTATTTCCGCTTCGCTGGGAAAACCCGAAGACTGGCAAGAGCGGTTATGCGCCGGCCTGTGCCAACGAGTGGAAGAGAGGCTTGTGCGAGAAGCCGCGGGTCAAGTGCTCCGCTTGCCCCAACCAGGCTTTCATTCCAGCCACGGACCAGGTGATCGCCCATCACCTGAGGGGACAAGGCCCGAATGGCGCCGCGTATGTCGCCGGCGTCTATCCGGTTCTACCAGACGGCGCCTGTTGGTTCTTGGCCGCCGATTTCGACGAGGCGGAGTGGCGAAGGGACGTGAAATCTTTCGCCCAGACCTGCCATGCCCGGGATGTGCCCGTTGCTGTAGAACGGTCGCGTTCCGGCAACGGCGCCCATGCCTGGATATTCTTCGATGAGCCGGTGTCGGCGTCGCTGGCGCGGCGCCTGGGATCAGCTTTGATCACCGAGACCTTGGATCGGGCGCCCGACCTCGGATTCACGTCCTACGATCGCCTGTTTCCCAGCCAGGACACCGTCCCGAGCGGCGGTTTCGGCAACCTCATTGCCCTGCCGCTGCAGGGTTTGGCGCGTCAGTCGGGCAACAGCGTGTTCCTGGACGACGACCTCGAGCCCCACCAAGATCAATGGGCTTACCTGGCTGGCATCCGCCGTCTCAGGCGTGACACCTTGGAGGCCCTGGTCGATGCAGCTAGCGCCGCCGGCCGAATCCTTGGCGTCAGGATCCCCGTCGATGACGAGGACGAAGAACCTTGGCTGGCTCCTCCATCACGCCGCCGCAGTCCGCCGGCGATTGCCGGGCCCCTGCCGAGTCAGCTCACGATGGTGGTAGCGGACCAGCTCTACATTCCGCGCAAGGATCTGCCGTCTGGCCTGGTCGCGCGCCTAATACGGCTGGCAGCATTTCAAAATCCGGAGTTCTACGCCGCCCAGGCGATGCGGCTTGCGACCCATGACAAGCCACGGATCGTGTCCTGCGCGGAGCTAACCGTGAACCATATCGGTCTGCCACGCGGCTGTTTTGACGTCGCGCTGGACCTGCTCGGATCACTCAGCGTCAACGTCGAAATTGACGATCGGCGCAATCGAGGCGCGGCGATCGACGTTTCGTTCAATGGCGTGTAGCGACCGGACCAAGCGGTTGCGATCGATGCGCTGCTGCCGCACGATATCGGCGTGCTGGCCGCGACGACCGCCTTCGGGAAGACTGCGGTGGCGGCGCGGATGATCGCCGAGCGCGGCGTCAACGTGCTCGTCCTGGTCCATCGCCGTCAGCTGATGGATCAATGGATCGAGCGCCTCGGCGCGTTTCTGAATGCCGCCCCTGGGACGATCGGGAAAATCGGCGGCGGCAAACGCAAACCATCCGGCCTGATCGACATCGCCCTCATTCAGAGCCTGGTCAGGAAGGGCAGGGTGGACGATATCGTTGGCGACTATGGGCATCTCATCGTCGATGAATGTCACCATCTGTCCGTCGTGAGCTTTGAGCTGGTCGCCAAACGCACAAAGGCCCGCTATGTCCTCGGGCTGTCAGCGACCGTGATGCTTTGTCGGAAGCCGTGCGTATCGAGTTGATCGCAGGGATCAGGTTGCTTGAGCATCTTGGGCCCAGTCTTGGTCGGCCTGCGGTCGACACCCTGAGCGGCTCCAAGCATGCGAACATGAAGGAACTACGCTTTCGCGCCGATGGCGGTGTGTGGCGCATCGCCTTCGCGTTCGACCCCGAACGTGCCGCTATCCTGCTGGTTGGCGGCGACAAATCAGGCGTCAGTTCGGGCCGTTTCTACAAGGGACTCATCAAGCGGGCCGGCCACCCGCTTCGATCAACATCTGGAGGCGCTGAAATGACTTATCGCACCATCGACGCCAATGACTGGATCGCGCGGCAACCCAAGACCGTTCAGGAAGCCGGCGAAGCTCGCGGAGAGGAGCTCATCCGCGAGGTCACGCTTCGGGAGGTCCGGGAGGCGGTAAAGCGCACCCAGGTCGAGGTCGCCGCCGCCATGGGAACATCGCAGGATCGAGTATCCAAGTTGGAACACGGCGACGACGCGCTCGTTTCGACGCTACGCCGACACATCCGCGCACTCGGCGGCGAGTTGCGATTGATGGTCGAATTCCCGGATCGGCCATCCATGGCCATCGACCTGCACGGCGACAAGCCGGTTGCCAAGAGCGTTCGGGCGATCGGATCGGTTTGAGGATCGCTGCCCCTATCTCGAACGCCAGGGTCGTCTAGTCGCGACAGGCAATCGGTCGTCCCAGGGTGTATAAGAACGCAACAAAGTCAGTAGTGTAACTATCTGACGGTATGCACGATCTTGTGATCCAAAAACATCAATAAAATCAATTCTATAGCTGCCCGCGAAATAGTCGAGTGGGAGTGAGGGGTGCGCGATCCCGGTGAAAATATCTTTTAAAATCAATTGGCTATCAGGCCGTCGTGGCGATGTATGCCGGATCGTCAATTGAGGACTCTGGACTCATAATCCTCTGAATTATCGCGGAATTTGGAAGAGGCAATTGCCGATGAGTTGGGAGCTTGGGAAAGGCGTCTGACGACCGGATCAAGGTCCGCCACGGGCTCTGGGCCGGCGTTCCCAACGTTCGCTTCCGGGGGCCGAGTTCATGCGCCATCCCGCTGAATGTTGTGTGATATAACTTTGAATTGCCCGACGCCCCGCACGCGGTTAGAGACGGGGGCCGTCCATCCATGAGGCGGCGCATCAACCCGCCAGACGGCATGCCCGTTGGTCCAGGTTGACCACCATTGGGAAGGAAGCCGAGACGATGTCGCGAGTGCCGCTCCTGGGGCCGGATCCCCAACCCGGCGAAGTCACCCTCAACCTGGTGCGGGTGATCAATCACGCGGTCGAGACCGCGGATCCGCAGCTGCGGCTCGGCCGGCGGATCCTCGGGCGGCAGTTGCTGGGCGACGGCCCGCGTGAGCTGCTGGTCATGCTGGTCGCCAAGCTCGAAGGCGGCGAATACGAGTGGGTGCAGCATCGACCGATCTGCACGCAGGTTGGCCTCACGGACGCCCAGATCGCGGCCATCGAACGCCTGGACCTGGCCGCCGATGTCTTCAGCGAGGCCGAGGCGGCGATCCTGGCCTTTGGCCAGCAGGTGGTGGAGACGGTCCGGGTCGAGGACGCGGTGTTCCAGGCGGTCGCCAAGCACTATTCGCACCGCGAAATCGTCGAGGCGATCCTGACTTGCGGCTTCTACATGACCATGGCGCGGGTCACCGAGGCCCTGGAGGTGCCGATCGACGCCGGCGTCGGAACTTCGGTGTTCGCCAACGTCCAGAAGGCGGCGGCGCAAAGATAGGTGAGGCGGCTGCGCTTCGGCCGCAGTCAGGCGCAGCGCCCCTGCAGGGCCCAGCAAAGGGTCGGGCGGGTGCACGCACATCACGTCGGAAGCGTTCTTGGGAGGAACCAGACATGGCGACGTTCACGATCTCCAGCACCCATCACACCAGCTTCACGGTGTCGGACCTGGACCGGTCCCTCACCTTCTTCCGGGAGGGCCTCGGCTTCACCCACTCCAAGCCCCGGCCTCGCGACCTGGCGCACATCTCCCGGATCACCGGCGTGGAGGGCGCCGATGTCCGCGTCGCTTTCGTGCATTGCCCCGGCCACACCCTCGAGCTGATCGAATACGTCGCGCCGCACGCGCGCGCCTCCGTGCATCCGCGCCCTTGCGACGTCGGCTTCGCCCACGTTTGCTTCATGGTCGACGACATCGAGGCCGCCGTGGACCGCGCGGCGGAATTCGATGTGAAACCCCGCGGCGAGATCTCCCACTCGCCGAACGGTCCCGCGACGGGCGCGCGCAGCGTCTACCTACGCGATCACGACGGGATCACATACGAGCTGGCCCAGGCTGCCGAACAGCCGCCTCTCGCCAAGGAACGGGACAATGCAGGCGTCCAGGATGGGAGATCGGCGTGAGCGGACAGGTTCATCATCAGCGGTTGGAAAACGGCGTGGTCGTCCTCGAGATCGACAACCCGCCGATGAACGCGCTCGGGCGCGAGATGCTGCGGCGGATGCAGGAGGCCTTCGCGCAGGTCGATGCGGACCCGACGATCCGGGCCGTCGTTCTGACCGGGCGGGGGCGGGCCTTTTGCAGCGGCGCGGACCTGAAGGAGGCGGCCCGCGGCCACGAGGAGGGCGGCGGGGAGGATCTCGGGGACTTCGGCCGTATGCTGGAGATAGTGGCGGCCTGTCGGGCGCCAGTGATCGCGGCGATCAACGGCTTCTGCGGCGGGGGCGGCTTCGAACTGGCCTTGTGCTGCGATCTGCGGATCGCCTCCAGCGCGGCCAGCTTCGTCTGCGCTGGGGTCAATATGGGCCTGATGGCCTCCACATACAGGTTGCCGCGGTTGATCGGGGTGTCCCGCGCCAAAGCCATGTTGCTGACCGGCCTGCCGCATGACGTGGCGACGGTGGAGGCCTGGGGCCTGGTGACCGCCGTGCACGCGCCGGACGCCCTCCAGGCGGCCGCGCTCGCCCTGGCCGATCGAATCGCGTCGCGCGCTCCGCTTTCGGTGGAGGCCAGCAAGCGGGTGGCCGACCGGGCGCTCGACATGTCCCTCCAGGAGGCCGACGCGATGATGGCGCCTGAGATGCGGGTCCTGCGCCATAGCGCCGATCACCGCGAAGCCGTGGCAGCCTTCGTCCAGAAGCGCGACCCGGTCTTCACCCGCCAGTAGCCGCCCCTCGATCGTCCCATGCTCCTTCGCCCCGGCAGGTGACCATGTCCGCCTCCGCTCTCTCCGGTCTCCGCGTTCTCGACTGCACCCATGTGATCGCGGGCGCCTACTGCTCGATGCTGCTGGCCGATCTCGGCGCCGACGTGGTCAAGGTCGAGCCGCTGGGCGGGGAGGGCGCGAGGGCGCAGAACACCGCCCCGTTCAAGCCGTTCGACTTCATGAACCGCAACAAGCGGGCGATCGCCCTCGACCTCCAGCGGCCCGAGGCGGCCGCGGTGGTCCGCCGGTTGGCGGAAACCGCTGACGTGTTCGTCGAGAACTTCCGGCCCGGCGCCTTCGACCGCCTGGGCCTGGGCTATGAGGACCTGCGCGCGATCAATCCGCGGCTGATCTACTGCTCGATCTCCGGCTTCGGCCACAGCGGACCCTATCGCGAACGCGGCGGCTTCGACCTGGTGGCCCAGGCGATGGGCGGGATCATGAGCTTCACCGGCGAGCCGGGCTCGGAGCGGCCGGTGGCCGCCGGCGTGCCGCTGTCGGACCTCAATTCCGGGGTGTTCGGCGCCATGGGGATCCTGGCGGCGCTCAACCATCGCCATCTGACCGGCGAAGGGCAGAAGGTCGAGGCGACCCTGTTCGAATCCGCCCTGGGCTTCGCGGTCTGGGAGACCGGGCTCTACACCACTACCGGCGAGATCGCGGTCCCGCGCGGCTCGCGCCATCGACTCGCGGCCCCCTACGAGGCCCTGAAGACCGGCGACGGCTACATGGTGGTCGGCGTCAACAACCAGCGGCTCTGGGCGAAGTTCTGCCGCGCCCTGCAGGCGCCCGAACTGGAGGGGGAGGAGGGGTTCGCCAGGCCGGCGGACCGGGTGGCCAATCGCGACGCCCTGCAGGCTCGCCTCGAGACTATCCTGGCGACCCAGCCCACCGCCCATTGGCTGGAGCGGTTGCTGGCCGAGGGCGTGCCCTGTGGCCCGATCAACAATATCGCCCAGGCGGTGGAGGACCCGCAGATCCATGCCCGCGGCCTGTTGGCGGAAATCGACGGCCGCCGGTTCATCCGCGCGCCCGTGCGGCTGTCGGAGACGCCGGTGGCGATCCGCCGAGGGCCGGCCCGGGTGGGGGAGCACACCCGCGAAGTGCTGGAGGAGGCCGGTTTCAGCGGGGCGGAGATCGCGGCGCTCACGGAGGCTGGCGCGGCCGCCGTCGATACCCAGGCGTAGAGCGCGATGACTTTTGTCGGAACCGACAAAAGCCTGAATCGTGCTCGCAAACTCAAGACTAGAGCCTGTCCCGTTTTGATGATTCCATCAAAACGGGACAGGCTCTAGTTTTGCGAGTGCATGAGAAGGGTCAGGCAGGCGGGCGGACCTTCACCGTGCGCTGCCCGCGCTCGAGCAGCGCCGCGGCCGCCGTGATCAGCACGTAGGTCGCCAGCGTGGTCGCCGCCAAAGCAGGCGCCGGGCCTCCGGTCATGGGGGCCACCATGGGGAGAATCTGCAAGACCAAGAGACCGACCAGGAAGGCCAGCGCCGGCCAGCCGCTCTGGTGCGCCCGCGCCCGCTGCGCGGCCCAGGCCGCGCCGGCCAAGCCGAGCAAGCCCACTTCGACCGCCTCCTCGAGCACGGGCTGGTTCCAGAGCGCCAGCCCCACCTTCGGTCCGCCGAACCAGAGGGCCAGGTCGGGCCGGTGGACCAGCAGGTCGAGCCCCCAATGGGAGAAGACCACCAGACCCAGGGCCAGCACCGCCCGGCGGGGCAGCTTCAACGCCCAGCCGGCCAGCAGGGCCGCGACGACCGACCAGGCCACGGCGGCGGGCAGGCTGTGCGACCAGGGCATGTGATAGAGGTCGAGCGGCGCGCCCGGCAGGGTGTTGTCGATCCGCACCCGCTCGGCGCCGGCCATGACCAGAGACGACCAGCCGATGTCGAGCAGCTGCGCGCCGGCCACATAGGTCCAGAGCGGCGCCCTGGGCTCGGCGGCCTTGGCCGCCAGCGCGGCCGCGTAGTGTCCCATGAACATGGCGATCTCCTGTGCGCGAGCCCGTCCCGGCCTAGGCGTCCGCCAGGACGATCTTCCCGAAGTGCTGGTTCTGCGCCATGCGCGCGAACGCCTCGGCGAACCGATCGAGCGGATAGACCGCATCGACCGGCAGTCTGAGGCGGCCCTCGGTCAGGGCCGGCCAGAGCGCCTGCCGCGTCAGGGCGTTGATCTGCTCCACCTCCGCGGCGTTGCGGGTGCGGAACGTCACGCCGACATAGGTGATCCGCCGCAGGGAATGCAGGTCGAAGTCGAATTCGCCCTGATTGCCCGCCAGCCGGCCGACATTGACGATGCGGCCGCCAACCCGGGCGGCGCGCATGTTGGGGTTCATCACCGGGCCGGCCACATGGTCGATGATCAGGTCGGCGCCTTTGCCTTCGGTAGCGGCCTTCACCTGGTCCACCCAGTCCGGCGCGCGCGTGTCGATGGCCAGATCTGCGCCGAACGTGGTCAGTTGCGCCCGCCGTTCCGCCGAGGTGGAGGAGCCGATGACCAGGCCCGCGCCTAGTACCTTGGCGACCTGCAGCCCCATCAGGCCGACCCCAGTGCTGGCGCCCTGGATCAGCACCGACTGACCGGGCTGGAGTTGGCCGTTGGTGGCGATGGCGTCGTGCATGGTCTGCAGGGCGACCGGCAGGGCGGCGGCCTGCGCGAAGCTCAGCCCCTCGGGGACGGGATAGATGCGCCGGGTATGCCCAACGGCATAGTCGGCGAAGGCGGCTCCGCCGGCGGCCATCACGCGGTCGCCAACCCGCCAGGCGTCCACCGCGGCGCCGACCTCGACAATCTCGCCCGCCCATTCCAGGCCCAGCGGCGCGCCCGCGCCGCCGACCTTGCCGTGGGCAGCGCCCGCCAGCATCGCCAAGTCGGCCCGGTTCAGGGAAGCGGCCCGCACCCGCACCAGCACCTCCTCGGGCCCCGGCGTTGGTGGGGACACGTCCTGCAGTATCGGTCCGTCGGGGCTGGGCAGGATGGCGCGCATGGCGGGTCTCTTCCGGATTGAGGCGGCGTTGGACCGGGTCAGTCGGTCTTCATGACCTTGATGGGGTTGGACCCGTCCCATTCGGCGGCGGCCTTGTGGATTCGCTTGAAAAACTCGCCCTTGCTGCCCGACGTGTCGGAGAGCTCGACGATGGCGCCGGGGTGGGGACCGGTCGCGTCGAAATAGACGAAGCGGCCCTGGGGGCCACCGATCTGGCCCTCGTGGCCCACCTTGTGGCCGGCCGCCAGGGCGCGGTCATAGGTGGCCTGGAAGTCCGCGGGCCAATAGGCCACGTGTTGCAGGCCCTCATGGCCCGCATCAAGGAATTCCTTGTACATCGACGGCGCGTCGTTGGTCGGCTGGATCAGCTCGATCTGCAGGTCGCCGGTATTGGCCAGGGCGACGCTCATCTGCATGTCGGAGTCGACCCCGCGATGGCGGAAGTAGTCGGTCTTGACCCGTTCGAAATAATACCAGGGGCCCACGCCGATCACGTTGATCCAGTGATCCATCGCAGCGTGGATATCGCGCACCACATATCCGTTCTGGCGGACGGGGCCGAAGATGCGGCTCATGGGACCTCCCTTGTCCGGTCGGCGCTCGCGCCGCCCGACTTAATGTTGTAAGATAACACATCTGACAAAACTCTCGCCTCCGTCAAGCCGAATGTTATGCAGGTTCACATGACCCCGAGAGCCTCACCGGCGCGCAAGGCGCCGGACACCTACCACCATGGCGACCTGCGCGAGGCCCTGATCGAGGCGGCGCTGGACGCGCTTGAGCGGGGAGGGGCGGGCGCGGTCGGCTTCAGCGCGCTGTCTCGGACGCTGGGGGTTTCGCAGGCGGCGCCTTACCGGCATTTCGCGGACCGCGACGATCTGCTGACCGCGGTGGCGACCCGCGGATTCACGGCTTCCATGGCCTGGCTGCAAGCGGCAGCCGACGTCGAGGACGGCCGCTCCAGGCTCGCGCGGATCGGTCATGCCTACCTGGCGTTCGGCTTGGAACATGCCGAACTCTATCGGCTGATGTACGCCTCGCGGCTGCTGCCGCGCGCGGCCGTCGACAGCGACCTGTTCATCGCCGCCGACGCGGGCTTCGACGTCGTCCTGGAGGCGATCGACCCGAGCCTTGAGGATCTCATCCGCCGGCGCTTCGCGCTCAAGTTCTGGACCTCGCTGCACGGGGTGGCGACCCTCGCCGAGCAGGGCCTGCTGCCGCCCAAGGTGCGGCAGATCAGTGTCGCCGAGCTGATCGACGAGTTGGTCCACGACACCGAGCTGGCCATCGCGACGGCGGCGGGGCGTAGCAGAACCTGACGAGACGGGCGCGCCGGCTCTAAGCCGGGGCCCGGCGCGCCTCATCATGTTGTATAGCAAAACATTTGACTTGACGGCCCGGCGCCGCCCGCAGCATGTGATGAATTATAACATGTCCTTGCCGGAGGAGACCGGGGGAAGATGAAAGCTGTCCAGGTCAAGGGGTTCGGCGGGGTTGAGAACCTCGAACTGCGGGAAGTCCCCACGCCGACGCCCGACGACACCGAGGTGCTCATCAAGGTGAAGGCCGCCGGGATCATCTATGGCGACGTGATGACCCGCAATGGCGTCGATCCACGCCTGCCGGACCTGCCCTACACCGCTGGGATGGAGGTCGCGGGCGTGATAGCTGAGGTTGGCGCCCGGGTGACTGGTTTCGAGGTCGGCATGCGGGTGATGTCCTATGTGCCTACCGGCGGCTATGCCGAATATGCGACAGCGCGAGCGGCCCAGGTCATCCGGTTGCCCGACGACGTCAGCGACCTTGAGGGCTTGGTCTATTTGATCAACATGCCCATCGCTTATCTGGTCTACCATGTGTTCGGCGCGGTCCGGCCGGACGCGATCATCCTGATGCATGCCGCATCGGGCGGGGTCGGGACACTGGTCACCCAGATCGCCAAACGGCGCGGGAACAAAAACACCGTCATCGCCCTGGCGAGTTCCGACCAGAAACTTGAGTATTGCCGCCAGAACGGCGCCGATCACCTCATCAACTACAAGACCACCAACTATGTGGACGAAGTGCTGCGGATCACCGGCGGCCAAGGCGTGGACGTGGCGCTGAACAGTGTTTCCGGGCCGACCCTGGAGACCGACCCCTTCGCCATCCGCACGGCGGGCCGGTGGGCGATCTACGGCTATTCGGCCGGCAAGGGCGTGATCGATCCCTTCAAGCACTTCGTCCGGTCGCTGACGATCAATGTCTCCGCCGCCCACGGCTATGCCGGCCGGCCTGAGTTCCGCGAGGCCCAGGCCTTCATGCGAGACTGGCTCAAGACCGAGACGCTGATCGCCCCGACCAAGACCTTCCGTCTGGAGGAGGCCCGGGCGGCCCACCAGTGGATCGAGGGTCAGCATGCGGTCGGCAAGACCGCCTTCGTGTTCGACGATTGAGCGGCGTCGGCCGCAACGCCTTGAGATGCAGTCCAGAAGGCAAGAGATGAACAGGTTCGAAGGCAAGGTCGCCGTGGTCACCGGCGGCGGCACCGGGATTGGGCGGGCCATCTGCCTGACGCTGGCCCGCGAGGGTGCGGACGTCGTCGTCGTCTCGAATGTGGCGTACCAGGCCGAGGCGGTCGCTGCCGAGGTCGGCGCGCTCGGTCGGCGCGGCGTGGCGCGCGCTGTCGATGTCACCGACGTCCCGGCTGTCGAGGCGCTCGCCTCCGACGTCGATGCCGATTTCGGCAAGGCCGACATCCTGGTCACCTGCGCCGGCGTCATGGGCGCGCGCAAGCTGCTGACCGAGACGTCGGCCGAGGAGTGGCTGCGGACGATGGAGGTGAACCTGAACGCCACCTTCTACTGCGTGAAGGCG
>DASVMY010000071.1:0-4755 GCA_036384135.1 Caulobacteraceae bacterium | reverse complement strand
CGCCGCTGGCGCGGCTTGTCCGGGGCGACGGGGAAGTGTGGGGGATGCTTGGGACCCGCTCGTGCGGTTCCTGCCGTTCGTGGTTCAAACCTTTTCGGCCTGCCCGCATTCCTGGGCTTCAAAGGACTCCCCCACCCCGGTGCTTCGTACCGACCCTCCCCACAAGGGGGAGGGAGGGATAACGCGCGACCCTGGCTCCCAAACCCGCCCCTTACCCGATCGCCTTGCCCATCCGCACCAGCGGCACGGGCGCCCCGCCGCGGTCGTCTTCGAACCGTTCGATGGGCTCGTAGCCGCAGGAGCGGTAGAGCGGCTCGCCGGACATGGTGCCGGCCAGCTCCACCCGTTTGAACCCCTCCGCCGCCGCCGCCGCCTCGCACAGCGACAGGATCAGCCGCCCGACCCCGCGCCGGGCGAAGGCCGGGCTGGTGTACATCGCCCGCACCCGGGCGGCGTCGATGGCGGGGTCCAGCAGGGCGGCGTTGCGCCCGGCGGTGTGGTCGCCGCCATAGAGGGTGTTGCGCCGGCTCCAGCCTCCACACCCGGCCAGCACCCCGTCCTGCTCGACCATGAAATAGGTGCTGTCGTCGATCAGCTGGGTGTCCAGGCCCATGATCGCCCGGCTGGCGGTGATCTGCTCGGGGCTCAGGAACCCCTTCTGCAACTCGCCGATCGCCTCCGCCATCAGGGCGGTGAGGATCGGCAGGTCGGCGCGGGTGGCCAATCTGTGGGTGAGGGTTTCGTGGCTCATCGCCTGCGATCTAACACGCCTTGACGGCGATGATCAGCCCGCCAGGCAAACCAAAGCCCCGCGCCGGGGTGTGGCGCGGGGCTGGGAGTTCAGGTCAGGTCGGCCAAGTCTGTGGCCAGGCCTGGGATCAGCAGGCGTAGCTGTAGCTGCGGATGATGTAGCGGCCGATGTAGGGATCCCAGATGCGCCGCTCGCTGGTGCAGAGGCTGTAGCCGCCGTCGTCGTAATAGTAGCCGGGGCCGTAGTACGGGCCGCCGTAGTAGGGGCCGCCGTAGTAGCCGCCGCCGTAGTAGCGGTGACCGCCGTAGTAGCTGTCATGGTGGCCGCTGCTGCTGAGCGCCGCGCCCAGCGCCAGGCCGACGATGCCGCCGGCGATCGCCGCGCCCGCGGTGCTGCCGTGATCGTGATGCCAACCGCCGCCGCCATAGTAGCCGCCGCCCCCGCGCCAGTGCCCTTCCGCCGCGGCCGGGGTCGCGGTGGACGCGACCGCGCCGGCCATGGTGACCGCCGCCATCGCCGTGGCGAGAAACTTGCTCATCGGAACCTCCAAACCTGTTCCATCCAAATTCAAACGCTTAGCGGAGCGATGGGCTCCCATCGGCGAAGCATGGGGTGAACCTTGGCGGACCCTGGCTGAACCCAGGCTGAACGGAATCAACTCACTCTGGTTCAGCCGTTGACGTCAACCACAACCCGCCCGCGCACCTTGCCTTCGGTGATCTCCAGACCCAGCCGCGGCAGGTCCGACAGGGTGGCGGTCTGGGTCATGGCCTCCAGCTTGGCCAGGTCCAGATCGGTCGCCAGACGCCGCCAGGCTTCCTCGCGGTCGGCCTTGGGCCGCATGACGCTGTCGATCCCCGCCAGGATCACGCCGCGCAGGATGAAGGGGGCCACCGAGCCGGGCAGGTCCAGGCCCTGGGCCAGGCCGCAGGCCGTCACCACGCCGCCATAGCGCATCTGCGACAGGACATTGGCCAGGGTGTGGCTGCCGACGCTGTCCACCGCCCCGGCCCAGCGCTCCTTGGCCAGGGGCCGGCCGGGGGCCGACAGGGTATTGGCGTCGATCACCTCGGCCGCGCCCAGGCCGGTCAGGTAGCCGCCCTCGCTGTCCTTGCGGCGCGAGGAGGCGACGACGCGGTAGCCCAGCTTCGACAGCAGGGCGATGGCCACGCTGCCCACCCCGCCGGCCGCCCCGGTGACCAGCACCTCGCCCTTGTCCGGGGTGACGCCCTGCTTCTCCAGGGCCAGGACGCTCAGCATGGCGGTGTAGCCGGCGGTGCCGACGGCCATGGCCTGGGCGTTGGAAATCCCGTCCGGCAGCTTCACCAGCCAGTCGCCCTTGACCCGCGCCTTCTGGGCATAGCCGCCGTGGTGGGTCTCGCCGACCCCCCAGCCGTTCAGCACCACCCGCTCGCCCGCCGCGAAGCCGGGGTTGGACGAGGTCTCCACCACGCCGGCGAAGTCGATCCCCGGCGTCAGGGGCCACACCCGCACTACCGGCGACTTGCCGGTCAGCGCCAGGCCGTCCTTGAAGTTCACCGTCGAGTAGTCGACCCGCACGGTGACGTCGCCCTCCATCAGGTCCGCCTCGGTGAGGTCCAGGAACTGGGTCTCCTGGCCGGTCTCGGTCTTGGCCAGGCGAAGGGCGCGGAAGGTGTCGGTCATGCGGCGTGTCCTGATGGAGGCTTTTCGTTGACCGCTTGTCCCGCAAGGGACGCGGGATTTCCAGTCAGAACCGCCTGGCCGACGATCGGGATGAGCAGGCCGCCTGCCCGCGCCGACTTTGGCCTAGTTCAGCAGAACGGCCTTGGGGCCGCCGTGGGTCTCGACCCGCCGCATCACGGCCACCGGCTCGCCGGGACTGCCCACCGGCTTGCCCAGGGTGATCACGAACCAGCCGCCGTCGGGCAGGCCGCTGAAGCTGAAGTGGTTGCTGCTGTCGCATGCGGCGTGGCGCGCGAAGCTGGCGTAGTCTCCCGTCGGGGCCGAGGGTGTGCGGGCGCGCACCGCCGACACCGGCACCGCGGCCGAGATCGGCGAGCCGTACAGGATGGTCATCCGTCGGCGGGTCCACAGGGTTTCGGGCAGGAGCACGACGTCGCCGCCCTGGCAGCTGTAGCGCACCGCGCCGGCGTGATAGCCGACTGTACCCTGCAGCGAGGCGCGGCCGGGCACTGTGGACCAGGCGAAGTCCTGCGCTCGGAACACGGTGGCCGAAGGCGGCTGTTCGCCCCGCGGCGGCGACGGCGGCGGCGGGACCCCTCCGCCAGGGCCTTCGGTGGTGGCGCAAGCGGCGAGGCTTGAGGCGGCGAGGGCGATCAGCAGGGCGCGTTTCATGGTCCGCGACCCTAAGTCCTCACGCGCCGGCGTTCAACGTCGAACGCCGCCGCGTTCCGAATCCCCCTTGGCGGTGCGTTCATGAACAGCGATAAGCCTTGGCGAAGGCCGCCGAACGGCCACGTCAGTCCACAATGGGAGATGCGAACATGAAGGCAGCCGTATTGCGTCAGGTCCGGACGCCGTTGCAGATCGAAGACGTGCAGATCAACAAGCCCGGTCCGCACGAAGTCCTGATCCGCACCGCCGCGGCCGGCGTCTGCCACTCCGACCTGCACTTCATCGAAGGCTCCTATCCCCACCCCCTGCCGGCCGTCCTGGGACACGAGAGCGCCGGCATCGTCGAGCAGGTCGGTTCGGAAGTCCGCACCGTGAAGCCGGGCGACCACGTGATCACCTGCCTGTCGGCCTACTGCGGCCACTGCGAGGCCTGCCTCACCGGCCACCTCAGCCTCTGCGTCAGCCCCGAGACCAAGCGCGACCAGTCCGACGAGCCGCGCCTGTCGGCGGCCAACGGGCCGATGATGCAGTATCTGAACCTGTCGTCCTTCGCCGAGCAGATGCTGATCCACGAGCACGCCTGCGTCGCCATCCGGCCCGACATGCCGCTGGACCGCGCCGCCCTGATCGGCTGCGGGGTGATGACCGGCTTCGGCGCGGTGATGCACACCTCCAACGTCCGTCCCGGCGAGACGGTGGCGGTGATCGGCTGCGGCGGCGTGGGCCTGGCGGCGATCAACGGCGCGGCGATCGCCGGCGCCGGCCGGATCATCGCCATCGACATGTCCCCGGCCAAGGACAACATCTCCAAATCCTTCGGGGCCACTGACTTCATCTGCGCCGCCGACACCGACCCGGTGAAGGAAGTGCTGGAGATGACCAAGGGCGGCGTGCACCACAGCTTCGAAGCCATCGGCCTCAGCAAGACCGCCGAACAGGCCTTCAACATGCTGCGCCGCGGCGGCACCGCCAACGTCATCGGCATGATCCCGGTGGGCCAGACCATCACCCTGATGGGCGCGGCCTTCCTGGGGGAAAAGCGCATCCAGGGCTCGCTGATGGGCTCCAACCGCTTCCCGGTGGACATGCCCCGGCTGGTGGACTTCTACATGTCCGGCAAGTTGAAGCTGGACGATATGATCTCGCGGCGCCTGCCGCTGGCGGAGGTCAACTCGGCGTTCGAGGAAATGAAGACCGGGGCCGTGGCCCGCTCGGTCATCGTCTTCGACGCCTGATTTCAATCGGGCTGAGAGGCGGAACCGACAACCGCCCTCCCAGCAATGGGAGGGCGGTTCGCGTTGTGACGCCCCGCACCCGCTCCATCGTGGCTAATAAGCTGTTAAGACTAGATTTTCTCGCGTTGACCAGAACCCGGATAACGTCGTCTTGTTATCTCTCTGGGCGGGGCCGCCACAGCAGTATTGGATCGCTCGATGTCGCGCCGGAACCGCCTGATACGCCACGTGGAAGCTCGCTGGTTCGCCTGCTACGGCGAGCCGCCGCCGATCCGGACGGACCCAGAACTGATGCGTTCGGTGCTGGATGCGGCCATGGCAGCGGATGCCGCCGTGGCTCAGCGGAAGGCGGCTGTGGGCGAGGGTGGGGACGGGGCGGCGGCGTGAGCTGGCGCCTGCTCGCCGCCGGCCGCCCCGGCGTCAGACGCCGCC
>DASVMY010000070.1:0-5678 GCA_036384135.1 Caulobacteraceae bacterium | reverse complement strand
TCCGCGCCGGGTGCCGCACCTGGCCGACGCCGCCTCGGGTCCGGCCTTCTGCTCGGCCGCCGGCGTGCTGCAACGCGCCGCCTTCGGCCCCCGCGAAGCCGGCCCCAAGGTCCTGCAAGAAGCCCGCGGCGCCTCAGCCCTCGATCCCCGCGCCAATGTGGTCGCCAAGGCCGCCGCGTGGCTGAGGGATAATCTGTAGGGCGAGGCCGCTCGCCTAGCTTTTCGCCGATGGCGGCCTAAACCCTTCCCTCGCGAGCACAGCGAGTGGGGGAAGTGTCGCCAACGCCGGAGGCGGGCGACGATGGGGGTGCGAAGGAGAACGCACCTGCCTTCGGGGTCTGTGCGCCTTCATCTATGCCGTACTGGGTCCTGGGACAGTTGCACCCCGACACCTACAGACCTCCATCGACCCTCGCCGCTGGCTTCGGGCCACTTCCCCCACTCGCCGCGCTCGCGAGGGAAGGATTGGTGCGTGCGCCTCCCCCCACCGTGGTTAACGCCCGCCCCGTCTATTCTGTAGCTACGCTTGGCCGAACCGATTCGTTCCTTGCTCAAAGGCCGGGCATGGGGCGCCGGGTTAACAGGGGTTGAAAAGATTTCTGTGCGCCGTTCGGTCGCGGTTAACCATGCAACCCCAATTCGGCCAACAAATTCCGTGATCCTGCCGTCGACGGCGGTCCGACTCAGCTTATGCAGTTAACTCTCGCTTAAGGATGGTGGTTGTTCTGTTAACCCCATCGTCGAAGCAGCCTGCTGGCGGGTCTTAGGGCTGTACTTTCGAAAGCACGACGGAGGACGCGGGGTCCAGATGACGTTCAAAGTATTCGCACCTCAGACCAAGGAACTGAAACCACGCATCGTGGTGTTCGGCGTCGGCGGGGCCGGCGGCAACGCGGTCAACAACATGATCGAGGCTGGTCTTGAGGGCGTCGAGTTCGTCGTCGCCAACACCGACGCCCAGCAACTGGCCTTCTCCAAGACCGAAAAGCGCATCCAGCTTGGCGTGCAGACCACGCAAGGTCTGGGCGCGGGCGCGCATCCGGACGTGGGCATGACCGCAGCCGAGGAATCCACCGGCGAGATCGGCGAGCACCTCGACGGCGCCCACATGGTCTTCATCACCGCCGGCATGGGCGGCGGCACCGGCACCGGCGCCGGCCCGATCATCGCCAAGTGCGCCCGTGAGCGCGGCATCCTGACGGTGGGGGTGGTGACCAAGCCCTTCCACTTCGAGGGTCGCCACCGCATGCGCCTGGCCGACGCGGGCATCGCCGAGCTGCAGCGCTACGTCGACACCCTGATCGTCATCCCCAACCAGAACCTGTTCCGCGTCGCCAACGAGCGGACCACCTTCGCCGAAGCCTTCGGCATGGCCGACCAGGTGCTGCATTCTGGCGTGCGCTCGATCACTGACCTGATGGTGCTGCCCGGCCTGATCAACCTCGACTTCGCCGACGTCCGCACGGTCATGACCGAGATGGGCAAGGCGATGATGGGCACCGGGGAAGCCACCGGCGAAGGCCGCGCCCTGATGGCGGCCGAGAACGCTATCCAGAACCCGCTGCTCGACGAAGTCACCCTCAAGGGCGCCAAGGCCGTGCTGGTCAACATCACCGGCGGCCTGGACATGACCCTGCTGGAAGTGGACGAGGCGGCCAACGCCATCTCCGCCCAGGTCGACCCCGACGCCAACATCATCTTCGGCGCCGCCTTCGATCCCAGCCTGCAGAACACGGTGCGCGTGTCGGTGGTCGCCACCGGCATGGACGGCGCCTCTATCTCCGCTATCGAGCCGCACTATCGCCGCGTCGAAGCCGTCGCCCGCCAGCCGGAGCCCGTCTACCCGGCTCCGCTGCCGGAGCCGGAACCGATCGAGGTGGCCCCCCATCCGGTAGCTGAACTTGAGCCAGCGGCTGAACTTGAGCCGGTGGCCGAACTCGAACCGGAGCTCGAGCCCGCCCTGGTGAGCGCGCCGGAGGTGGGGTCCTTCTATGCTCCCCCGCCGGGCCCCACGCCGCCCAAGCGGTTCGAGCCCCTGCGCGCCACCGTCTATCGCCCGACGCCGGCGCCCGAGCCGGTCGCCGACCAGGCCGGTTTCGCCTTCGAAGAACCCGCGGCCCCGGCGGCTCCCGTCCAGGTCTCCGCCGGCCCGGACATCATCCAGCCGGTCAAGCGCATCGTCGATCCGTCGGTGGCGGACGAGGATGACGAGGAGGAACCCCTGTTCCCCTCCACCCACTATGCCGAAGAGCGGCGGCCTCAGAAGGGCGGCTTCTTCAGCCTGTTCGGCGGCCGTCCGCGCCAGGACGCGCCGGCGCCGGGCCCGACCATGTCCTCGCGACCGATGGGCGGCGCCCAGCCGGCCATGGACCTGCGCCAGGATCCGGAGGCGGAAACCAACGAGGATCTGGAGATCCCGTCGTTCCTGCGCCGCCTGGCCAACTAGTTCAGTAAGCGTAAGTTCAGTAAGCGTACCAGCGTAAGTCCCGCCCCGGCGCTCAACCGCCGGGGCGGTGCTGATTCTGGGGGCCCCCAGTTGTGACCGCCCCCCAAGACCGTCATCCTCGGGCCCCGGGTCGCGCCACGGCGCGGCCCGCCCGGGGCAGGCTACGTCCCGAGGATCCATACGCGCTCTTCCTATCGGTCGCGCAGCGCCAGCGGAGCGGCGCAGGCCATCGGCCAACGTCGGTGCTCGGCTCGCCCTTCGGTACGAGCCGCTCGAAGCCACGAGATCATGGGTCCTCGGGACTGACGCCCGAGGATGACGGCGGTGACGTAAAATATATAACAAAGTTAAATACTTAACTCGAAACAATCCGAAACCCGAGTTGTTTTGTGACGCCCTGGACCGGGCCCTAGACCTCAGCGGGAAGAGACAGGTGGCCGGTATGGCTGCAGCCGACGTGGAGTTCCTTGCGTGCAGCCTGCCCTTCAGCCCGCGTCGCCCGACCTGCAGCACACCCTGGCCAGGCCGGCCGTCTTCTTCGGAATTGGCATCCACACCGGCGCCCAGGTGCGCGTCGAGGTGCGCCCAGCCGAGGCGGACCATGGCTTGGTCTTCCTGCGCACCGATGTGGAAGACCGCGATCCGGCCGTGCCGGCGCGGGGCGAGGCCGTCTGCCAGACCCGCCTGGGCACGGTGATCGGCAACGCCGATGGCGTGACGGTCTCCACCGTCGAGCACCTGATGGCCGCCTTCGCGGCGCTCTGCATCGACAACGCCGTGATTGCCATCGACGGGCCGGAAGTCCCGATCATGGACGGCTCGGCCCAACCCTTCATCGAGGTCTTGGACCAGGCCGGCCGGCGGCCGCAACCGGCGCCGCGCCGCTATCTGGAGGTGCTTCAGACGGTGGAGGTGCTCGAGGACGACAAGCGCGTCACCCTCTCGCCCGCCGACCGATTCGAGATGGCCTTCGAAATCCTGTTCGACACCCCCGCCATCGGCCGCCAGCGTATCGACCTGGCCATCGATGAACAGAGCTTCCGCCGGGAACTGGCCGATTGCCGCACCTTCGGCTTCCTGCACGAGGTCGAGGCCCTGCGCGCCGCGGGCCTGGCCCGGGGTGGGTCGCTGGACAATGTGGTGGTGATCGCGGACGACGCGGTGGTGAACCCCGAGGGCCTGCGCCGGCCCGACGAATTCGTGCGCCACAAGGCCCTGGACGCGGTGGGCGACCTCTATCTGCTGGGCGCGCCCCTGATCGGCCGGTACGAGGGCATCTACGCTGGCCACGGCCTCAACAACGCCATTGTGCGGGCGCTTCTGGCGCGTCCGGCGGCGTGGCGGCTGGCGCCGCTGCAGCCTGAGCTCGCCCGCGCTGTCTGAGTGACGTTTGCGCCGGCCAATGGCTGGTGTAGAACCACCCGGCGCTGGGGCGTGCTCTACTTTTTGAGGTGATCTTTCGTGCTCTCTAGAAACTTGGGTCGCCCGGCTATCCTTCTGGCGCTCGTCGCCGCCTTGGCTGTCTCCGGCTGCGCCGGCAGGAAGAAGCACGTGGGGTTGGCCTATGAAGAGCGCCCCGTGGAACTGCTCTACAATGTCGGCGCCGACCGGCTGGACAGGCATCGCTGGACCGAGGCGGCCGACTACTTCCGCGAGGTGGAGCGCCAGCATCCCTATTCGGAGTGGTCGCGCCGCGCGATCCTGATGACCGCCTACGCCCACTATCAGGGCAACAACTACGCCGAGGCGATCTCAGACTCCGAGCGGTTCATCTCGCTGTATCCGGGCAATCCGTCGACGGTCTATGCCTACTATCTGAAGTCCATCTGCTACTTCGAACAGATCGTGGACGTGAACCGAGACCAGGCCTCCACCGAGGCGGCCCAGGCGGCCCTGCGTGAAGTGGTCAAGCGCTATCCCGACTCGGAATACGCCGCCGACGCGCGGCTGAAGATGGACATGGTCGCCGACCAGCTGGCGGGCAAGGAAATGACCATCGGCCGCTACTACCTGCGCAACGGCGACACCATCGCCGCGGTGGGCCGGTTCAAGACCGTGGTCGACCGCTACCAGACCACTTCGCACACGCCCGAGGCGCTCTACCGCCTGGTGGAGGCCTATCTGACCCTGGGCCTGCGCGACGAGGCGGTGCGCAACGGCGCGGTGCTGGGCTTCAACTATCCCGGCGACATCTGGTACCGCGACGCTTTCAACCTCTTGAATTCCAAGGGCCTGCGCCCGGCGATGGTCCCGGCGTCGGCGGCCTCGCCCCTGCCGCGCTTGTTCCCGCGCTTCGGCAAACACAAGAGCGACACCCTAATGCCGCCGGCCACCCAACCGGACGGCCAACCCGCCAAGCCCGCCAAGAAGGGCGACTTCGTGCACGGGGTGCTGGGACTTTAGGGGTTCGCCAATTCGCAGACTGGCCTCCGTCTTCCTTCTCCCCTTGCGGGAGAAGGTGGCTCGCGCAGCGAGACGGATGAGGGGTCGTCGGAACGCCGGTGACTAGCCTTGCGGCAGGATAATCTCAGAGGCTTTGTCGACCCCTCATCCGACCTCCTGCGGAGGCCACCTTCTCCCGCAAGGGGAGAAGGATGAAATGGGCGACCCCGCCGGGATGGTTCTCCCTTTGATCCGCACCGTTTTTCGGCGATCCTGCGCGGTGACTCGCCTTCTCGCGGGCCCGCCTCAAGCTGGATTTGGAACAGGCCATGCTGATCGGCCTTGGCGTCCGTGATGTCATTTTGATCGAGAGCCTGGACCTGGCGTTCGGGCCGGGCCTGACCGCGCTTACCGGGGAGACCGGGGCGGGCAAGTCGATCATCCTGGATGCGCTAGGCCTGGCGCTGGGGGCGCGGGCGGACGCGGCCCTGGTGCGGCGGGGCGCATCCCAGGCCGTGGTCACCGCCATCTTCGCCCTGCCGGCCGACCACGCGGTGTTCGCCTTCCTGGACGACAAGGGCCTGGACTATCACCGCGACGAGGACCTGGTGCTGCGCCGCACCCTGTCGGCGGACGGCCGTTCCCGCGCCTTCGTCAACGACCAGGCCACCAGCGTCGGCGTGCTGCGCGACCTGGGCGCCCTGTTGATCGAGGTGCATGGCCAGCACGAGACCGTCGGCCTGCTGGACGCCCGCACCCACCGCCCGTTGCTGGACGCCTTCGGCGGCTGCGGGCCGGAACTGGCGGCCAGCGCCGAGACCTGGAGCGCTTGGCGCGCCGCCCGCGAGCG
>DASVMY010000069.1:0-4881 GCA_036384135.1 Caulobacteraceae bacterium | reverse complement strand
CCTGTTGCTCAAGCAGATCCTGGCCGGGCTTCCGGCCATCCATCGGGATGTCTTCATGCTGAACCGCTACGACGGCATGACCTACGAACAGATCGCGACCCATTGCGGTCTGCCCATCAAGACGGTGGAATGGCGGATGTCTAAGGCGCTGGCGTTGATCGCCGCGCAAATGCGGGACTGAGGCGCAATGGCGACCTTGAACACCACCAGTGAGCGCGCGGACCAGGAAGCGGCGGATTGGTTCGCGCGGCTGAACACCCGCGCCATCAGCACCCCGGCCCTGGAAGCTTTCCACGCCTGGCGGCGCGATCCCGCCAATGACGCCGCCTATAATCGGATGGAAGCCGTGTGGGAGACCGCTGGCGCGCTTGGGGGCGATCCCGACATCGCCCGGGGTGTCGCCGGCGCCCGCCTGCGAGGGACCTGGCGCCGGCGGCTCGGCGCCCTTCGCCGTCCCGCGGTCCAGATCGGCGCCCTGGCCTTGGTGGCCGGAGCGGCGGCGATCTACCTCGCCCTCGCCATCCCCGGGACCACCTACAGCACCCGGATCGGCGAACAGCGACTGGTGACCCTGCAGGATGGCACCCGTGTCCGGCTCGACACCGACAGCCGCCTGCAGGTCCGGCTGAAGCCCGGCGAACGGGATGTGCGCCTGCTCAAAGGGCAGGCGTTTTTCGACGTGGCCCATGACAAGACCCGGCCCTTCGTCGTCCAAGCCGATGGCGCGAAGGTGCGGGCGCTGGGCACCCGCTTCGATGTCCGGCTGAAGGACGCCCAGGTTCACGTGACGCTGATCGAGGGGGCCGTGGAGGTCACCCATCACGGCGCGGGCGCGACACGGTCGTGGCGGCTGACCCCAGGCCAAGCCCTGGCCACCGGGTCGAGGACCCCAGGGCCCCTCCCAGTGGATGTGGCCGCGGCCACCAGCTGGACATCCGGCCAGTTGGTGTTCCACGCGACCCCGTTGGCGGAGGCCGTGGCGGAGGTGAACCGCTACAGCCGGGTCAAGGTTGTGGTCGACACCGCCCAGCTGCAGGCCGTGGCGGTGAACGGCAAGTTTGACGCCGGCGACACCGACGCCTTCGTGACGGCGGTGTGCGATCTGTTCAATCTCTCGGCGTCCAGCCCTGATGGCGGTCAGATTCGACTGCGGCCCAAGGCCGGCTAGAGCGCCCCAGCTCCGGGTGGCGGCTTTGTCGAGGACAGCTTTTCAGAGAATTTGCTAGCCCCCTCAGGGTGAGTCCCTCCCTGCGGTGTCTATCCCCCATAGCGGCTCGAAGCGCCTCTGGCGCGGCCGGGCCTGTCATAGGGGGATCCAAAGTGTTGCGTCATGTTCCGTCTCGCCGCCGGCCTCATGCGGCGGCCGCCAGCTTCCTGGCCCTGCTTCTGGCCGCGCCGGCGGCGATCGCCGCCCCGGCCGAGCCCACTGTGAGCTTCGCCATCCCGGGCGGTGCGATGGAGAGCGTGCTCACCGCCTTCGCCGTTCAGGCCCATGTCCAAATCCTCTACACGCCGGGCCTGGTGGCGGGACGCCAGAGCCCGGGACTCTCGGGCGCCTTCACGGCCTACGATGCCTTGACGCGGCTGCTGGCCGGCAGTGGGCTAGTGGCCCACGAGACCCGTCCCGGCGTCATTGTCTTGCGCTCTAAGGCGGTCTCCGCCTCGGACGCGCAGCCGGTCGCCACCGCCACGGCGGACCCCACGACCCTGACCGAGGTGGTGGTGACCGGCACCCACATCCGCGGCGCGGACGCCGGCCCCTCGCCGCTCCTGCAGTTCGACCGTGGGGAGATCGACCGCCAGGGCTACGCGACGGTGGCCGACACCCTGCAGGCCCTGCCGCAGAACTATTCGGGCCTGGCGACCCCCGACGTGACCGCGACCGGCTTCGACAGCTCCTCGGCCAACTACGCCAAGGCGACGGGGGTCAACCTGCGCGGTCTGGGTCCCGACGCCACCCTGGTGATGATCAATGGCCGCCGGATGGCCGGCACGGGCGGCAAGGGCGATTTCGCCGACGTCTCGTCCATCCCCACCGCCGCCGTGGATCGGGTCGATGTCCTGCTCGACGGGGCCTCGGCCCTCTACGGCTCCGACGCGGTCGGGGGCGTCGTCAACATCATCCTCAAGCGGGATTTCGACGGCGCCGAGACCCGGGCGCGCTATGGTGCGGCGAAAGGCGGCGCCGCGGAAACTGTGCTGGCCCAGACCTTCGGTCGGGTCTGGTCCACCGGTCACGCCTTGGCCAGCTACGAATATGACGACCGCGAGGCCCTGCCCTTCTCGGCCCGCGCCTATACGGTCAGCGCCGACCTGCGCCCGTTCGGCGGGTCCGACCGCCGGGTGATCAACGCCAGCCCGGGCAATGTGCTGATCGCCGACCCGGTCACCAACGCGCTCGTCCCCACTTTCGCCATCCCCGCCGGCGCCACGGTGTTTCCGCCGAAGCCCAGTGATTTCCAGCGCGGGGTCGTCAACCTGCAGACCGCCCGCCAGGGCATGGATCTGCTGCCCCACCAGGAACGCCACAGCGTCTACGCCGCCCTCACCCAGACCCTCGACGATCGCGTGGAGGTAACCGCGGACCTGAGGTTCAGCCGCCGCACGGCGGATTCCAACTCCCTGGCGCCCACCGCCACGGTCACCATCGCCGACAACAATCCCTATTTCGCCTCGCCCAACGGCGCCCGGTCCCAGCAGATCGCCTATTCGTTCTTCGGCGACCTCGGCCCGACCCGCGCCTTCTCGGCGGCGCAGAGCCTGGGCGCCTCGGTGGGGGCGAAGGTTCGGCTCTGGGGCGACTGGCGCGCCGACACCTATGGCGCCTTCGCCCAAGAGCGGATCTCGGCCGGGACCAACGGCAACCTGAACTCGCTGTTCCTGCGTGAGGCGGTCGGCGCCACCGCCGACAATCCGGCCACGCCGTTCCGGACCTCGGTGGACGGGTTCTTCAACCCCTATGGGACCGGAAACGCCAACAACCCCGCGGTGCTCGATTTCATCGGCGGCGGCTATAGCCGCCAGAACTTCACCAATGAGGTGCGCTCCTTCAACCTGGAAGCCGACGGCAAGGTCCTGACCCTGCCGGGTGGCGACCTGCGCCTGGCGGTCGGCGCCCATACCCGGCTGGAACGGTTCGAACAGCGGACGGTGAACCTCCTGTCGACGGTCTCGCCCGTCGTGACCATCCCGGCCGACGAGAAACGCATCGTCACCGCCGCCTTCGCCGAACTGCGCGCGCCGCTGGTCGGCCCGGGCAACGCGCGGCCTGGCGTGCGCAGCCTCGAGCTGTCGCTGGCGGTCCGGGCGGAGCGCTACAGCGACGCCGGGTCGACAGCCAATCCCAAGATCGGCCTGACTTGGGAGCCGATCACGGGGCTAAGGCTGAGGTCGACCTATGGGACCTCCTTCCGAGCGCCGGGGCTCACCGAGATCAATCTGACCCCGACCATCAGCGCGGTGACCTTCACCCGCGCCGGCGCCCGGGTTCAGGCCCTGGACGTGGACGGCGGCAACCCTGGCCTCAAGCCGGAAACCGCCACCTCCTGGACGGCAGGGTTCGACCTCGCTCCGCTGGCCCTGCCCGGCCTGAAGATCGCCGCGACCCTGTTCGACACCGACTTCACGGACCAGATCGACCGCCCGGTGTTCCGGTTCATCGCCAGCGGCATCGACAATCCGGTGATCGCACCCTTCGTCCAGGCCATCAATCCCGCCAATCCCGCCGACCTGGCCAAGGTCCAGGCGCTGCTGAACGATCCGACCTACACCACGCCCGGCCTGTTCCCCGCCAACGCCTTCGCCGCCATCGTCGACACCCGCTATGTGAACACCGGGCGGCTGCATGTGCGCGGGATTGACGCTTCGGCCGCCTACGGGTTCGACCGCGGCCGCGATCATTTCGACCTCAGCGCCAACGGGACCTATCTGATCCACTACGAGCAGCAGCTGACCCCCACGGCCGCGACTGGGGATTTCGTGGGGATCGCCGGGCAGCCGGTGAACCTGCGGGCCCGGGCCGCCCTGTCGTGGCGGCGCGAAGCCTTCGGCGCGACCCTGGGCGTCAACCATGTGGGCGCCTATAAGTCGGAGGTGGGCAAGCGGATCGACGCCTGGACCACGGCCGACCTGCAGCTGAGATGGACACCGGACACCCCGCCGCTGGAAGGGCTCGCCCTGGCGGTCTCCGTGCAGAACCTGCTGGACACCGAGCCACCCTTCTACAATTCCCCGCAAGGGGTGGGCTACGACGCCGCCAATGCTGATCCCCTGGGCCGCTACGCCTCGGTCCAGCTGACCAAGCGCTGGTAATCTGCGACCGGTCTGGTTGTGTTCAAGATGCGCCCTGCCCTGGCGCTCAGCCTCTTGCTGTGCGTGCTGTGGCCGGCGGCCATGGCCGCCCGGCCCTATACGGTCGAGGACCTGCTCGCCACGGAGACCTTCGGCGAGCAGGTGCTCGATCCCACCGGGCGATGGCTGGTGATCGAGCATCGCCGACCCTGGAAGGCGGCCGCGCGGTTCGATTTCAATCTCCACACCACGGCCTTGCTGACGCGCCTGGAGGTCGTCGACCTGCGCCGGCCCGGCCCCGCGGCGCCCCTGTTCGACCAGGATCCCGCCGCCGGTTACCTGGCCGGCCCGATCGCCCCCGACGGCGCCCACATGCTGGTCTATCGTCTGCAGGGTCACAGCTTCGAGGCCGGCCTGGTCACCCTTCAGACCCGGCAGGTCCGTTGGCTGGGGGTCACGCCTGAGCTGGCGGTCTATGGCCGGATCGCCCAGTGGCGCTCGCCCCGCGAGGTGGCGCTGATCGCCCGGCCGGACGGCGACCTGCCGCGCCAGCTGTCCCTGGGCTGGGAAGCCGGCCAACGGCTCGTCCAG
>DASVMY010000068.1:0-28465 GCA_036384135.1 Caulobacteraceae bacterium | reverse complement strand
CCCTGACCCACCTGGGCCTGGCCTTCGACGCCAACTTCTTCGAGTGCGAGAACTGGGCGGTCGAGGAACGCGAAACCCGCCCCCCAGGCTCCCCCTACGCCATGCCCCAGACCGTCTGGCGGCAGAAGGCCAGGGCGCTGCAGGGCGGGGAGGCCGCTCCCGACGACGGCGCTCCCGATGTGGGAACCTGGACCCCTGGCCCCGAACCCCACAACCGCTCGCCTTAAAAGCCCCTCCCCCCAACCCGCTCATCCCGCCGCACGGCGGGACCCCGGGCGGCGCTGCGGGTCACCAGAAAAGCTGAGAGTCCGGGTGGCGGACAGGCCAACCTGGGTCCCGACGTGCGTCGGGATGAGCGGGAGTGTGGGGGGGTCTCGGAACCCGTTCGCGTGGGCTGTGTCACTCGCGCACCAACCCCGCTCACCCCCCGCCCTTCCTCGATGCCCGCGCGTCCTGGAACGCCTGCATGGCGCTGGCCGGCTCGTCGGTGCGGAAGGCTTCGGCGAACGCCTCTACCCCGGCGGCGATGGCGTCAGTGAGCGGCAGGTCTTCCCAGCGGCGGATCAGGGCCTTCTGCAGGCGCACGGCGCGCGGGGCGGAGGTCAAGAGGGCGGCCAGCCAGCGCTCCACCGCCGTGTCCAGCTCGGCGGCCGGGACCACCTCTTCCACCATCCGCCAGGCCCGCGCCTCGGCGGCGCCGAAGGTTTCGCCCAGCAGCAGAATCTGGCGGGTGCGGCCCCAGCCCACCAGGGCCGGCAGCAGCGCCGCCTCCACCACCGAGGGGATGCCCAGCTTGACCTCCGGCATGCCGAACACCGCTCCCAGCGCCGCCACCCTCAGGTCGCACGCCGCCGCCAGCTCCAGCCCCGCGCCCAGGCAATAGCCGTTGACCCGCGCGATCACGGGGACGGGCAGGTCGCGCACCGCCGCGCAGCAGGCGTGGACCTTCAGGATGAAGGCGCGGGCGGCGTCCGGACTGGTAATGGCCGCCATCTCGTCGACGTCGGCGCCGCCCACGAAGGCGCGCTCGCCGGCGCCGGTGAGCACCACGGCTCGCAGATCCTCGTCCTTGGCCAGCTCGGCCATGGCCTCGACAAAGGCGTCCATCAGCGCCTCGCTCATGACGTTCAGCCGCCGGGCGTTGTCCAGGGTGACGAAGGCCACGTCGCCGCCGTCGCGGGTCTCGCGGCGGACATGGACGGCGGGGGAACTGCCAAGGGAGTTTGGGGCGTTATCGGTCATGACTTGCGATCCTTTTGCGCGCGTCGCAAACCTCGCCTAAGCGTCTTCCGCCGACCAAGGAAGCCGCAACGCGCCGGAGGAGCCCGCATATGAGCACCGAGACTAACGCCCGCGAGACCTTCCGCAACGCCAATACGCCGATCGAGGACCGGGTCGAGGACCTGCTGTCGCGCCTGACCCTGGAGGAGAAGGTGACGCTGATGGCCGGCTCGGCCGCCTTCACCCTCCATGGCGTCGAGCGCCTGGGGGCGCCGCCGGTGCGGGTGACCGACGGGCCCACCGGCGTTCGCTCCAACGAGGGCGAGGCGGCCACCGTCTTTCCCGTCGGCGTGGCCATGGCCGCCACCTGGAACCCGGACCTCACCCGCGAGGTCGCCGCCGCTATCGGCCGCGAGGCCCTGGCGCTGGACAACAAGGTGGTGCTGGCGCCGACCATCAACATCGTGCGCATCCCCAACTGGGGCCGCAACTTCGAGACCTATTCGGAAGACCCCTACCTGGCCGGCATCCTGGGTACGGCCTATGTCGAGGGCCTGCAGGGCGAGGGGGTTGGCGCCTCGCTGAAGCACTATGCGGTCAACAACCAGGAAGCGGCCCGCATGACGGTGAGCGCCAAGGTCGACGAGCGCACCCTGCGCGAGATCTACCTGGCCGCCTTCGAAATGACCGTGAAGGCCGCCAATCCCTGGACCGTCATGGCCTCGTACAACCGGATCAACGGGACCTACGCCACCGACAACCGCTACCTGCTGACCGACATCCTGAAAGGCGAGTGGGGCTATGACGGGGTGGTGGTCTCCGACTGGGGGGCGGTCCACTCCACCGCCCCGGCCGCCAACGCCGGCAACGACCTGGAGATGCCGGGCCCCGCCCTCTGGTTCGGCGACAAGCTCGTGAAGGCGGTCGATGCCGGCGAGACGCCCGAGCACCAGATCGACGACTCCGCCCGCCGCATGCTGCGCCTGATCCTGCGCACCGGGGTGTTGGACGGAAAGCCTGCGCCCGCTGGCGAGCTGCGCACCAAACGCCATCGCGACATCGCCGCCCGCGCCGCCGAGGAGGCGCCGGTGCTGCTCAAGAACGCCGGCGACATCCTGCCCTTCGATCCGGCCAAGATGCGCACCGTGGCCGTGGTCGGCCCCAACGCCGCCGCCCGCCGCATCCAGGGCGGCGGCTCCTCCCAGGTGCGGGCGGGGCGCCAGATCTCAATCCTCCAAGCCGTGCAGGACCTCTTGGCTGGCCAGGCTGAGGTCGTCCACGCCGACGGCGGCGACAACGAGCCCGCCCCGCCCACGGCCCGACCGGTGATGTTCAGCCCCGACCAGGCCCGCGGCTTCGCCGGCCTGCTGTGCGAATACTTCGAGGCCCGCGGCTTCGAGGGCGCGCCCTTCCTGGCCCAGGCCGAGCGCCAGATCGGCAAGCTGGTCTCCACCAACTCGGTGGCCATGACCACCGCCGGACTCGGCGCCCTGCGCTGGAGCGGCTGGTTCTGGCCGGAGAAGGATGGTGTGCATCAGTTCTCCCTGCGCGCGCCCGGCGAGGGCCGGATCGAGTTCGACGGCAAGGTGCTGGTGGACGCCTCCACGCCCGGCGAGGTGGACGACTGGGACATCGGCGGCATGCGCGTGGAGCGCCGCACGGCGTCGGTGGAGCTGAGCGCCGGCCAAGGCTATCCCATCGTCATCGAATACGTCCGGCCCGAGAGCCTCAAGGACGTCAGTTGGGAGCAGGTGATCATCGGCGTGCGCCAGCCGCGCGGCTCGATCGCGGAGGCGGCCGCGGTGGCCGCCAAGGCCGACGCCGCCATCGTGGTCATCGGCGCCGCCTCGATCAGCGAGGGCGAGGGCTACGACCGCCGCGACCTGGAACTGCCCGGTGACCAGAACGCCCTGGTGGAGGCGGTGCTGGCGGCCAATCCCAACACCGCCATCGTGTTCACCGGCGGCTCGCCCTACGCCTTCCCCTGGATCGAGCACGTCCCGGCGCTGCTGTGCGCCTGGCTGGGGGGAGAGGAGGGGCCCGACGCCGTGGCCCGCATCCTGTTCGGCGCCGCCGAGCCCTCCGGCCGCCTGCCGGTGACCTTCCCCAAGCGCATCGAGGACACCCCGGCCTTCCCCTACTATCCCGGCGGCGAGGAGGCCGACTATGGCGAGGGCCTGTTCGTCGGCTATCGCCACTACGACCGCGCCACGCAGCCGCCGATGTTCCCCTTCGGCTACGGCCTGACCTACACCCAGTTCAAATACGCCGACCTGAAGGCGCCCGAAGAGGCCCGGGCCGGCGAGGACGTCACCGTCACCTTCACCCTGAAGAACGAGGGCCAGCGTCCGGGCAAGGAAACCGCCCAGCTCTACGTCCGTCCCCGCGGCCCCGCGGTCGAGCGGCCGGTGAAGGAGCTGAAGGGCTTCGCCAAGGTCGCCCTGGCGCCGGGCGAGAGCCGGACCGTGACCCTGACCCTGAACGCCCGCGCCTTCAGCTATTACGACCCCAAGCGCAAGGCCTGGATCGCCGACCGCGGCGCCTACGACCTGCTGGTCGGCGCCTCGGCGGCGGACATCGAACTGCAGGCGACGGTGCGCCTGGAGTAGCTAACCGAAAGTCTGGTCGACCTGGGTCGCCGGCATCCCGCCGCCCACCCGCTTCAGCTCGGCGTAGGCGCTGGTGACCACCGCCATCAGCACCAGGCGGACCACCACGGCCAAGACCGGGCCGACGATGAAGATACTGACGCGTTTGACGATCTCGTTCGAGGCGACCAGCGTGACCACCGACAGGATCGAGACCCCGACCGTGGCCAGGCCCACGGTGATCGCCGTCAGCATCAGGATCACCCCCAGCAGCCGCCAGCGCGATCCCTGACTGAGCCGGTGGCTCTGCTTGAGGGCCTCGATGGCGCTGGTGTTCTCGATCATCAGCAGCGGCGTGGCCACCAGCCATCCGGCCGCCAGATAGAGCCCCGGCGCCACCAGAACCAGCCCGGCCAGGATCGCCAGACCGCCCAGCAGGCCGACCACGAATAGGTGCGAGAGCTTCAGCACCCCGCTCCGGATCGCCTCGGCTGCGGTGGGACCCGTAGCGTTGGTCAAGGCGCCATAGAGGATCAGGCTGGCGGCGCCGTTGAACACCAGGCTGGGCAGGGCGGCCATCAGGGTCCAGACGGCGGACTGGGGGTCGGGGAACTGCTCTGGCGCGAAGCCCAGCAGCACCTGGGGAACGAGCAGGAAGAACACCGCCACCGCCAGCAGGTCGCCTAGCCTCAGGCGCAGGGCGGCGAACGCGGCGGACAGGATCCGCCCGACGTCGATCCGCTCCAGGACCTTCTGCGGCGACTGGCTTTCCAACGACATAGGCTGCGTATCCCCGCCGAGCACTCCGGCGTGCTGGCTGTATCCATTCCTCGCGCCGGACGCCAGCGAACAGGTCGCACGCCTGTCCTCGCGTCACACTCGACAGGGGCCGGCGCTGGTGTTCAGGGTGCCGTCAAAGAGGCCAGCAAGGCATCCAGACGAGGCGACGCCATGAACTTCGAATTCTCCGACGAGCAGAAGGAACTGGGGGCGCAGGCCCGCCGGTTCCTCGACGCCAAGAGCCCCACCGCCGCCGCCCGCGCCGTGCTGGAGGGCCCGCAATCCTACGACGCCGCTCTCTGGAAGGGCCTTGGGGAGATGGGTTTCTTGGGCGTGGTCATCCCCGAGGAATACGGCGGCCTGGGCCTGGGCTACCTGGAGCTCTGCGTCATCGCCGAGGAGATGGGCCGCGCCATCGCCCCGGTCCCGTTCTCCTCCTCGGTGTTCCTGGCTACGGAGTTCCTGCTGGCCTCCGGGTCAGAAGCCCAGAAAGCCGCCTGGCTGCCGAAACTGGCGTCCGGCGAGGCCATCGGGACCTTCGCCTATGCCGAGGCCGTCGGCGGGGTTTCACCCAGGTCCATCCAGGTCGCGTTTGCCGGCGGCAAGCTCACCGGCGCCAAGCTGGCGGTACCGGACGGCGACATCGCCGACTTCGCCGTCGTGGCGGTGCGCACCGCCGCCGGCCAGGACGAGCGCGGCGTCTGCCTGGCCCTGGTCGACCTGAAGGCGGCCGGGGTCACCCGCACGGTGATCGAGACCATCGACCCCACCCGCAGCCACGCCAACATCGCCTTCGACGGCGCCCCGGCCGAGCTGCTGGGCGGCGCCGGGGAGGGCTGGCGGATCATTAGCCAGGTCTTCGACCACGCCGCCGTGCTTACCGCCTTCGAACAGATCGGCGGCGCCGACCGGGCCCTAGAGATGGCCCGAGACTACGCCCTGGAGCGGATGGCCTTCGGCAGGCCGATCGGCTCGTTCCAGGCCATCAAGCACATGCTGGCCGACATGTACGTCTCCGCCACCCTGGCCCGGTCCAACGGCTACTATGGCGCCTGGGCCCTCTCCACCGGCGCCGCGGAGTTGCCCGAGGCCGCGGCGTCGTGCCGGGTGGCGGCCACCCAGGCCTTCCAGCACTGCGCCAAGAACAACATCCAGGTGCACGGCGGCATGGGCTTCACCTGGGCCTTCGACTGCCACCTATTCTATCGCCGCTCCAACCTCCTGGCCGTGAACCTGGGCAGCCTTTCGCAATGGGAAGACGCCCTGATCCAGCGCATGCGCGCGCGCAATACGGCCGCGGCCTAAGGCAAGGACTCTTCAAGATGAACTTCGACGACACCCCCGAAGAAGCCGCCTTCCGCGCCCAGGCCCGCGCCTGGATCGACGCCAACGCGCCGGCGCAATACCTCGAGGCCCTGCAGACCTCCGGCTTCGGCAATCTGAACCTCGACGGCGCCGACCCCATGGCCGTCTCCAAGGCCTGGCAGAAGAAGAAGGCCGACGCCGGCTGGGCCTGCCTGCACTGGCCAAAGGACTACGGCGGCCGCGGCGCCACCCCGATCCAGCGGGTGATCTGGGGCCAGGAGGAAGGTCCCTACGGTGCGCTCGGCGGCATCTTCATCATCGGCCACGGCATGTGCGGCCCGACCATGATGGCCTACGCGTCGGAGGAGCAGAAGCGCCGCTACCTGCCGCCGCTGGCGTCGGGCGAGGAGATCTGGTGCCAGCTGTTCTCCGAACCGGCCGGCGGCTCGGACCTGGCCGGCCTGCGCACCAAGGCCGAGAAGGCCCCGGATGGTTCCGGCGACTGGATCATCAATGGCCAGAAGATCTGGACCTCCGGCGCCCACTACTCCGACATGGCCATCCTGATCACCCGGACCGACCCCACCGTGCCCAAGCACAAGGGCCTGACCATGTTCTTCCTGAGCATGAAGAGCCCCGGCATCGAGATTCGTCCGATCAAGCAGGCCAATGGCCAGTCGGGCTTCAACGAGGTGTTCTTCAACGACGTCCGCATCCCCGACGCCCAGCGCCTGGGCGCGGTGGGCGGCGGCTGGGGCGTGTCGCTGACCACCTTGATGAACGAGCGGCTCTCCATCGGTTCGGGCATGTCCACCGGCTTTCCCGAGCTGTTCGAGCTCTGCTGCCGGCTGGAGACGCCCAATGGCCTCGCCATCGACGACCGCGCCGTGCGCTCGAAGCTTGCCACCTGGGCGATCCGCACCACGGGGCTGAAGTACAACGGCTTCCGGGCGCTGTCGGCGATCTCCCGCGGCGAGAACCCGGGGCCGGAGAACTCCATCGGCAAGCTGGTGGCCGGGCCGACCATGCAGGAGATTGCCATGTTCGCCATCGACCTGCAGGCCCAGGGCGGCGTCGCCACCGACCCCGACCTGGCGGCGGCCAACGCCCGCTTCCAGGCCATGCTGCTGCGCTCGCCCGCCACCCGCGTCGAGGGCGGCACCGACGAGATCCTGCGCAACATCATCGCCGAACGGGTCCTGGGCCTGCCCGCCGACATCCGCGTCGACAAGGACGTCCCCTTCAACCAGATCCCCACCAGCGGCAGGGGCTGAGGCCATGGACTACGAGCACCTGATCGTCGAACAGCGCGGCGACGCCCTGTGGGTGACCATGAACAGGCCCGAGCGGCTCAACGCCCTCAGCCGCCGTCTGGTGGAGGAACTGCGCGACCTCTTCGTCGGCCTCTATTGGCGCCATGAGGTGCGGGTGGTGGTGGTGCGCGGCGCCGGGGCCAATTTCTGCGCCGGTCTGGACCTCAAGGAACGGGACAACAGCGGCAGCGGCGGTCCTGGCGCCGGCCTGATCCGCCAGCGGCAGATCAGCGAAATCGTCATCGCCATGCGCCGCTGCCCCCAGCCGATCGTCTGCCTGTGGGACGGCTCGGCCAGCGGCGGCGGCTTCGCCCTGGCCCTGGCCAGCGACGTGCGCATCGTCACGCCCAAGGCGCGGGGCAACGCCGCCTTCATCAAGATCGGGCTCTCCGCCTGCGACATCGGCGTCTCCTACTTCCTGCCGCGGATGGTCGGCGCCTCGGTGGCCGCGGAGCTGATGCTGACCGGCCGGTTCATCGGCGCGCAGCGGGGCTTGGCCCTTGGCCTGTTCAGCGCCGTGGTCGAGGCGGACAAGCTGGAGGCCGAGGGCCGGCAACTGGTCTCCGAGATGCTGCTGACCACGCCCCTGGGCCTTCGCCTGACCAAGGAGGCCCTCAACCACGCCATCGACGCTAATGGCCTGGAAGCCGCCATCGCCATGGAGGACCGCAACCAGATCCTCTGCGCCCAGGGCGAGGATTTCGGCGAGGGCGTCCGCGCCTTCCTGGAAAAGCGCCCGCCGGACTACGCCGCCGCCCGCGCCGAGCGCGAGAAGGCGGGCCGATGAAAGCAGTTCGCGCCGATCGTCTCGACTCTGTCGCCGACTACGCCCTGATCGACCTGCCGACGCCGGACCCGGGCGCCGGAGAGGTGCGGATCAAGGTCGCCGCCTGTGGGGTGGGCTATGTGGACGCCCTGGTTTCCCTGGGCCGCTACCAGGTCAAGCCGCCGCTGCCGCATGTCCCGGGCTCGGAGATCGCCGGGGTGGTGGACGCAGTGGGTGAGGGGGTGGAAGGCTTCGCCGCCGGCGATCGTGTCATGGCCCAGGTGGCCGGCGGGTTCGCGCAGTTCGCCGTGACCAAGGCCGGCGCGGTGGTCCGGCTGCCGGACCGCATGAGCTTCGAGGAAGCCTGCGGCTTCCGGATCAACTACCTCACCGCCCTGCACGGTCTGCGCGATCGCGCCCGCCTGCAGCCAGGTGAGCGCCTGCTGGTCAGCGGGGCGGCGGGCGGCGTCGGCCTGGCGGCCATCCAGGTCGGCAAGACCCTTGGGGCCACGGTCATCGCCTGCGCCTCCACGCCGGAGAAGCGCGCGTATGCTGAGGCCGCGGGCGCCGACCGCGTCATCGACTCCCTCGCCGAGGGCTGGCGCGACCGGCTGAAGGCGGCCACCGACGGGGCCGGGATCAACGTCCATTTCGACCCGGTCTGCGGTCCGCTGTTCGAGGCGGCCTTTCGCTCCCTGGCCTGGGGCGGCCGCCACCTTGTGGTCGGCTTCGTCGGCGGACCGATCCCCGCCTTGCCCGCCAACCTGACCTTGATGAAGGGCGCCGGCCTGATCGGCGTCGACGTCCGTCAGTACCAGCTCTACGAAGCCGCTCACGCCCGCGCCGCCTTGGACGAGCTCCTGGGCTGGGTGGCCGAAGGCCGCTTCTCACCCCCCGTGGGCCGACGCTTTGGGCTGGAGGGCTATACCGAAGCCTTGCAGTTCGCCATGTCCGGCCAAGGCTTAGGCAAGACGGTGCTGATGGTGGAGTAGGGCGAAGTCACGTCGGATTGAATCGGCCGTGCGCCGGCCTTGCGCCCCTTAAGCCGACATTGCCTTAAGCTACCGCGACCGTCGCCTGATCTACCGCCAGGACCCGCGCCATGGCCTCGAACAGGTCGGCGGCGCGGATGGGTTTGGAGAGGTGCTCGTCGGCGCCGGCGTCCAGGCTGGCGCGGACGTGTTCGTCCATGGCGTTGGCGGTGAGCATGATCACCGGCGTGCGCGCCGTATTGGCGGCCCGCTCGCGTTCGCGCAGCAGCCGGGTGGCGGTCAGGCCGTCCATCAGCGGCATCTGCATGTCCATCAGCACCAGGTCGTAGGCCCGGGCCGCCAGGCGATCCAGCGCCTCGGCGCCGTTCTCGACCGTGTCCAGCTCGACGCCGGCGGCGCCCAGGATCAACTGCATGACCTTCTGGTTGGTGGGGTGATCCTCGGCCAGCAGCACCCGCAGGCCGGTCAGGCTGACGGCTTCGCTACCGGCGGTTTCCACCGCCGCTTGCGCTTGCTCCGCCCGCGGCAGGGGCAGGACGAAGCCGAACCGAGACCCTTTGCCTGGCGCGGACTCCACATCGATATGCCCGCCCATCAGCTCCACCAGCGAGCGGCTGATGGCCAGGCCAAGGCCCGTGCCGCCGAAGCGCCGACGGATGGAGGCGTCGGCCTGCTCGAAGCGCCGGAACAGCCGCGACTTGACCTCGTCGTCGAAGCCGATGCCGCTGTCGGTCACCGTGAAGGCGACGCCGTCCCCGAAGCGGACCACCTGCAGCCGCACCGAACCGGCGTCGGTGAACTTCACCGCATTGCTCAGCAGGTTCGACAGCACCTGGGTCAAACGCACGGGATCGCCCATCCATTGGCCCAGGGCGGCGGCATCCACCGACCAGTCCAGTTCCAGGCCCTTGCCCTCGGCCGAGGCCCGGTGCAGCTCGGCGATCCGGCGCACGACCCCCTCCATGGAGAAGGCCTCACGAGCCAGGGTGATCTCGCCCGCCTCGATCTTGGAGAAGTCCAGGATGTCGGTCAGCACCTGCTCCAGCAGCCGGCCGGAAGAGACGATCAGTTCCGCCAGCTCGCGGCCGTGGGCGCTGGTCTGCTGCGCCGCCAGGCTCTCGGAGATGGCGATCACCCCGTTCAGGGGCGTGCGCAGCTCATGGCTCATATTGGCCAGGAAGCGTGACTTCTCGGCGTTGGCCTTCTCCAGGTCCGCGGTCCGGGCCAGGACGCGGGCTTCCAGCGACGAGAGGGTGTCGCCCACCTTCTCCCGTTCGGTCTGCAGCGCCCGCGCCAGCACCCCGATCTCGTCTTTGCGGCCGGTCTCTGGCAGGGGCGCGGCGCGGTCGATCTCGCCCTGGTCGTTGGGTGCGCTGGCGGCGGCCAACCGTTGCAGCGGCAGCACAATGCTCCGGCGCGCCAAGGCGACCACCAGCGCCGTCTGCAGCGCCGCGGCGATCAGACCCACCAGCAGCACCCAGGACGCGGAAAGGGCGGCCGAGGTGGTCACGGCCGAGTTCGGATAGGTGACTAGCAGGAACCAGCCTGGCCCGGTCAGACGGCTGAAGGCGACGATGCTGCGGTGGTCGGGGCTGGTGATCACGCCCTGCTCGCGGCCATCGGTGTGAATGGCCTTGACCAGGGTCCGCAGACCCAGGTCCCGCTGGTAGCGCGCGATGGTCTCGGGCGAAGCGCGGCCTGGCGTCTCGAAGCCCGGATAGGCGATCAGCTCGGCCTCGTCGGTGACCACTAGGTTCGACGCGCCCGGCAGGGTGGTCTTGATCGCCTTCAGGAAGAAACCCGTCAGCTCAAGCGACGAGCCGAAGGAGCCCACATAGTTGCCGTTCGCATAGACCGGGGTGATGCACCCGGTCGCCAGCCGCTCGCCGTGATTGTCCTGGATCAGGCGCTGCAGGTTGGTGCAGCGCGTCTGCTGGGTCGGATCCTCGTCGGGCAGGGTGATCTTGGCCATTTCCTCGCCGCTGACGTCCAGATTGGGGGGCGCGTCATGGCGGTAGAACATCAGGCGATCCGGTCGGTCGGGCCCGAACATCACCAGCCGCGTCTGGGGCGTGAAGAAGTAGAAGTTGTCATAGTCGGCGTGCATTGCCTGACCGAAGTCCGAAACCACGTCATAGGCCGCCACGAAGTCGGCCTTTTCCGCGGCCGACATTTCCCTCGCGTCGCGCAGGTATCCGCCCATCCCGTAGGTGAGCGAACCGTCCGGCGACACCCGGCCGTCGAACTCCTGCGGACGCGTACGCCGCGTTCCATCGGCCTGCAGGGGATAGTGTTCCTCCAGAAGCCGGTCCACGTCCTTGGGCGACAGCCGCTGCACGCGGTGCTGCAATTCGAGGGCGGCGGCGTGATGGTGGCTGGACAGCTGGGAAAACAGCTTGTCGACGTTGGTGCTCCGTTCCCGGACATAGTCGCCCAGGAAGCTGATCTGGCGGTGCTCCAGCTCGCGCTCGAACACCAGGAAGCCACCCACCGAGGCAAGCCCCGTCACCACCAGCGACGTGATCGCCAGGCCGATGAGAAACCGCCGAGAGAGGGATTGCATGCCGCGCAAACGTGGAAGCCCAGCCAGAACAGGACGTTGCAAGGTGACGCAGAGTCATTGAGGGGCCGTTTACGCTGGTATTTGGCAGTTGCCGCGCTGATAGGTCGGGGCGGAGCCGCCAGCCGCCGCGGCCTCGGCGCTTGACGCCGCCAGGGCCGGGGCGTCAGAACCCGCGCTCTTGCCTAGTCCGCATGACGGAGCGGTGTGGGGTTGGGCCTGGAGGGGGCGGGATGGCGGCGCGGCAGGCGGTGCTGGGCATGGAGAACGGGACGTTCCACTACGGAGCGAGCCCGGTGTTCTCCGATGTCAGCTTCCTGCTGGACGGCGCCAAGACCGCCCTGGTGGGCGAGAACGGGGCCGGCAAGTCCACCCTGCTCAAGTGCCTGGCCGGCGAGCTGGAGCTGGACAAGGGCCAGGTGCTGCGCTCGCGCGGCCTGCGCGTGGGCTCATTGCCCCAGGACACCCCGCCGGCCCTGGCCGACCTCACCGTCCGCGACGTCCTGCGCCAGGCCCTGGACCGGGTCGGCCTGGGCGACGACGACTGGCGCATAGACATGCTGCTGGATGAGATCGGCGTGACCCAGGAGACCGCGGCCGGCCGTTTCGGCGCCCTTTCCGGCGGCTGGCAGAGGCTGATGCTGATCGCCGCGGCCGCGCGCCTGGAAGACCCCGACATCCTGATCCTGGACGAGCCTACCAACCACCTGGACCTGGCCAACATCAACGTCCTGGAACGCTGGCTGACCCAGGACTTCGACATCCCGATGCTGATCGTCTCGCACGACCGGGAATTCCTGAACCGGGTGACCGAGCGGACCCTGTTCCTGCGCGCCGACGGGGTGCACGCCTTCAAGACCACCTTCTCCGTCGCCCGCGAGCAGCTGCTCAGCCGCGACGCGGCCGCCGCCAGCCAGCGCAAGCTGGAAGAAAAGGAGATTCGCCGCCTGGAACAGGCCGCCGCCCGCTACAAGGTCTGGGCGGTGAAGAATCCGGGCCTGAACAAGCGCAAGAACGCCATCGAGACCCGCATCGCCCGGATCGAGAACGACCGCACCCAAACCTACGTATCCCGCGAACGCCGGCTGGAACTGGCCGACGGTGAGATCGACGCCAAGGTGGCCCTGCGCCTGACGGGCGTCTCCGTGAAGACGCCGGATGCGTCTCGCACCCTGATCACCATCGACCGCCTGGCTATCGCCGCCGGCGAGCGGGTGGCCCTGCTTGGCGTCAACGGCGCGGGCAAGTCGACCCTGCTCAACGTCCTGGCCCGGGCCTTCGACCCCGACCTGGAGCACTATGACGGCCAGGCCCCCATCCGGTTCAACCCGGCCGCCCGCCTGGTCTATTTCGACCAGTCCATGCGCGACCTGCCCCTGCAGGCGACCCTGCTGGACTATGTCGCCGCGGCGCCGGACGCCACGGAGAAGGACGCCATCAAGCTCCTGGCCCAGGCCGGCTTTGCCTTCACCCGCATCCGCGAACCCATCGCCAACCTCAGCTACGGCGAGCGGTCACGACTGATGTTCCTGCGCATGAAGCTGGAGAAGCCCAACTTCTACCTGCTGGACGAACCCACCAACCACCTGGACATCGAAGGCCAGGAGGACCTGGAGGCCCAGCTGGAGGAAACCGACGTCTCCTGCATCTTCGTCAGCCACGACCGCTACTTCACCCGCACCGCCGCCACCCGGTTCCTGGAGATCCGCAAGGGCAGGCTGGTGGATGTGGAGGATCCGGAGGCGTTCTTCGACGGGCAGGGCTAAACCCCCACCGGCGCCTCCCCCGCCACCGTCGTCCGGTGCAGCACCCGCCTGTACCCGTCGTACCCGCCGGTGGCGTTGTGCATCAGGCAGCGGTTGTCCCACATGGTCAGCATGTTCGGCGACCAGACGTGGCGATAGACGAAGGCCTCGTCGGTCATGTGCTTGAACAGGAACCCCAGCAGAGCCGCGCTTTCGGCCGCCGTCATGCCCTCGATGCCCAGGGTGTAGACCGGATTGACGAACAGGGCGGTGCGACCGCTGACCGGATGGCGGCGCGCGATGGGGTGGATGAAGGTCTTCTCCGCCTCGACGCTGGGCAGGATGGTCATGCCGATGCGCCCGCTTTCCTTGGCGTAGAACCCCTCGGAGCCATAAGGCCGGGCCGCGGAGTGCACGGCCCGCAGGGGCGCCAGCAGGGCCTGGAAGGTCGGCGACAGGGCGTCCCAGGCGGCGCGGCCGTCGGCGAACAGGGTGTCACCGCCGGTGGGCGGGACTTCCTTGGCGTGCAGGATGGTGGCGGCCGGCGGCGTCTCCTGGAAGCTCCAGTCGGAATGCCAGGCGCCGCCAAAGACGCTGCTGGTCTCCTGCGGCTCGCGGCGGACCTCCAGGATGTGCGGCCGTTCGGCCAGGGGCGCGATATAGGGATCCCAGCCGAACTCGCCGAACGCCAGGGTGAAAGCCTCCAGGGCGTCGTGGCTCAGCGGCTGGTCCGGGAACCAAATCACGCCGTGGGCGGCGAAGGCGGCCTTCACCGCCGCCAGGTCCTCGCCCTCAAGGCCCGCCGCCACGTCGACCCCGGTGATCTCGGCCCCAAGCCCTTCGGGGCGCGGCGCCACGCGCACGGTCATGCGTCTCTTCCCAAACGATCGTTGAGGCAATTGTGCGCCCCGGCGGCCGCGCCAGCTAGGCGGAATGCTGCTCGCGGATGCGCTCGTGGTGGCGGATCACTTCCTTGACCAGGAAATTGAGGAACTTCTCGGCGAACTCCGGGTCCAGGTCGGCGGTGACGGCCAGAGAGCGCAGGCGGGCAATCTGTTGCGCCTCGCGGGTCGGATCGGCCGGCGGCATGGTCAGGCGCGCCTTCAACTCGCCGACCTTGCGGGTGCACTTGAACCGCTCGGCTAGCAGGTGAATCACCGCCGCATCGATGTTGTCGATGGAATGCCGCAGCTCGACGAGCTCGGCGGGGGTCTCGGGGTGGGCGCTGTCGGTCATGGCGGCCTTCGTTGAAGTCGAACGGTGGCAAGGTCAAGCCCGGGCGCATCCCCGGCCAAGATGAACGGCGGCCAACCAGAGCCTCAGAACGCGTTCAGCCGCCCCCTGATTAAGTGGCCCCATCAGAGACGCCCGGGACCACCCCACGGCGCCGAAGGGTTTCGAAGGAGACCGGACCATGACCATCAAAGCTATCGCCTTGGCCGGCGTCGCAGCGCTCAGCGCCGTCTCCGCCGCCGCCCCGTCCTTCGCCCAAGACTACCGGGGGCAAGACTACCGCAGCCAAAACTACCGCGGCGACTACCAGGACTGCCGCCAGCAGGCCCACAACAACGGCGCCGCCGGCGCGGTGATCGGTACGCTGTTTGGCGCCATCATCGGGGCCAACGTCGCCCATCACGGTTCCCGGACCGCCGGCGGTCTGCTGGGCGCCGGCATCGGCGCCGCGGCCGGTAACGCCATCGGCCGCAGCTCGGCCCAGTCCAACTGCCGCGCGGACGGCTACGGCTACCGCTATGACCAGCGCTATCAGCAACAGCGCTACGATGGCCGCTACGACGGTCGCTATGGCCGCGATTGGAACGCCAGCTACCGTGATGGCGGTTACGGCAGTTACGGCTACGACCGCAACTACGGCTACGACCGCAACTACGGCTACGATCGGAGCTACGGCTACAACGCCGACAACGGTTACGGCTACAGCGACGACTACAACTACGGTCGCCGCTAGCCAGTCCGGGCGGGAGGGGTGCAACGCCCCTTCCGCCCGAAGGCCGTCTGGAATTCAGAGTTTAGTCGGCGACCTTGTGGTGGGTCGCCGTCAGCACGCCCAGCGGCAGGCCGAAAAGGCTGACCTTGGCGGTCTTCAGCGCGATGCCTGGCGCCACCATGGTGAAGCGGCTGCTGAACGAGGGCGCCAGCAGGCCCTTGGCCGCCCCCACCGCACGCCGGAAGCTGAGCACGTAGTCCTCGCCTTCCCGGTAGCCGGTGATGCCGGCTCCGGCCACGGCCTCGGCGGCCACATAGATCCCGTTGCTGCCCTGGGTCATCACCCAGCGCCAGACGTCCACTTCGCCGTCGTTGTAGGTGAACACCTCTTCGAACTCGATGGCCGAGCGGGTGGGGGAAAAGTCGCCCACCGTCTCGACCCGGCAGCGCCGCGCGACGCGGCCCATCGGGTCGCGCACGACGCCGTGCCCCTCGGTCCGCCCCAGGAAAAAGAGCTCGGGCCGGAAGGTCAATTCACCAGGAAAGGTTGTTCTTGTGTCCACGACATCCCCACGCGGCGATCGCTATGCGCCGCCAAGCCGCCCAAGGTGATTGCGCCGATTGTCGCGGCGTCGTTTCCAACCTCGGGCATGGGGGACCATGAGGCCTTGTGGTGACTAAGGTGTAACGGCGCCCACGCGACCGCTCGCCGCAGCCCCCGTCGCAGTCCCCGTTCTGGGCGCGCACAGGTATTTGGCGGAGTGGATGTCGGCGAAATTGTCGACCCAGCCGGTGATCTTGGGGTGCACCAGGTTGCGGTTCACGCCGTAGTAGGCCGGCGCGATGTCGGCGTCGTCGACCACGATCTGCTCAGCCTTTGCCAGGATCTGGGCGCGCTTGACGCCATCGACCTCATGGTCGGCCTGGTTCAGCAGGGCGTCGTATTGCGGATTTTTGAAGTCGCCGTAGTTCTGCGGCCCGGTGTCGGACTTCATCAAGGCCAGGAACGTCAGCGGATCGTCGTAGTCCAAGATCCACGACACCAGACCCACCTGGAAGTCCTTGATGTTGAAGTCCTGGAACATGATCTGCCCCTCTTCCTGGCGGAAGCTGGCGCGCACGCCGATCGACAGCCAGTCGGCCTGCATGGCCTGGGCCAGAAGCACCGAGTCGGTGGCGTTAGAGGTCTTCATCTCGAACTTCAGGGGGTGGTCCGGACCATATCCGGCGCGGGCCAGCAGCCGCTTGGCCTCGGCCAGCCGCTGCTGGAACGTCAGGGCGTACCAATAGGGCTTGGGCCTCTGGCCGTCGGGCACATAGCCGGACATTCCCGGCGGCACGAAGGAATAGGCCGGAACCTGGCCCGCCCGCAGCAGCTTGGCGGTCAGGAAGTCACGGTCGATCGACATCGACAGGGCCTGGCGCACGTCGCGCTTGGCCAGGGCCGGGACGTGGGTGTTGAAGATCACATAGGCGGTCTGGAGATAGGTATGGGTGCGCACGTAGCTTCGCATCTGGCCCGGCTCCCGCAGATGGGCCACCCGGCTGGAGGAGATGGTGTCGTTGACGTCCATCTCGCCGCGCTTCACCCGCCGCTCGGCCGAGATCGCATCGTTGACGGGCAGGAAGTCGATCCGGTCCACGCAGACCTTGGCGGCGTCATAGTAGCGGGGGTTCTTCTCGATCCGGACGTAGTCGCCAAGGCGGAACGCGTTGATGGTGTAGGCCCCGTCGCCGACCAGATGACCAGGCTCGGTCCAGGCGATGCCCCAACGCCGGATCGTGTGCTCCGGCACCGGATAGAAGCTCTGGTGCTTCAGCAGCTGCGGCAGGTAGGGCGCCGGGTGGATCAGGTGCAGGACCAGGGTGTGATCGTCCGGAGCCTCCACGCCCAGGCTTTCCGGCTTGGCCTTGCCGCCGTTGATCTCCTGACCGTTTTTCAGCAGGTACAGCAGGTAGGCGTAGGCGGAGGCGGTGCCGGGGTCCAGGATCCGGCGGTAGGAATAGACGAAGTCATGCGCCGTCACCGGCTCGCCGTCCGACCACAGCGCGGTCCGCAGCTTGAAGGTCCAGGTCAGGCCGTCGGGAGAGGTCTGGGCGTCGATGGCCAGGCCGGGTATGGCCTTTCCCTCCGGGTCGTCCTGATAGAGCCCTTCGAACGCCGCGCGGGTGATGGTGGCGTCGTTGATCAGGTTGACCTTCTGCGGATCCAGCGTGCCCGGATCAATGGAGTTGCCGTATTCCAGGCAAATCTTCCCGGCCGGGCAGGCGGGCCGCGACACCTTCGGCGCCTCGCCTCCACAGCCCGCAAGCGCCAGCGCCGCCACGCAAAGGACCAGAGTCGCCGCGCCCGTGCGGATGGATTGACCGTTCATGGGGCGTATTGAGTATCGTTCGCCTCCAATAAGCGCCACCAAAAGGCGCGCCTGAAAGGATACGCTCCATGCTGCCCAGCCTCACGCCCCTGGCCGAAGACCTCGCGGCCCGCCTCAAGGCCAACAAACAGACCGTGGCGGTGGCCGAATCGTCTTCCGGCGGCCTGGTCAGCGCGGCCCTGCTGGCGGTGCCCGGCGCCTCGGCCTACTTCCTGGGTGGGGCGGTGGTCTATACGGGCAAGGCGCGGATGAGCCTGATGGGTCTGCCGCGCGAGGCGGTGGCCGGCATGCGCTCGGCCACTGAGCCCTACGCCCTGCTGCTGGCCCGCACCGCGCGGGAGAACTTTGGCGCCACCTGGGGAATTTCGGAAACCGGCGCCGCGGGACCAAACGGCAATCCCTACGGCGACGCCTCGGGCCACACCTGCATCGCCGTCTCCGGCCCCGTGGAAATGGCCCTCACGGTCGAGACCGGCGTCGATGACCGCGCCGCCAACATGGAAGCCTTCGCCAAGGCGGTGCTGGAACTGCTGTCGACGGCGGTTGGGGTGTAGGGACCCCAATCCTTCCCCCGTTCTTCACGGGGGAAGTGTCGCCAATGCCGAAGGCGGGCGACGATGGGGGAAGCGTCGACGTAAACCAGCGACTCCGCAATCAGACGCCGTCATCGACGCCGTGCTGGGTCCTGGCAGACAAGTGAACCTCCCCCACTCGCTGCGCTCGCGAGGGAAGGATTGGACTAAGTCACCCCGCCGCCGTGCTGGAAGCTCTGCACCAGCGAGCCGCAGACCAGCCGCCAGCCGTCCACCAGGACGAAGAAGATCAGCTTGAAGGGCAGGCTCACCACCACCGGGGGCAACATCATCATGCCCATGCTCATCAGCACGCTGGCCACCACCAGGTCTATGACCAGGAAGGGCACGAACAGCAGAAAGCCGATCTGGAAGGCCCGCTTCAGCTCCGAGATCATGAAGGCGGGGGTGACGATGCGGATCGGGGTGTCCATGGCCTTGGGCGGGGCGGGGACCTTGGACAGCTTCAGGAACAGGGCCAGATCGTCGCGGCTGACCTGGGACAGCATGAACCCCTTCACCGGATTGCTGGCCGCGGTGAACGCCGCCGGCAGCTCCATCTTGTGGTCCAGCAACGGCTTGACCCCCTGGTCGTAGGAGGCCTGGATGGTCGGGCCCATGACGATGGCGGTCAGGAACAGCGACAGGCTGATGATCACTGCGTTGGGCGGACTCTGCTGCAGACCCATGGCCTGGCGCAGCAGCGACAGCACCACCACGATGCGCACGAACGAAGTGGTCATGATCACGATCGACGGCGCCAGCGACAGCACCGTCAGCAGGCCCACCAGTTGCACCACCCGGTCAGTCAGGCCGGCCCCGGTGCCCAGGTTGATGTTCACCTGCTGCGCCAGGGCGGTGGCCGGCACGATCAAGCTGACCACCGTCACCAGCAGGGACAGCAGCGCCGCGCGGCGCAGGTCCTCGGCGGCGGGGCGCTTGAAGCAATGGGCCAGCAGGGCAATCACGCGGCGGTCTCCAGAGGGGAGGAATCCGAGGATTCGGCGGGGACCGGCTCGGCCGGCGAAACGGGCGTCATCAGCACCTTCCCTTCACCCAGCAGCACCAGCCGTTCCTCGCCGTCGCAGCGCACCAGCACCAGGCGGCGATGCGGATCCAGCACCAGGGTCTCAAGGATCGCCAGGCGCCGCTTGGCCTTGCCGCCCGGCTGCAGGCGGCTCAGCCAGTCTGGCCCGAGCTTGCGCAGGCCCACGGCGCCAAGGCCCACCAGGCCCAGCGTCAACGCGAGCGCGAAGATGGCGCGGGCGAGTTCGGCGAGGTCCATGCGGGGTGGCCGTCCCAGGGGTGAAGGGTATCGGGCTGTGGCCCGGTGACACAGCGATGCGCCGGACTCCCTTAATTTGCGATTAACCCTGTTCGTTCACCATTTCCGGCGATGGGACTCGATGACATCCCCCTGTTTGCGATGCTGCGCGGCCGCCTCGGCTACCTGTCCGAGCGCCAGCAGGTGATCGCCCAGAATGTGGCCAATTCGGACACGCCCGGCTACACGCCCAGCGACCTGAAGCCCTTCACCATCGCCAGTCAGTCCGGCCAGGCCCAGCTGCAGCCGGTTGCCGTGGCCATGACCTCGTCCATGCACCTCACCGGCCTTCCTACCAAGGGCGTGTCCGGTCCCTACAAGCCGCGCCAGAACGCCGATTCCGAGACCACCCTCGACGGCAATTCGGTGGTGCTTGAGGACGAGATGATCAAGATGAATGAGACGCGGATGAACTACGACGCGGCCATCAACTTCTACCAGAAGTCCCTGGGCCTGATCCGCCTGGCCACCAAGAAGCCCGGGTCATGATCGCCCTGACGAGGACCTGACCAGCCATGGCCGAAATCAAATCCGCCACCGACACCTCCATGAGCGTCGCCGCCTCGGCCCTCCGCGCCCAGCAGGCGCGCATGCGGGTCATCGCCGAGAACCTGGCCAACGCCGATTCCACCTCGCGCACCGCCGGCGGCGATCCCTACCGGCGCCAGGTGCCGGTGTTCGAACCCATCACCACCGGCAGCGGGCAGGGGGTGAAGATGGCCAAGACCATCCCTGACCAGACCGCCTTCCGCACCGAATATGCGCCTGGTCATCCTGGCGCCGACGCCCAGGGCTATGTGAAGCTGCCCAATGTCGATCCGTTGGTGGAGGCGATGGACATGCGCGCCGCCCAGCGCGCCTACGAAGCCAACCTCAGCGTCATCGAGACGGCGCGGGCGATGGACACCAGCACCCTCGACCTGCTGAAGAAGTAGGATAAGCCATGGTCACGCCCCTGATCGCCGCCAAGGCCTACGCCGCCACCCAAGGCTCCGCCTTGGGTGGTCTGGGCGGCTCGGCCGCCGCCGAGGGCCCAGACTTCGGCAAGTTCCTGTCCTCGGCCATGCATGACGCCGTGCAGTCCTCGCGCACCGCTGAAACCCAGATGGCCGCCCAGGTCCAGGGCAAGGCCCAGCTGGTCGATGTCGCCACCGCCCTGTCCTCCGCCGAGGCCAGTCTGGAGACGGTGATGGCCGTCCGCGACCAGGTGATCAGCGCCTACCAGGAAATCATGCGGATGCCGATCTGACGGCGGCTTGAGTTCGGCGGCCAGACGAGCGCCTGCCTGGCCAAGGGCGGCCCGCGCGGCGTCTCCCGCGGCGTGATTGGCGGCCTGCAATCCTGAACGCCGCACAACGCGCCGCTCAGCCAGGTTTCAGCGACGGAATGGTTTTCTCCGGGTCAACGTCGTCGCGGTGACGGCGTGAAAGCTTGGAGAAACACTGATGAAAAAGCTTCTGCTCGCGATCGCGGCCGTCGGCGCCCTGGGCGCCGCGCTTCCCGCCATGGCGGACCCCTGGGACCACGATGGCGGCTTTGGCCGCGGCGGATACGGCGACTATGGCGGCCGCGACGGCCGCTATACCCGCGACGGATACAACTATCGGGGCTATGGCGACATCGATCAGCGCACCCGCGACATCAGCATACGCATCGAGCAAGGCCGGCGCGACGGTTCGCTGGACTGGCGCGAAACCCGGGGGCTGCGCGATCAGCTGGGCGACATCCGGCGGCTTGAGTACCGCTATCGGTGGGACGGTCTGAACGGCTGGGAACGTGCGGACCTCAACGCCCGGCTCGATCGTCTGAGCTACCAGGTGCACGACGAGCGCCGCGACCACGATTACCGCTGGTAACCGTCACCGCTCCTGCCAATGCCCCCTCGCCCCTGTGGCGAGGGGGTGTTAGCCATGCGGCGGATGATTGAGCTCAAGTCCGTCACCAAGGCCTATGGGGCCCAGCGCGCCGTCGGCCCCTTCGACCTGAGCGTCGCCAAAGGTGAGTTCGTCGCCCTGTTGGGCGGTTCGGGCTCGGGAAAGACCACCACCCTGAAAATGATCAACGGCCTCTCGCAGGCCACCAGCGGCGAGGTGCTGATCGAAGGCCGTGACATCGCCGCAGAGCCGCCCTGGCAATTGCGCCGCCGCATTGGCTACGTCTTCCAGGAGATCGGCCTCTTCCCGCACATGAGCGTGGCCGAGAACATCGCCGTCGGCCCGCGCCTGGCCGGCTGGGACACCCCGCGCATCGCCGCCCGCACCGCCGAGCTGCTCGACCTGGTCAGCCTGCCCCGGGACATGGCCGCGCGCCTGCCCGCCGCCCTTTCCGGCGGCCAGCGCCAGAGGGTGGGCGTGGCCCGCGCCCTGGCCGCCCAGCCCTCCATCATGCTCATGGACGAGCCCTTCGGGGCCCTCGATCCGGTCACCCGCGACGCCCTGGGGGCCGAATACCGCGCCCTGCACGAGCGTCTGGGCCTGACCACCGTCATGGTCACCCACGACGTCATGGAGGCCCTGCTCCTGGCCGACCGGATCGTGGTGCTTGAGGCCGGCGCGGTCATTGCCGACGGGACCCCCGCCGAGCTTTTGTCCGCGGGACAATCGGAGGCCGTCAAGGCGCTGATGGACACCCCCCGCCGGCAGGCCCAGCGGGTCGCCGCCCTGGCGGACGCCAGCCATGGATGAGCGCCTTGCCGACGCCATCTCACGCTTTCCCGGCTACTTTTCGGCCCACGTGCTGCTGTCGGTCTGCGCACTGTCGCTCAGTTTCGCCATCTCCCTGCCGTTGGCCGTCGCGGCCAGCCGAAACGCTGCGATCCGCTGGCCGGTGCTGCTGTTCGCCAGCCTGATCCAGACCATCCCGGGCCTGGCCCTGCTGGCTCTGTTCTATCCGCTGCTGCTGGCCGTATCGGCCCTGACCCAGGCGTGGTTCGGGTTTGGCTTCACCGCCCTGGGCTTCAAGCCGGCCCTCTTCGCGCTCACCCTCTACGCCATGCTGCCGATCCTGCGGAACGGCGTCACCGGCATCGTCGGCGTCGACCCGGCGGCGGTGGAGGCGGCCCGCGGCATGGGCATGACCGACCGCCAAAGCCTTGTCCGCGTTGAACTTCCCCTGGCCGCGCCGGTGATCATGGCCGGCGTGCGCACCGCCGCGGTGTGGACCATCGGCGCCGCCACCCTGGCCACGCCGGTGGGCCAGACGTCGCTGGGCAACTACATCTTCTCCGGCCTGCAGACCGAGAACTGGGTGTTCGTCCTGTTCGGCTGCGCCGCGTCCGCCGGCCTGGCGCTGGCCGCCGACCAGCTGCTGGGCCTGGTGGAATCGGGCTTGGCGCGCCGCAGCCCCTGGCGCATCTGGGCCGGCGCCATCGGCTTGGCGGTGGGGATCGCCGCCGGCCTTTCGCCCCTGCTGGCCAGCCAGGTCCGTCCGGCCTACGTCGTCGGCGCCAAGAACTTCTCCGAGCAATATATCCTGGCCGAGATGATGGCCGACCAGCTGCAGGCCAAGGGCGCCGCGGTCTCCCGCAAGGAAGACCTGGGCTCGGCCACCGCCTACCACGCCCTGGCCGCCGGCGAGATCGACGCCTATGTCGACTACACTGGCACCCTCTGGACCAACGTCTTGAAACGTAAGGATAATCCAGGCCGTCTCGCCGTGCTCCAGCAACTCACCGCGGAGCTGAAGACCCGTGATGGCGTGGTGGTGCTCGGCCCCGCCGGGTTCGAGAACGCCTACGCCCTGGCCATGCGCGCCGACCGCGCCAAGGCGCTCGGCGTCGGCGACATCGCCGGCCTGGCGGACAGGGCGCCGAACCTCACCATCGGCGCCGATCTGGAGTTCCTGTCGCGCCCCGAATGGGCCGCCCTGCGCGCCGCCTACGGCCTCCAGTTCAGGCGCCAGACCACCTACCAGCCGACCTTCATGTACCGCGCCGTGGGCGACGGCGAGGCGGATGTGATCTCCGCCTTCTCCAGCGACGGGCGCATCGCCGCCGACCGCCTGATCGTGCTGGCCGATCCCAAGGGCGCCATCCCGCCCTACGACGCCGTGATCCTGATCTCGCCCAAGCGGGCAGGGGATACGCGCCTGCGCGCCGCCCTGGCGCCGCTGGTGGGCCGCATCCCGGTCGAGGCCATGCGCGAGGCCAACTACAGCGTCGACCGCGACCAGGACAAAGCCACCCCCGCCCAGGCCGCCAGAGCCCTGGAACGCAAGCTCGGCCTTGAACCGCGCTAGAGCTGATTTGATCCTTGAAAACGCGCTATCCGTGAGCGCTACTTCCCGGGTTCTGAATGAGGGGAGACGCATGTCCGGACTTGATCGCAGAGCCTTGCTGGCCGGCGCCGGAGCGCTGAGCGCGGTGCTGGCCGCCAGGGTTGCCCGCGCTGCCGCCCCAGTCCCGCCAGCCCCCATCGCCCGGGTGGAGGTGGTCAAGGACACCTACTTCGGCGAGACCCTCAGCGACCCCTACCGCTGGATGGAGAACAGCAAGGATCCCGACTGGCTGCCCTTTCTCAAGGGCCAGAACGACCACACCCGCGCCATCCTCGACACCATCCCCGGCCGCGGCGCCCTGCTCACCCGCATCCAGAGCCTGTCGGGCGACACCGTCCTGACCAGCCGCGTGCAGCGCGCCGGCGGCAAGCTCTTCTACCAGCAGCGTCCGGCGGGGGCCGACAACTACAAGCTCTTCGTGCGTGAGGCCGGCGCCGACCGGGTGCTGATCGACCCCACCAAGCTGAGCGCCGCCACCGGCCACGTCTCTCTCGACTGGTGGCGCGCCTCGCCCGACGGGGCGCACGTGGTCTATGGCCTGTCCAAGGACGGCAGCGAGGACTCGGTCCTGCACATCCTCGCCGTGGCCGGCGGCGCCGACCTGCCCGAACGCATCGCCAACACAGAGACCGCGAGCCCGCAGTGGCTCGATGACGGCTCCGGCTTCTTCTACAACCAGCTCACCGCCCCGGTGGCGACGCCGGAGCGCTACCTGGACAGCCAGGCCCGTTTTCATCGCCTGGGCGCCGATCCGGCCGCCGATCCGATCCTGATGAAGCGCGGGCTGCACGCCGACGTGGTCTATGACAAGATCCAGTCGCCGATCATCTTCACCGGCCGCGGCTCGCGCCACGCCGTCCTGATCCTGGCCGACGTGCGTCCGGAGTCGCGCCTGTTCGTCGCCCCGGTGGCTGACGCCGTGGCCGGCAAGGCCGTCTGGACACCGGTGGCGGGCTTCGAGGACGAGGTTACCGATTTCGACCTCAACGGCGACGACCTCTACCTGCTGGCTAACAAGGGAACACCCCGGGGCCGGGTCCTGAAGACCTCCGCGTCCGCCACCTCCCTGGCCTCAGCGTCGGAGGTGGTCCCGCAAGGCCCGATCGTGATCGAGGGGATCAGCCGCGCCCGCGACGGCCTGTATCTGAAGATGATGGACGGCGGCGTCAGCCGGCTGCGCAAGCTGGGTCCTGACGGCAAGGTCGCCGACGTGAACCTGCCCTTCGATGGGACCATCGGCGCGGTGTTCGCCGAGCCGGAAGAGGACGGGGCGCTGATCAGCTACACCGGCTGGCTCTCACCGGCCGGCATCTGGTCGGTGAGCGCCGGGGGCAAGGTCGCGGACACCGGCCTCACGCCCCGTCCCGCCATCGACGTCAGCCCCTACGAGACCGTGCGCGGCTTCGCCGCCGCCAAGGACGGGGTGAAGATCCCCTACAGCCTGATCTACAAGAAGGGCTTGAAGCTGGACGGCAAGACGCCGGCCTGGATCTCGGCCTATGGCTCCTATGGTGCGGCGGCCTACACCCCCGCCTTCGCCGGCCGTACCCTGGCCCTGATCGACGCCGGCTTCATCGTCGGCTACGCCAACGTCCGCGGCGGCGGCGAATATGGCCGCGAGTGGCACAAGGCCGGGCAACTGGCCAACAAACCCAACACCTGGCGCGACCTGATCGCGGTCTGCGAGGCGCTCTGCGCCAAGGGCTACACCGCCCCCAGCCGCCTGGCCATCGGCGGCCGCTCCGCCGGTGGGATCACCATGGGCCGGGCGATGACCGAGCGCCCCGACCTGTTCGCGGCCGTCATCGACGGCGTCGGCTGGTCCAATCCCCTGCGCTATGTGGTCGAGCAGGACGGCTATGGCGAGGAGCCGGAGTGGGGGGCGATCGCCGAGAAGTCCGGTTACGAAGCGCTCAAATCCATCGACAGCTACCAGCATGTGCAGGATGGAACCCCCTATCCCGCCGTGCTGCTGACCACCGGCGTCACCGACCCCCGCGTGGCCCCGTTCCATGTGGCCAAGATGACCGCGCGCCTGCAGGCGGCCACCAGCTCGGGCAAGCCGATCCTCCTGCGCGTGGACTACGACGCCGGACATGGCATCGGCTCGACCCGCGCCCAGCAGGACCGCGAGGCGGCCGACACCTACGCCTTTCTGCTGTGGCGAACCGGGGCCGCGGCGTACCAGCCCACATGAGGCCCGGGACCCTTGCATTAAGACTTCATTAACCATGCGCGGGGGAGGGTAAGGCCTGGGGTTTTCCTTACTTTTTCGGAGTCGCATATGAACGGCGCTGAGGTGCTGGACATCGGCCGTGACGCGATCTGGCTGACGCTTCAGCTCTGCGCCCCGATTCTGATCGTGGGCCTGGTGGTGGGGGTGGCCATCGGCCTCTTCCAGGCCCTGACGCAGATCCAGGAAGCGACTCTGATCTACGCTCCCAAGATCGTCGCGATCTTCATCTCCCTGCTGATCTTCCTGCCGTTCATGGGGGGCCTGATGAGCAGCTTCATGCGCCACATCGCCGCCCGCATCGCCGGCCTCTAAGGATCCCGCGGGTGGAGCATTACGCCACCGCTCAGCAGGTCTTCGTCACCGCCCTGGTGTTCGCCCGGGTCGGGGCCATGGTCATGACCATCCCGGGCCTGGGCGATCAGCCCGCCCCGGCGCAGCTGCGCCTGTCCTTCGCCCTGTTGCTGACCCTGGTCATCGCCCCCATCGCCACCCCGCACCTGGGCGCCTTGCCGGACACGGTCGGCGGCCTGGGCGGCGCGGTGGTCAGGGAGGTGCTGATCGGCCTGATGATCGGGGCGATCCTGCGCATGTTTCTGGCCTCCCTGGCCGCGGCCGGCGAGATCATGGCCATCCAGACCAGCCTGTCCTTCGCCCAGACCGTCGACCCCGCCCAGGCGGCCAACGGCTCGACCCTGGCCACCTTCCTGTCGCTGCTGGGGGTGGTCCTGATCATGGCCACCGACCTGCACCACATGTTCATCGCCGCCATCGCCCACTCCTACATCCTGTTCCCGGTGAGCAAGGCGCTGCCGGTGCAGGACGCCACGAACCTGGCCATCTCCACCTTTTCCGGCAGCTTCGCGCTGGGCGTCCAGCTGGCGGCGCCGATCATGGTCTTCTCGGTGGTCTTCAGTGTCGCCACCGGCCTGATCGGCCGCGCCATGCCGCAGTTCCAGATCTTCTTCGCCGCCACGCCTCTGCAGGTGCTGCTGGGCCTGTCGATCTTCGCGCTCAGCCTTGGGACGATCGGCATGGTCTGGGTCTCGCACTACCGCGAACTCCTGGCCCGGTTCACCTGAGCCGCCATGGCCGAGGACACCGAAAACGACTCCAAGACCGAAGAGGCTACCGGCCGGCGCCTCGAGGAGGCGCGCAAGCAGGGCGATGTCGCCAAGTCGCCGGAGCTGGCCCAGGCGGCCGGCATCATGGGCGCCTTCGCCGTCCTGGTCACCCTGGGCGGGACCATGGCCAACGACCTGGCGGCCAAGCTGGTGCCCTTCTTCGCCCATCCGGACTCGATGGCGCTGGGCGGGGAAGGGGGCGTGGGCGTGGCCCGCTACGCCATCATGGCTGGCCTGCCGATCATCGCGGCGGTGATGGGCGCGGCCCTGCTCTCGGGGATCGCGGGCAATGTGCTGCAGACGGGGCTGCTGTTCACCCCCTCGAAGCTCGCGCCCGACCTGTCGCGCCTGAACCTGATCAAGGGCCTGCAGCGCCTGTTCGGCCTGGACGGCTTCATCCAGTTCCTGCGCTCGTTCCTCAAGGTGATCCTGACCGGCTGTATCGCCGCCATGGTGCTGTGGCCGCACGCCAAGGAGTTCGGCCTGCTGGCCACCCTCGATCCGATGGCGATCCTTCCCTATGCGCTGGACATGGCCAAGTCGCTGTTCATGGCGGTGATGATCTTCACCGCCGGCCTGGCGGCCATCGACTACATCTGGCAGCGCGTGCGCTTCGCCCAGAAGATGCGCATGACCAAGGAAGAGGTGAAGGAAGACTACAAGCAGACCGACGGCGACCCCCACATCAAGGCCCGCCTGCGCCAGCTGCGTCACGAGCGGTCCCGCCGGCGGATGATGCAGGCGGTGCCCAAGGCCACGGTGGTGGTCATGAACCCCACCCACTACGCCGTCGCCCTGCGCTATGTCGCCGGCGAGACGCCGGCCCCGCTCTGCGTCGCCAAGGGCGTCGATTCCCTGGCTCTGAAGATTCGTGAGGTCGCCGAGGAGGCGGGGGTGCCGGTGATCGAGGATCCCCCCCTGGCCCGCGCCCTCTACGCCGCCATCGAGGTGGATGAGACCATCCCTGGCCAACACTACGAAGCCGTGGCCAAGATCATCGGCTTCATCATGTCCGCCGCAAAGTCGCCAAAGCGCGCGCGGCAGCTGTAGGCGTTATAGTTGATGGGTGATTCGGTGAGCGTTGACCCACAAGTCCCTCGATTGGAGCGCGGCTTCTCCTTGGCCGAGTCTCGTGAAGAAGGCCGCAAGGGCGGGTTCGACCCGCTGATCGCCACCGCGGCGGCGTTCTTTGTGCTTGCCGTGGCCCTGGCGGCGGTGCCGGCGTTCAAGTCCGGCGCGGCGACCGTGGCGGGCATGCTGCTGCTGGCGGGCCTCGCCGGCGTCGCCTTCATCGGCCTGATCGCCTTCCGCAACGCCGCCCGCGACGCCCCGGCGGCGGGCGAGGCGG
>DASVMY010000067.1:0-8552 GCA_036384135.1 Caulobacteraceae bacterium | reverse complement strand
CGGCCGCTTCGCTTCGGCGGGCCTCTTCGGCCGTGCGCTGGGCGGCGGCTTCGGCGGCCTGGCGTTCCTGCTGCTGGCGCGCGAACTCTGCCGCCACCTTTTGACGGGCGCGCCGCTCTTCTTCGCTGAGGCCGCCGCCGTCGGAGGTCGGCGCGGACCGGGGCGGCTGCGGTTGCGGCGGGCGGACCTCAAAGGCGCGCTTTTCCAGCGAAGACGGCGCGGCCAGGTTAGTGGCCGGCGCGTCGACGCGGCGACGCTTGGTCTCGACGACCACCGTCTTGGACCGGCCATGGCTGAAGCTCTGCTTCACCACGCCGGCGCTCACCGCTCCGCCGGTGCGCGGCTTCAAGGTGAGGGGCGCACGGCCCCCTTGGCCTGAAGGTCGGCCGTTTTCGTTCTCGTCCGTCATGCGCTCGCTTGACTTAATCCAACCGGGCAATGGCCCGCACACAAATTCGAAATGCTTCAAGGGGCGGGAGTGACCCCGCCCTTTCAAGGCTCCTCGCGCCAACTCTCAGGGAAGAGCGGACGGAAGCCAGATAGTCGCCGGGCGTCGAAAGTCCAGCGATCAGCGGTCCGCCCCGCAAGGCAGGCGCTGTGTACCACATTCTCGCCGCCCAAGGCCAAACCCAATTCGTCCGACTTGTAGAGACCGATCAGCAGCGGCGGCGAGGGCGATTTTCGCATCGCCACCAACACCTTTCCGCGCCCATCCGCCGACCCGTCCAGGGCCTCGATCAGCACCGCCGCCTTGCCGGCCTTCAACGCCCCGACCACCTTTTCGAAGCCGGTGGCCAGCTCGCCGGACTTGCGCGCCAGCCCCAGGCCCATCAGCAGCCGCCTGCGCAACAGCTCCGCCACCTGGTCGGCCAGGTCGGCGGGGACCGCCACCTTGGCCTTGGCCGCGCGGGAGAACAGACCCTTGCGCGCCGCGGTCTCCACCGAGGCGCGGTCGGCCGCCACCCACACGCCCCGCCCCGGCAGCTTGCGCGCCAGGTCCGGCACCGCATTGCCTTCCGGCCCGATCACGAAGCGGATCAGGCGCGCCTCGTCCATGACCTCGCCGGTGACGATGTCGCGGCGTTCGCGCGCAGCCTCGGCCAGCGTCCGGGGGATGCGGGTCCTGGGTTTTTCCGTTTCGGGGGTTTCCGTCTCGGTCTGGGGCGTATCCGGGTTCGTCAGAACGATCAGGCCTCCGGCGCAATCTCTTCGACCGCGGCCTCTTCCGCCTCGGCCTCGGCCGCCAGGGCCTCGTCCTCTTCGGCGAACTCTTCCTCGATCTCGGCTTCCGGCTCGGGCGCCTCGATCCAGCCGACCGCCACGCGGGCGCGCATGATCAGGGCCTCGGCGTCCTCCGCCGACATGGCGAAGCTTTCCAGGACGCCCGGCTCGCGCACGCGCTCGCCGTCCTTGGACTCGTAGTAGCCGCGGATATCGTCCGGAACGAGGCCGGCCAGGTCTTCCACGCTCTTCACGTCGCCCTCGCCGAAGGCCACCGCCATCGGCAGGGTCACGCCCTCGATCTCCAGCAGGCCATCCTCGACCCCCAGTTCGCGGCGCTTGGCGTCGTACTCGGCCGCTTCCTTTTCCAGGTAGTCGCGGGCGCGGGCCTGGATTTCCTCGGCGGTGTCCTCGTCGAAGCCCTCGATCTGGGCGATTTCGTCGGCCTCGACATAGGCGACGTCCTCCACCGTGGCGAAGCCCTCGGTGACCAGCAGCTGAGCGATGACCTCGTCCACGTCCAGGGCTTCCTGGAACAGGGCGGTGCGCTCGGCGAACTCGCGCTGGCGGCGCTCGCTCTCCTGGCTTTCGGTCATGATGTCGATCTGCCAACCGGTCAGTTGGCTTGCAAGACGGACGTTCTGCCCGCGCCGGCCGATGGCCAGGCTGAGCTGCTCGTCGGGCACCACCACCTCGACCCGCTCGTCCTCCTCGTCCATCACCACCTTGGTGACTTCGGCGGGGGCCAGGGCGTTGACCAGGAAGGTGGCCTCGTCCGGGTTCCACTGGATGATGTCGATCTTCTCACCCTGCAGCTCGGCCACCACCGCCTGCACCCGCGAACCGCGCATGCCGACGCACGCGCCGACCGGGTCGATGGAGCTATCGTTGGAGACCACCGCCATCTTGGCGCGGCTGCCCGGATCGCGGGCCACGGCGCGAATCTCGATCACCCCGTCATAGACTTCCGGCACTTCCTGGGCGAACAGCTTGGCCATGAAGCCGCCGTGGGCGCGGCTGAGCATGATCTGCGGGCCCTTGGTCTCGCGCCGGACGTCATAGATGTAGGCGCGCACCCGGTCGCCGACCTGGAAGGTCTCGCGCGGGATTGACTGGTCGCGGCGCATGATGCCCTCGCCGCGGCCCAGGTCGACGATGACGTTGCCGTATTCGACCCGCTTGGCGACGCCGTTGACGATCTCGCCGGCGCGGTCCTTGAACTCTTCGTACTGCCGCTCGCGCTCGGCCTCGCGGACCTTGCCGGTGACCACCTGGCGGGCCATCTGGGTCTGCACCCGGCCGATCTCGAAGGGCGGCAGGATCTCTTCATAGACCTTGCCGATGACGGCGGTCTTGTCGTCCTTCAGGGCGTCGCTCAGGCGCTGCTGGGCGTATTCGTTGACCTCTTCGGTGTCGTCCGCGATCACGGTGACATAGCGCTTGAAGGTCGTCTCCCCGGTCTTGGGGTCGACGCGGACGCGGATGTCGTGCTCGGCGCCGTACCGGGCCCGGGCGGCCTTCTGATAGGCCTCCTCGATGGCTTCGATCACCACTTCGCGGTCGATCGACTTCTCACGGGCCACGGCCTCGGCGATCTGCAGCAGCTCAAGCCGGTTGGCGGAAATGCCGGTGACACTCATGGAATAAGGTCCTCTTGGTCCAAATCTTGGTTTTCGTCTTGCGCCCCGGCCTCTTCAGAGAGGCGGGCCGCCCTGGCGTCCGCGCCGCGCTTCATCAGCGCGTCAGTGAGCACCAGCTTGGCGTCGATGATCCATTCGAAGGGCAACAGGGCGGTTTCTTCCTCGCCCTCCAGGTTGAGCGCGACATTGTCGCCCTCGATCCCGGCCAGCTCGCCCTTGAAGCGCTTGCGCCCCTCGGCCAGGCGGTCCAGCTCCAGCCGCGCCTCGAAGCCCTCGAAGGTCTCAAAGTCCTTCAGCCGGGTCAGGGGCCGGTCGATGCCGGGGCTGGAAACCTCCAGCAGGTATTCGCCGGTGATCGGGTCGGCCGCGTCCATTACCTGGGAGACCGCGCGCGAGAGCGCCGTGCAGTCTTCCACCAGCATGGTGCCGTCGGCGTCGCGCTCGGCCATGATCTGCAGGCGCCGCGCCATGCTGCCGCCCATCAGGCGCAGCCGGACGATCTCGTAACCCATGGCTTCCGCCACCGGATCGAGCAGCTCCAGCAACAGGCGATCTTCAGCGGTCTTGCCGCGCAAACCTTGCCACTCCCAAACTCAGCCAACACTCGGCAATAAAAAAGCGGCGGGCCTTTTGGGCCGCCGCTCGTAAGTGCCATCCAGCACCAACGGACGATGTGAGGCCTATATAGCAAGCCCCCTGCCGATTGTCACCACCCCCGCGGTCGAGGTGGTGCGGGACGCCGGCCCGGCCTATTTCGCAGCCACCGCGCGCTCTGCCGCCTCGTGCAGGACATTGACCGGCCGCGCGTCCCCCTGCGGCCGGACCTCCCGCCGCGTGATGATGCGCGGGCCCAGGGCCTCCAGCCGGGCGATCTCCTCGGCGGTGCGCTCGCGCAACTGCTGCGTCCGGGCGGCGATGAAGAACCGGACCAGGCGCATGTCGGGTGAACACTCGAAGGGATCACCCGCCAGGCCTTGGCTTGACGTCAGGGTGTCCCCGGCCTCCAGCCGGACGGTCTCGCCATCCCCGCGCTGAACGCTGGCCGAGCCGCCGACCATGTACAGAATATCCATCCCGCCGGTCTCCCCGGGGACGTCCAGGATGACCGCGGGCCCCTTCGCCCCCGCCGCCGGGCGCAGGACCCAGGTCGCCACCAGCCCGCCGGTCGGCCCCCAGGTCGCGCAATCCCGCGCCTCCAGGTCCGGGCGCCCCGCCACCGGGCGATAGGCCGCGCCGGTGTCGTCCGGGGACTGCAGGAAATAGCGCGCGCCGGCGGCGTGATAGGGGTGGTCCCAGGCGGTGCGCTGGTCCGCCTCGCTCACCGCGTCCGGCGGCACGATCTCGACATTGGCGAACCGCTTGGGCACGAACAGCTCCAGGAACCCGAACGAGGTCGGCCCCGCGCCGGCGGGCGGCGGTTCGACCCACTGCGGGGTCCTGCGGTTCTCGGCGTCGGAACCGCCGGCGTGGCTGTATTCGAACTGGTCGTGCACCGTGCCGCCGTGCTGCGCGATCACCGCCCCCGGCTCGGCCGCCGTCACCACCCCGTCATAGGAGAACACCCCCCGGCCGGAGGTGGGGATGACGATGTGGGCGTGGGCGAAGTGGGCGTGGACGCCCGTGCGCCCGGCCTCCTGCGTCCCGGCGAAGCTGACCACGTGCTGGAAGTGCGCCAGGTCGGCGGTGGCCGCATCTGAGCCCAGGTTCTTGTACCCCGCCCAGGCCCGGAACTCGCCGATCTCATAGTCCGCCTGGTCCGCCCTCTGCAGGTGGAAGATCGGCTCCTCCGGCAGGGTCAACCGCCGCCCGGTGATGGGGACCACCGCCTCGGCCAGGGATGTATCGTCGCGCATCGCCATGACCGCCTCATGGGTTTCTCAAAGGTCGCCCGCGCCTCACGGAACGACGCCACAGGCATGCGCCGCCGCCAGCCGCTGGGCCAGATCGCAGAGGGGTTTTGGGGATGGCGGGGGCCGGATTGCCGCTCAGGCAGGCGCCGCCTCCCCTCGTCCGCCCGCCCCGCGGCGCCGTTGATGCCGGCCGGAAGGGCGGGACGGCGCGGGAAGCATTGCGGTCACCGCGCCGCCCTCTCGACAAGTCGTCCTTTACGCAAACTTATATCGCCGCCCCTAGCCTGGGCCTGATCCAAGGCAAGGCGCGATATGCTGTTCACCTTTCTCTGCATGGCCCTGTGCGTCATGGTCTTCAACGGCCTGGCCCGTCTGGCCCCCTGTAATCCGGACCAGCCGCGGTTCGTCTGGAACGAGATCGCCGTGGACGCGGTCTATTTCGCGATCAGCCTGCTCCTCTATGGCGGTGTCTCGGCGGCGCTGATGCACTGGGGCGTCGGGGTCGCGCTTGGCCCCAAGGCGCCGGCCGCCATCCGGTCCATCGAGGCGGGCTACGGCCCGATGCCGGCCCTGCCGCTGGCCCTGCAGGCCCTGATCATCCTGATCCTCACCGACATCTGCCAGTACTGGCTGCACCGCCTGTTCCACGGCCACGCCCTGTGGCCCTTCCACGCCATCCACCACAGCCCCAAACAGGTGGACTGGACCAGCACCTACCGCTTCCACCCGGTGCAGTTCCTAGTCTACAGCACCGGGGTCGCCGCCCTGGTGAGGACCCTGGGCTTCTCGCCCATGGTCTATGTGGTGCTGGGGCCTTTCAACCTGTTCATGGGCGCCCTGGTTCACGCCAACCTGAACTGGACCTTCGGGCCGTTCCGCTATGTGATCGCCAGCCCGGTGTTTCACCGCTGGCACCACGTGGACGACGCCGATGTGCGCGACAAGAACTTCGCCCCGACCTTCCCGGTGCTGGACCTGATGTTCGGCACCTTCCACATGCCCGCCGGCCTGCGGCCCCAGGTCTATGGGGCGGAGGGCGCGCCGGAGGGGGTGCTGGGCCAGATGGTCTGGCCGTTCCAGGTCCTGTTTGGACGTCTTCGCCCCAAAACCGCCAAGGCCGGGCCCAGCCTGGGCGCACCGGCGGCCTGAACCGTGCCTGCTTTCGATCCTTCCGACGCCGCCGACCGCTACCTGGGCGCCCTGTCGCCGAACCTGCGCGCCGCCGGCGCCGCCTTCGCCCAGCAGCGGGAGGCGGCCTGGCTGGTGGGCGGCGCCCTGATCATCGCCGCCGCCGTCGTCGCCCTGAAGCTGGGACTGATCGGCCGCTTGAGCGCCGCCCTGCAGGCCCGGCGTCCACGCCCCTGGCTGGCCGGCGCCCTCTGCGCCGCCACCCTGCTGTTCATCGTCGTGCTGGTGAAGCTGCCCCTGGATGTGGCCAACGAATGGCTGGGCGACCGCACCCGCCTTGGTCCCACCGCCTCGATCCTGGTCTATCTGGCCCGGGTGTGGAGCGGCGACTTCATGGCGATCCTGGTCCTCACCATCGTCCTGACCCTGATGCTGGCCCTGGCCCGTGTGGCGCCGCGCACCTGGTGGATCTGGGGCGGTGCGGTGCTGGGCGCGGTCGCCATCATCCTGATCTGGGGGCCTTACGCCGCCAGGACCGGCCCGGCCCCCCTGCCGCCCCTGCCGGCCGGACCGGCGCGGGACGGGATGCTGAAGCTCATCCATGACGCCGGCCTGTCGGCGCATCAGGTCTATCTGGTCCCCAGCCCGGAGGTGGACGGCGACGTCACCGGCCTGCCCGGCCAGGCGCGGGTGGTGGTCAACCAGGGCATGGTCCAGGAAGCCAGCGTCGGCGAGATGCGCGCCACCATCGGCCATCTGGCCGGCCATTTCGTCCACGGCGACCAGTTCGGTCTGGCCCTGCTGCTGGCCGTCATGATTGCCGCCTCGCTGCTGGTCATCGACCGTCTGCACGGCCCCCTGGCCCGCCGGCTTGGCGCGCCTGGGGTCCAGGGCCTGGCCGACCCCGCCGGCCTGCCGGTGTGGCTGATCCTGGTGGTGCTGTGCCTGGGCGCCGCCACGGTGGCGGAGCGGACCTATGTCCGCTGGATCAATGTCCGCGCCGACCAGTTCTCCCTGGACCACGCCCGCGAGCCGGACGGCCTGGCGCTCGACCTCCTGCGCAACTGGCGCGACGACAAGGTCGATCCCGGCCCGGTGGAAGAGGCGATCTTCTTCGACCACCCCTCCCTGCAGCACCGCCTGGAACACGCCATGCGCTGGAAGGCGGAGCATGGCGCCGCTTTGGGAGTGGTGAAGTAAGGCGAGGGCGGAGTCCTCCAATTTCACTGTCATCCCGGGCGTAGCGGCGGAACCGCGTAGATCCGGGACCGCACAGGCTCGACATTCGCCACATCGGCGCTTGCCGCGGTCCCGGATAAGCCGCTTACGCGACTTTCCGGGATGACAGCCTTCTTGGGCGTTTTCCTAAGCCAGCCACACCATCATCCGCGTGGGCACGCTTTCCCCCCGCGCGGCGCTGGGGGTCATCAGCACCTCGCCGGTGTAGAGAAAGCCGGCCTTGATCAGCACCTGGCCGGACTGGGGGTTGTCGGCGAAGTGGCCGGCGACGACGTAGCGCTTGCCCCATTCGTCACGCACCCAGTCCAGCGCCCCGTTCACCGCCTCGGTCATGTAGCCGCGGCCACGGTAGGGCCGGCCCAGCCAGTAGCCGAGCTCGGGCGCGGTTCCCCCCTTCGGGTGGAAGCCCAGGATGCCGGCCAGGTCGCCGTCCTCCGCCTCGATGGCGAACACCGCCTCGCGCGCCAGGTCGGCGCCCGCCGCCTTGGCCACGAAGCTGTCCGCCGCGGCGCGCGGAAAGGGATGCGGGATCGAGCTGGTCATCCGCGCCACGCCAAGGTCATTGGCCAGGGCGGCGATACGCGGCGCATCCGCGGCCTGCACAGGGCGCAGGGTCAGGCGCGCGGTCTCGACGACCGGGCCTCTGCGGATCGTGGGGCTGACGCATTTGGGGCCTAGGCCCTCGGTAGTGCACAGCATGATCGAAATCTCCCGCCTCCTGGACGAATGAACGCCCGTCCGGAGGTCTTTGGCCAAAACAGCAGCGGGGAGTCCGGCGTCCGGACTCCCCGCAAACGGTTCGCCTGTCCGGATCGCTATAGTGAGGCGATCCGGGGGTGATTTCGGATCGGCTTATTTCTCGGCGGTCACCACGTTCACATAGGTGCGGTCGTTGCGCTTGGTCTCGAACTTCACCGCGCCCTGCTCAGTGGCGAAAAGGGTATGGTCCTTGCCCATGCCCACGTTCTCACCCGGCCAGAACTTGGTGCCGCGTTGACGCACGAGGATGTTGCCCGCCGCGACGGCTTCGCCGCCGTACTTCTTCACGCCAAGGCGCCGGCCGTCGGAATCGCGCCCGTTGCGCGAAGAACCGCCTGATTTCTTGTGAGCCATGATCTTGTCTCCGAAACTGTCGTATCGAGCCTTAAGCCTTGTCGGCCTTGGGCTTGGCAGGCGCCTTCTTGGCGGGCTTGTCGGCGTCGGCCGAGGCGGCCTTCACGGGAGCGGGCTTGGCGGCGGACGCCTTCTTGGCGGGCGAAACAGCCTTGGGAGCTTCTTCCGCAGCGGCCGGAGCCGCTTCAGCCTTGGCTTCCACCTTCGGGGCGGCGGCCTTCTTCGGCGCGGCCTTGGGGGCCGGCGCCGCCTTGGCCTGAGCCGGGGCGGCGTCGGCGGCGGGCTTCACGAAGCGGGCCAGGTTGCGCGCGCGCAGGTCCAGCTCGGCCTTGGTAGTCAGGTCGACCTCGCCGTCCCAGCT
>DASVMY010000066.1:0-11525 GCA_036384135.1 Caulobacteraceae bacterium | reverse complement strand
GACCTGTCCGGCCTGTTCGCCCGCTGGCTGGCGCGGGGGGCGGCGGACGTGCTGGAGAACGCCGACGCCGTCCTGCCCGTGCCCCTGCACCGCTGGCGGCTGCTCAAGCGGCGCTACAACCAGGCCGCCGAGATCGCCCGGCCCCTGGCCCGCATCGCCGGCCTCGACTACCTGCCCGACGCCCTCATCCGCCGCCGTGACACCCAGAGCCAGGGCGGCAAGTCCGGTTCGGGCCGCCGCCGCAACGTCGCGGCCGCCTTCACCGTGGCCCCCGCCTGGCGCAAGCGCATTGAGGGCAAACGGCTGGTGCTGGTCGACGACGTCCTGACCACCGGCGCCACCGCCGAGGGCTGCGCGCGGGCGCTGAAGGCCGCCGGGGCGGTGTGCGTCGATGTCGCTGTCATCGCGCGGGTGAAAGATGTAACGCCACGGACTATATGATCTGCCTATAGGATCACTAGGACTCCACGACGTCGGAAAGCCATGGCCAAGGTCACTATCTACACCCGCCCGTTCTGCGGTTTCTGTTCCCGGGCGATTTCCCTGCTCAATGACAAGGGCGTCGCCTACGACGAGATCGAGGCTGGTTTCGACCCGGCCAAGCGTGACGAGATGGTCAAGCTGTCGGGCCGCAACACCTTCCCCCAGATCTTCATCGACGGCGCCCCTATCGGCGGCTGCGACGAGATGATGGCGCTGGAACGGGCGGGCAAGCTCGACCCCCTGCTCGCCGCCTGATGCGGGTCCTCTGATGCTCAAGGTCGCCCTGGTCCAGATGCGGACGCCGGCGGATCAGCCGGCGGCCCTGGCGCACGCCACGCCCCTGGTGCGCCAGGCGGCGGGCGAAGGCGCCCAGCTGATCGTCACCCCGGAGGGCACGAACATCCTGCAGCGCGACCGCGCCCGGCTGTTCGGGAAGCTGACCGCCCTGGAGGACGACCCCTGTGTCCAGGGCCTGCGCGCCCTGGCCGACGAACTGAAGGTCTGGATCCTGATCGGATCGGCCCTGGTCCGGCGCCCGGACGGCCTCTGCGCCAACCGCTCGGCCCTGGTGGGCCCCGACGGCGCCGTCACAGCCACCTACGACAAGCTGCACATGTTCGACGTCGACCTGCCCACTGGCGACCGCATCCGGGAGTCGGAAAGCTATACCGCCGGCGACCGCGCCGTGATCGCCGACGCGGCCGGCGCCAAGGTCGGCCTGACCATCTGCTACGACGTGCGCTTCCCCCTGCTGCACCGGGCCTTGGCCAGGGCGGGCGCGCAACTGCTGACCGTCCCGTCGGCCTTCACCCGCCCCACGGGCGCGGCGCATTGGGAGATCCTGCTGCGCGCCCGCGCCATAGAGACCGGCTCCTTCGTCCTGGCCGCGGCCCAGGGCGGCAAGCATGAGGACGGCCGCTCCACCTATGGCCACTCCATGGTCGTCGCGCCCTGGGGCGAGATCGTCGCCCAGGCGGCCCACGAGGAGCCGGCCGTGGTCCTGGCCGACCTGGACCTGTCGCAGGTCGACAAGGCGCGCGGGGCGATCCCCGCCCTGAAGAACGAGCGGGCGTTCGCCGGCCCATGAGCAACCTGTAGCGATGATCAGATATGCGTTGGCCTGCGAGCACGGCCATGAGTTCGAGGGCTGGTTCGGCGCCTCGGCCGACTATGACGACCAGTCGGCCCGGGGGTTGCTGGAATGCCCGGTCTGCGCCAGCCACGCGGTGAGCAAGCAGATCATGGCTCCCGCCGTCAGCGGAACCAAGGCGCGGGGCGTCAATGTCGACGACACCAAGAGTCGGGACGCCAAGAGCCGGGCCGTGATGATGGAGGCCATGGGCCAGATCCGCCGCCACGTGGAAGATAATTTCGACTACGTCGGCGACACCTTCGCCAAGGAGGCCCGCGCCATCCACGAGGGCAAGTCGGAAGAGCGCGGCATCTATGGCGAGGCGTCCGCCGCCGAGGTCAAGGCGCTGGTGGAGGACGGCGTTCCCGTCGCCCCCCTGCCGCCGGAACCGCCCAAGAAGACCCAGATGAACTGACCGACTATCCAGTCGCGGAGGGCGTCACCGTCATCATGTAGTTGACGTCGATGTCCGCCGAGCGGCCCCAGCGGCCGGTGGTCAGGTCCAGGGCCAGGCCAAAGGGGCCTTCCACGGCATAGGGCTCGCCGGCCAGGAAGCCGCGGATCTCGTCCGGGGTCAGGAACTTCTTCCAGTCGTGGGTGCCCGCCGGCACCCAGCGCAGGATGTATTCGGCCCCGACCTTGGCCAGGGCCAGGGCCTTCAGCGTGCGGTTCAGGGTGGCGACGATCATCAGGCCGCCGGGGGCCAGCAGCCGTGCGCAATCGCGCAGGAAGGCGCCGGGATCGGCGACGTGCTCGATCACCTCCATGTTCAACACCACGTCGAAGGCCGGCTCGCCGTCCGCCAGCAAGGCTTCGGCGGTGGCGGCGCGGTAGTCGACGGCCAGGCCGACATCGGCGGCATGGGCGGCGGCGACGCCAATGTTCTCCGCCGAGGCGTCGACGCCGGTGACCGAAAACCCCATCCGCGCCATGGGCTCGCACAGCAGCCCGCCGCCGCAGCCGATGTCCAGCAGGCGCAGGCCGGCGAAGGGCGAGCGCGCCTTGTCGTCCCGTCCGAACCGCGCCAAGGCCGCCTCGCGGATGAAGGCCAGCCGCGCCGGGTTGAAATGATGCAGCGGCGCGAACTTCCCCGCCGGGTCCCACCATTCCGCCGCGATGGCCGAGAACCGGGCGACGTCGGCGGGGTCGATGCTGGAGGTGGGGCTGGAGGAGGGGGCCGGAGCGTTCATGCGGCAGTGCTGAACCAGGGCGCGCGAACGGTCAACGGATCAGGGTGATCTCGACGCCCAGATCGAGGTCGCGCCAGGCCTGGTCGGCGGTCAGCACCGGCAGGCTGAGCTCCTGCGCCAGGGCCAGGCAAAAGCGGTCGCCCAGGGACAGGCCGCGATGGCGGGTGGATGCGCGCAGGAGGCCCGCGTTTGTCGCCAGGTCGATGTCGGCCTCGATGACATCGCAATTGGCCTCGCTGAGCATCTGTCGCAATTCGGCCGGGTCGCCGCCGCCGTCCACGATCTTAGATGCCACCTCAGCGTAATTTACGGCGCAAATTCCGGCGTTGACGATGGCCACGCGGACCGCCTCAGAGCCAGGCTCGTTGAGCATGAAGGCCAGGACGGCCGACGAGTCCAGGATGACGTCAGTCACCCCGATCCTCGCGTTCGGCTTCGCGGCGGCGATCGGCGATGAGTTCGTCGGCCAAGCTCACGCCGGGCGGAACCACGCTTTGGACGTAGGCCTGGAGCGCTTTGAGCGCCTCACTTCCGTCATTGAGGACAAGGTCCTGGCCATCCAACTTGGCGATCACACCGCGGCCGGGTTTCAGATCCAGCGCCTGCATCACCTCCGGCGGCAGGTACAGGCTGCCATCGGGGCGGATGACCAGCCGCCAGATCTTGCCGCCGCGCGGCTGGACATAGCGGCGATCGGTCGGGCCGGCGTCGTAGGGCGCCGGCCCCTCGTTGACCCCGCTCAGATCGGCGCGGCCCAGGGTGTAGCCGCCCTGTCCCGGATTTGGCTGCGTTTGCGCATCATCCGTCAGCACGTTGCGCACGTGCTGGTACCGCTTGCCGAGGAAGCGGGCGATGTCGGCGCGGGCATAGCCGGCGGCGTCCAGGGCGCGGATCTTGTCCGAGACGGTCTCCAGCGGCCCGGCGATGGCGGCCATGCGGTCTGGATCGGGTGACATATCTACCTCTCCATGTCAGTTAGGTAGGTAGTTTATTTCCGGACTGTGGTCAAGCGCTTGTCCCCTTGCCGCGCCGTCGCTAGAAGGGCGCCTTCGTGCGGAGGAGGGCGGCGCGGCTTGTCCCGTCTGGTGATGAAATTCGGCGGCACTTCGGTGGCCGACCTTGAGCGTATCCGGCGCGTGGCGCGGCTGGTGGCGGCGGAAGTCGGCGCCGGCAAGCGCGTCGCCGTGGTGGTCTCGGCCATGTCCGGCAAAACCAATGAGCTGGTGGCCTGGACCGATGGCGCCGGCGCCGCGGCGCAGGGCCTGGACAACTCGGACGACGAATACGATGTGGTGGTGGCGTCCGGCGAGCAGGTGACCGCCGGGCTGCTGGCCATGACCCTGCGCAACATGGGCCTCAACGCCCGCTCCTGGATGGGTTGGCAGGTGCCGCTGATCACCGACGACGCCCATGGCCGCGCCCGCATCGACGAGATCCCGCCCGAGAAACTCAACGCGGCGCTGGACGCCGGAGAGATCGCCGTGATCGCCGGCTTCCAGGGCGTGGACCGCCAGGGTCGCATCGCCACCCTCGGCCGTGGCGGCTCGGACACCAGCGCGGTGGCCATCGCCGCGGCGATCAAGGCCGAGTGTTGCGACATCTATACCGACGTGGACGGGGTCTACACCACCGACCCCCGGATCGAGTCCAAGGCCCGGCGCCTGGCCAAGATCTCTTACGAAGAAATGCTGGAAATGGCCTCCCTGGGGGCCAAGGTGCTGCAGACCCGCTCGGTGGAGCTCGCCATGGCGCACAATGTGCCGGTGCGGGTGCTGTCGAGCTTTGTTGAGCCCGGCGAGGCGCCGGGGCAGGGCACCATCGTCTGCGACGAGGAGGAAATCGTGGAAAAGCGGATCGTGAGCGGCGTGGCCTACAGCCGCGACGAGGCCAAGATCAGCCTCTTCGGCCTGCCGGACCATCCCGGCGTGTCGTCGGAAATCTTCGGCCGCCTGGCCGACGCCAACGTCAATGTCGACATGATCGTCCAGAGCCACGCCCGCACTGAGGGCGCGGCCAACATGGAATTCACCGTCGGCAAGCGCGACGCCGCCCGGGCCGTGGACATCGTCCGCGCCGCCCAGAAGGAGATCGGCTTCCAGGACGTGGCCGTGGACGAGGACGTGGCCAAGGTCTCGGTGATCGGGGTCGGCATGCGCAGCCACACCGGCGTCGCCAAGACCATGTTCAAGGCCCTGGCCGACAAGGGCGTCAACATCCAGGTGATCTCCACCAGCGAGATCAAGATTAGCGTCCTGATCGAGTCCGCCTACACCGAACTGGCCGTCCGCGCCTTGCACGCGGCGTACGGGCTGGACCAGCTGTAGGGGTCACCCTCAAAGCCGCACCCCGTTCAGCCGCAGGGCGTTGGTGACCACGCTAACCGACGACAGCGCCATGGCTGCCGCCGCGATAGCCGGCGACAGCACCAGGCCGAAGGCTGGGTACAGCACACCCGCCGCCAGGGGCACGCCGGCGGCGTTGTAGGCGAACGCGAAGACCAGGTTCTGGCGGATGTTGCCCATCACCGCGCGCGATAGCTTGCGAGCCCGCAACAGCCCGTTCAGGTCGCCCTTCAGCAACGTCAGCCCGGCGCTCTCGATGGCCACGTCCGCGCCCGCGCCCATGGCGATGCCGACATCGGCGGCGGCCAGGGCGGGGGCGTCGTTGACCCCGTCGCCGGCCATGGCGACCACCCGGCCCTGGGCGCGCAGCCGCTTGACTTCGTCGGCCTTGCCAGCCGGGGAGACCTCCGCCCGCACCTCGTCAATGCCGAGCTTGGTCGCCACGGCCTCAGCGGTTACGGCCTTGTCGCCGGTGAGCATGACGATACGGATGTTCTGGGCGTGCAGGGCGGCGATGGCGGGCCGGGTGCTTTCCCTGATCGGGTCGGCGATGGCGAAGAGGCCGGCCAGGACGCCGTCCGCGGCCATGAACACCACCGTGGCGCCTTCGCGGCGGTGAGGCTCGGCCTGGACGTCCATCGGTGAGGCGTCGACCCCGGACTCGGCCAGGAAGGCGGCGCTGCCGATGGCCAGGCGCCGGCCCTCGACATGGCCGACGGCGCCGCGGCCGACCGGGGAGTCGAAGTCCGAGGCCGTCGACGGGACAAGACCGCGCTCGGCGGCGGCGCGGACGATGGCCTTGGCCAGGGGATGTTCGCTGGACCGCTCCAGGCCGGCGGCCAGGCGCAGCACATCCGCCTCATCGAAGCCTGGCGCCGACGCAATGGCGATCACCGCCGGGCGGCCCTCGGTGAGGGTGCCGGTCTTGTCCACCACCAGGGTGTCGACCTTTTCGAACCGCTCCAGGGCCTGGGCGTCCTTGACCAGCACCCCGGCGGCGGCGCCCCGGCCGACCCCGACCATGATCGAGATCGGCGTGGCCAGGCCCAGGGCGCAGGGGCAGGCGATGATCACCACCGACACCGCCGCCACCAGGGCATAGGCCAGGCGCGGCTGCGGACCCACTAGGGCCCAGGCGGCGAAGGCCAGCACCGCCACGGCGATCACCGCCGGCACGAACCATCCCGACACTTGGTCGGCCAGCCGCTGGATCGGCGCCCGCGAGCGCTGGGCCTGGGCCACCATCTGGACGATCTGGGCCAGCAGGGTGTCGGCCCCAACCTTTTCGGCGCGCATGACGAAGCCGCCGCTGGTGCTCAGCGAGCCGGCCACCACCTTGTCGCCGGGCGACTTGGAGACGGGCATGGACTCGCCGGTGACCAGGGCCTCGTCCACCGCCGCGCGGCCCTCGGCGACCTCGCCGTCCACCGGGATCTTTTCGCCCGGCCGCACGCGCAGGGCGTCGCCGACCGCGATGGCCTCGACGCCGACCTCTTCGTCGGCCCCGTCGGGCCGCACGCGCAGGGCCGTCTTGGGAGCCAGGTTCAACAGGGCGCGGATGGCGCCGGAGGTGCGCTCACGCGCCCGCAGCTCCAGTAGCTGGCCCATCAGCACCAGCACCACGATCACGGCGGCGGCCTCGAAATAGAGCGGCGGCGCGCCGTCCATGCCGCGGAAGGCGGCCGGGACCAGGCTGGGGGCCAGGACGCTGGCGGTGCTGAACAGCCACGCCACGCCGACGCCCAGCGCGATCAGAGTGAACATGTTCAGGTGGCCGCTGCGCAGCGACGCGGCGCCCCGCTGGAAGAACGGCAGGCCGGCCCACCAGACCACCGGCGTCGCCAGGGCCAGCTGTCCCCACGCGTTCACCGCCGGCGGGATCGGCAGGCGCAGGCCGAACAGATGCCCACCCATCTCCACCACCAGCAGCGGCAGGCTGAGCGCCAGGCCGAACCAGAACCGGCGGGTGAAGTCGGCGATCTCGGGATTGGCTTCCTGATCGGCGGAGACCGTCTCCGGCTCCAGGGCCATGCCGCAGATGGGGCAGGCGCCGGGGCCTTCCTGCCGGATCTGCGGGTGCATGGGGCAGGTGTAGATGGTCCCCGGCGGCGCCGGCGGTTCGGGCGCGCGGGGATGCAGGTATTTGTCCGGATCGGCCGCGAACTTGGTCCGGCAGCCGTTGGAGCAGAAATGGTGGGTGGTCCCCCCGTGTTCGAGGCTGGGTTTGCCGGCGGTCAGGTCCACCGTCATGCCGCAGACCGGATCGATGGCCGTGGCCGCGTCGGGCCCAAGCTGGTGGCCAGGATGATGGTGGTGAGCGTGTTCCATGCCGCTGCATCTATACCCCCGTGGGGCATATTGCAATTACCCTATGGGGGTATATGTTCCGACTCATGCAACGATCGAACAAGCCGCAGCTGGTCAACCGCCTGAACCGCATCGAGGGCCAGGTGCGCGGGGTGACCCGGATGGTCGAGGAAGACCGCTATTGCATCGACGTCCTGACCCAGATCCGCGCGGTCCGCGCCGCCCTGGCCAAGGTCGAGAGCGAGCTTCTGAAGACCCACCTGGACCACTGCATAGAAAGCGCCATCGTCAGCGGCGACGCGGCCGAACAGCGCCAGAAGGCGGCCGAGCTCATCGCCTTGCTGGAGCGCTCGGCGCGGTAGAGCCTGTCCCGTTTTGATGGACTCATCAAAACGGGAGAAACAGGCTCGATTCTTGAGTCATCGTGCTCTAGGCCGGCCAGTTCGGCATCCCAGGCGCCCAATGGGTGGCCGTGCCGGCGACCATGTACCAGGTCACGAACAGGCCGCAGATCAAGGCGCCGGGCAGGGCGCTGTTGGTGCGCTTCCAGGTGAAGGCGCTGATCACGCCGACCACGGCCATCAGCGGCAGGAACTGGATCGCCACCACCGTGTTCAGCGGCTGGCTGGGGGTGAGCAGTTGGTCGCCAGCGAAGAGCGGGATGTACTCCGCCGCCAGGAAGACCAGGAACCCGGCCGCCAGGGCCGTGATCGCGGTTCCGTAACGCGCGCCTGCGCCTTCGCCGGCCACGGCCAGGTTGCGGTGCAGGGCGCTCAGCGCCACGACGAAGAACAGGCTGAAGGGGATGACATAGAACGCGAACGCCTTGACTTGGCCGGCGCTCATCAGCTTCAGCGCCACGACCCAGAACCGGAAGTCGACCTTGAACAGGGCGTCCGCCACCCACAGCGAAAAGTAGCCGACCCCCACCGTGATCAGGGCGATGAGGACGCCGGAGGTCCAGCGGGTGTTTGCCGGCGCCTTAGGACTGCGCAGGAACGCCCCCAGCACCCAGATGATCAGGGCGTTCAGCAGCGCCCAGACCATGATCTGGCTGGTGATGGACTGGCGGAACGGGAACGAGGGCGGCGCGGCCACCGCCCCCACCCCCATGAACGGATAGAAGCTCAGCACCGGGATCGCCGCGCTCAAGCTCAGCGCCAGCCACCAGCGCCCATCCCGCCGCGTCCTCACCGGCGCCGGCGCGGCGGGCAGGTCCGCGAACACCGGCAGGCGTAGCGCCAGGTCGAAGGTCCCCAGCAACAGGGCCAGGAAGCCGGCGAAGCCGATCAGCGTGCCGACTTCCTTCCAGATCCAGACCTGGTCCGACGCCGGCCGCGGCGTCCCGCCCTTCAGGGTCCGGGCAAACCAGTCCGCCGCGTCGCCGATGGCCTCGTTCGAAAAATGGTCGCCCGGATGGGTGGTCGCCGGCGTGTAGAGCGCCCGCGCCGTCCCGGCCGCCGGATCGCCGTAGAGCTGGCCCGGGACGATCGGCAAGGCCGCGCCGAATACCTTGCCAAGCTTGGGACTCTTCACCACGTCCTTGGCGTGATCGACGCCCCACATCAGCTTGGAGAACTCGTCGTACTGGCTGTAGACCACGGCCAGGTTGCGCGGCCACCTGGGGTCGCCCTCGGCGGCGAAGCCGCTGCCGGTGGAGGAGCCCTCCAGCACCATGGCCCTGTAGTCGTCGGGCATGGCCCTGGCCGCGGCCAGGATGGTCCAGCCGCCCATGCTGTGGCCTTCGAGCCCGATATTGGCCTTGTCGACCATCGGCAGGGACCGCAGATAGGCCAGCCCCGCCGGCCCTCCGAAGCCGCCGGAAAAGGCCGGCGGGTCGGAATAGCCGTGGCCGCTCTGATCCAGCGCCAGCACCACATAGCCGCGCCGGGCGAACTCGATGGCGAAGCCGTCCTGGGTCTCGCGGGAATTGATGTAGCCATGCACGGCCAGGATGCCGGGCGCCGGGTTCCGGGCCGTGGCGCCGGCGGGCGCATAGAGCAGGGCGCTCATGCCGCGGCCGTCAGCACCGGGAAAGCGCACGTCGGTCACCTGGATGCCGCCGGATGTCTGCACGCTCTTGGCCAGGAAGCCGCCGCCCAGGATCAGCGCCCAGCCAAGGACGAACAGGATCAGGCCCTTGAGCATCGCGTGTCCCTCCCTGGGCGCCCGTGCTTGCGCTCGCCCTTTGGTCAAGCTTCCGACGCACCGCTCTCGCATGCAAGCGCGGCCTGCGAGGCGGCTCCGCTTGCGGCGTCCAAGAATTGGGCTGCGGAGCGAATTCGCGCGCCTTGGGTGACGAGCCCATCGCTATTCGCCACTGAAAACCTGCTATAGGCGCCGTAACGACAAGGGGAGAGCGTTCAGACCGCCATGCCGACGCCGGGACTAGCCATACGGGGGCCGCGCAGTCTGCTGAAGCAGATCCGCGAAGCCATGGCCGGGGCCGGTCCCACCCAGGCCAAGTTCGACATGGTGGTGCGCACCATCGCCAACTCGATGGTGGCGGAGGTCTGCTCGATCTATCTGCGCCGCGGTTCGGGCGAGCTGGAACTGTTCGCCACCGAAGGCCTCGACCCCGGCGCCGTCCACGTCACCCGCCTCAAGCCCGGCGAGGGCCTGGTGGGCGAGATCATGCGCATGGGCCGGCCGCTGAACCTCAGCGACGCCCCCAGCCACCCGGCCTTCTCCTATCGTCCGGAAACGGGCGAAGACCCCTTCCACGCCTTCCTGGGTGTGCCCCTGCTGCGCGGCGGCCGCGCCATCGGGGTGCTGGTGGTCCAGAACCGCACCAGCCGCGTCTATGCCGAGGAGGAGGTCGAGGACCTCCAGATCATCGCCATGGTGCTGGCGGAGATGGTCGCCGCCGGCGGCCAGCTGGGCCAGGAGGCGCTCAAGGACGTCGAGATCGCGCCGCACCGCGCCGAGCGGATGAAGGGCGCGCGCTTCGCCGACGGCCTGGCCTACGGCATCGCCGTGCTGCACGAGGCGCCGGTGGCCGCCGGCCAGCTGCTGTCCGAGGATCCGGCCGCCGAAGAAGCGCGCCTGACCAAGGCGATCGAGGATCTGCGCAGCCAGATCGACGGCATGCTGGACGGTCATCAGGGCATATTGGGCGCGTCCTACGACGTGCTCGAAGCCTACAAGATGCTGGCCCATTCCGGCAGCTGGAACCACGACCTGCACGAGGCCGTGCGCTCGGGCCTGACCGCCGAGGCGGCCGTGGAGCGGGTCCGTTCCGAGCACCGCGCCCGCATCGGCCAGGCCCGCGATCCCTATCTGCGCGAGCGCCTGCACGACCTGGAAGACCTCAACGACCGCCTGCTGCGCCACCTCAGCGGCGACGGGGCCAGGGAACGGGTGCTGCCCGACAACGCCATCCTGATCGCCCGCAACCTCGGGCCGGCGGATCTGCTGGAATTTGACCGCACCAAGCTGCGTGGCCTGTTGCTGGAGGAGGGCTCCTCGGCCAGCCATGCCGCCCTCATCGCCCGGGCGCTGGACATCCCCTGCGTCGGCCGCCTGGCCGGCCTGCGCGACCGGGTCAACGAAGGCGACTGGGTGATCGTCGACGCCGAGAGCGGCGAGGCCTACCTGCGCCCCCGCCCCGACGTGGTCGGCGCGATCAAGAACCGGATGGAGGTCCGCGCCCAGCGCCGGGCCGAGTTCGCCAAGCTGCGCGACACCCCCGCCTTCACCCGCGACGGCGCCAAGATCACCCTGTTGATGAACGCCGGCCTGGTCGTGGACCTGGACACCCTGGCCGAGACGGGCGCGGAGGGCATCGGCCTGTTCCGCACCGAGTTCCAGTTCATGGTCTCCGAGGACCTGCCGCGCTTCAACGCCCAGACGGCGCTCTACGCCAAGGTGCTGGAGGCGGCCGGCGACATGCCGGTGACCTTCCGGACCCTGGATCTCGGCGGCGACAAGGTGCTGCCCTACCTGGAGGCCGAGCGCGAGGACAACCCGGCGCTCGGCTGGCGCGCGATCCGCATGGGCCTCGACCGCACCGGCCTCCTGCGGCCGCAGCTGCGCGCCCTGATCGCGGCGGCCAAGGGCCGGCCGCTGAAG
>DASVMY010000065.1:0-5942 GCA_036384135.1 Caulobacteraceae bacterium | reverse complement strand
CGAGCCGGCCGACGCCGAGGGGTTCAGCCGGCGCGGCGCCGCCTTCGCCGCCCGCCGCGACTTCGAGCACGCCCTGGCCGACTTCGACCGCGCGTGCACGATGGCGCCCGCCGAGCCGCGATACCTCTACCAGCGCGGCATGGTCCGGCTCGAGAATCGCCAGCCGGTCCTGGCTCTGACCGACTTCGACCAGGCCTTGAAGCTCAAGCCCGACGACGTCGCCACCCTGCTGGCGCGGGCCGAGATGCGCCTGGCCCAACTCGGGCGGGCAGCAGACGGGAAGGCCGGTGAGGGAAAGGCTGGGGATGGAAAGGCTGGGGATGGCCGAGTCGGCGCCCTCGCGGATCTGGACGCCGCCGCCCGTGCGGCCGCCAAAAGTTCGGACGAGCGCCTGACCATCGCCCGCCTCTATGCCAGCGCCTTCGCCTTCGAGCCGGCCCTGGTTCAGACCGACCTCTGGATAGCGGCCCACCCGGACGACAACCAGATGGGCCAGGCCCTGAACGGCCGTTGCTGGACGCGGGCGATGCTGGGGCGCGACCTGAACAAGGCGCTCAGCGACTGCAACGCCGCCCTGCGACGGCAGCCGGCCGAGGCCGGTTTCCTGGACAGCCGCGGCCTGGTCCGTCTCCGTCTGGGCGACCTGGACCGGTCCATCGCCGACTACGACGCCGCCCTGGCCCTGCGGCCCACTAATGGCTGGTCGCTCTATGGCCGTGGCCTGGCCCGGCAACGAAAGGGCCTGAAGGCGGAGGGCGACGCCGACATTGCCGCCGCCCTCGCCCTCAATCCGGCGCTCGCGGACGAAGCCAGGCGCGCCGGGCTCACGCCTTGACGGCCCGCCTCGCCGACTCTGGTATCGGCCGGGCCGGTTCTCAGTAGAAACTCATGCCCGGCAGCAACGCGTCCTGCTTGCGGGCGTCGCACATGGCGTAGGTGAAGCCCTTCTGGATCGACCACGCGCCCACCTCGCCGCGCTTGTTGATGGCCAGGAAGCCCACCTGGATGTCCCTGGCCCGCGGTTTGCGCTTCAGGATCCGCGCCACCGCCGCCTTGCACGCCGCCTGCGGCGACAGGCCCTGGCGCATCAGCTCCACCACAAGAAAGCTGCCGACATTGCGGATCACCTCTTCGCCGACTCCCGTGCTGGTGGCCCCGCCGACATCGTTGTCCACATACAGCCCCGCCCCGATGATCGGGCTGTCGCCCACCCGCCCGTGCAGCTTCCAGGCCATGCCGCTAGTGGTGCAGGCGCCGGACAGGTTGCCGTGCGCGTCGATGGCCAACATGCCGATAGTGTCGTGGTTGCCCGGTCCCCCAGGCGTGCCCAAGGCGCCGGCGGGGGAGGGGGCCGCGCCCTTGCCATAGGTCCCCGTCTCGCTGTTGGCCACGGGCTGATAGTGGGCCGTCTTCAGCCATTCCTGCCACGCCGCCCTCGACTCCGCCGTCAGCAGCTCCTCGCGCGGAAAGCCCTGTTCCACCGCGAACTGGGTCGCCCCGTCCCCCACCAGCAGCACATGCGGCGTCTTCTCCATCACCGCCCGGGCCACCGAGATCGGGTGGGCGATGTGCTCGATCCCTGCCACCGCGCCGCAGTTGCCCGCCTCGTCCATGATGCAGGCGTCCAGGGTCACGTGGCCGTCGCGGTCGGGGTAGCCGGCCCGCCCGACGCTGTGGTTCTTCAAGTCCTGCTCGGGGACCCGCGCGCCGGCCTCCACCGCGTCCAGTGCCCGTCCGCCCTTGGCCAGCACCCCCCACGCCGCCGCATTGGCCGCCACCCCAAAGTCCCAGGTGGAGACCACACAGGGCAGGCCCAGCTTCACGCCCCGGCCGGACACCGCCGCCAGACCCCGCGTCGCCGCCAGGGCCGCGGGGCCGAGCACCGACGCTTTGAGAATCCATCGGCGGTCGGTCATGCTCGCTCTCCTGTTGAAGCCCCCGTCTGTACCCGGCTCTCCGCCGCCCAGGCCCACGGTGAAGCCATGACGCCCCTGCGCCGCGCCGTTCAGCCTATTCCAAGGTCGCCCCAGCGAGAGCCTGCTGAAATTTCCGCCCGACGCCCACCCTCGCCGCCAAGGATGACCCCATGACCCGTCCGTTGCTCGAAGTCTGCGTAGACGGTCCGGAGGGTCTCCTCGCCGCCGTATCCTCCGGCGCTGACCGCATCGAGCTCTGCGCCGCCCTGACCCAGTCCGGCCTCACCCCGTCTCCAGGCCTGATGGCCCTGGCGGCCACCCTGGCCTGTCCCAGCTACGCCATGATCCGCCCGCGCGCCGGCGACTTCGTCTACAGCCCCGCCGAGGTCGACGTCATGCGCCGCGACATTGACGCCGCCCGCGCCGCCGCCCTGCCGGGCGTCGTCTTCGGCGCCAGCCACCCCTCCGGCGCCCTCGACGAAGCCGTCCTCGGCCAACTCGCCCGCCACGCCGACGGCCTTGGCCGCACCCTGCACCGCGCCTTCGACATCGTACCGGACTTCGACAGCGCCCTGGAGACCGCCATCGGCCTGGGCTTCGAGCGTATCCTCACCTCGGGCGGGGCCCGTAACGCCCCGGCCGGCGCCGACCGTATCGCCGCCCTGGTCGCCCAGGCGGGGGAGCGGATCATCATCATGGCCGGCGCTGGCGTCACCGCCCAGACCGTCGCCGACCTGGTCGGCGGCACTGGCGTGCGCGAGGTCCACGGCTCCTGCAGCCGGCCCGCCGCGGCGCCGGACCCCGCCAGCCCTGCCGCGGCCCTGGGCTTCATCCAGCCGGACGAACGGGTCACGGCCCCGGCCCTGGTGGCCCAGATGGCGGAGATCCTCCGTGGCCTCGGCTGACGCTCTCCGCTCTCCGCCCCAAATCTGAACGCCAGATAACAGCGGCGTCAGGGTCCATTCAGCGCGCCCACCTCAAAAGCGTTGCTATGGCCAACCGGCCTTGAAGGAACCTCAGCGATGTCGACACCTCTGCGTATCGTGACCACCAACGTGGCCGCCCAGCCCACGGCCCAGTCCATGGCAGGCTCGCCGGCCAGCCTGGCCGACCGGGTGCTCCAGCTCCAGGCGGAGGCGCGTGGCCTGGCCCGCGAACACATCGCCTCCCTTGAGGCCGCCCTGCACCAGACCGAGGCCTTGGCCGAGGAAATCGCCCGCGGCGGCGACGCCTATCCCCCCGGCATACGCGACATCGCCCGGCGCTTGTCCCAGGACAGCGCCGCCAAGGCGCTGATGATCGACGCCATCGTGGGCCGGCTCTGACGCCAAGGCTCGGCCTGTTGACACCGACCGTTCCACGGCGAGGACTGCCGAAAAACCTCGGCCACGACGCCGACGCTCAAAGGAGGAAATCATGAACAGCCACGGCATCATCGCCTGGATCATCATCGGCGTCGTCGCCGGCTGGCTGGCCGGGACCCTGGTCAAGGGCGGCGGCTTTGGCCTGATCGGCGACATCGTCGTCGGCATCATCGGCGCCTTCATCGGCGGCTGGCTGGCCGGCAAGCTGGGCATCCATGTCGGCAGTGGGTGGATCGCCTCCATCATCACCGCCACCGTCGGGGCCGTGATCCTGATCTTTGTGCTGCGGCTGTTCCGACGCGGGGGGTAGAGGCCGCCCTCACACACTCGCACTCGCCAGGAACTCCAGCGTCCGTTTGCCGGGCAGGAAGAAGTAGCCGCCGCCGATCACGGTGACGAAGCTGGGCATGGGTTTGAGTCGCAAGGGGCCATCGCGGGTAGGTAGCGTCATGCCGTCGCCCTCGTCGCCGGCGGTCAGGGGATCGGTCTCGTTGCTGAGGCCTTGGAAGGACGCGCCGCGCAGCCAGGTCTGCTGCACGAACTCGAACTGCCGCTCGTAGTCGCTGTTGAGCGCGATGAACAGGATGCCCTCGTCATCCTCGCCCTGGGGCTGATAGCGGCGTCCCACCCGTATGATCCGGTGCCGATTGGTGATCGCCAGCTGCTCCTGCGAACCTGGATCGAAGGTTTCCCGGGGGTTTGAGCGCCGGATGTGGGACCCGAACGGACACCGGGTCGCCTGGGCGTCCTCGGCCCCCAGCAGGAAGTCGTTGTCCGGCGGGAAGGCCGGCGCCGTCTGGCCGGTAAGGCCCTGGCCTGCGTGATGGTGGGGCGGTGACTGGGAGCCGCCCAGTGGGGCGCTGTGGGCTGCCGCCGCGATCCCTCCGGCGGCTTCCACGGCATCTTTGTCGGAGGCGCGGCTGAGCGGATGGGCTGGCGTCGGCGCGCGGCTGGCCGGCCAGCGCGGATAGCGCACCAGCGGCGAACCGTCCGGCCAGCGCCCGACGATCTTGGCTCCGATCAGTTCGGCCGTCACCGTCATGCCATCGGGGAAGGCGCCGGCCAGCCGCGCCGCCTCGGCCTCGCAATAGGCCCAAAAACCCTTCACATCCTGGCGCATCTGCCGGATGGCCAGGAAGGCGCCGTTGCGGCCAAGGTCGCGTGGCGCGTCGGCGTCTGACCGTGACCAGCCGTCCTTGGGCGGACGGGCGGCGGCCAGGCGGTTGTCCGGGTCATGGATCGCCGCCAGCAGCGGGGTCGGGGGCAAGGTTCCCAGGTTGTCCGGATAGCCCAGAATGAATTCCCCCGGCTCCACCAGGTGGATCGGGTCGGCGCCGCGGATGGCCTTGTAGGTGCCGCGGATGATCGGCTGGGAGATGCCGTCGGCAAAACCGAACGGCTCGCGCTTGGGCGCATAGCCGCGGTCGCCCTCGGGCCGCACCGGCTGGGGCGTCATCGGGATCGCGGTGACCTCGAAGCAGCCATGTTCGGCCAGGCTGGCGCGGACGCTGGCGGTCAGGTCCGCGAGGGCCGCCGGGTCCTTGGCCAGCAGGATCAGCACCGCGTCGGCCTGCCCTTCCTCGGCAAGCCCGCCCCAACACCAGTGTTCCGGCGCGTCCTTGCCGACGTCGCCCAGGATGCGCGAGCGCCAGGGCGCCGCCATGCCGTCCAGAAAGGCTGGCGGCAGGGTCTCGAACACCTCGTCCGGCAGGTGCAGCCGGCGCAGTCCGGACGCCGCCAGCGCCACGAACACCGCCTCGCTATGATAGCGGCCGTCGGCGAAGGCGACGTTGGGCAGCAGCGCCTTCACGAACGCCCGCGCGGCCGCGCCCGCGTTCGCCGCGTCGTCGCAGAACCGCACCGCCAGGCATGAGCCTTCGGGCAGGAAACCCAGGCCGCCAAACGCCAGGCTCTGGATCTCATTGGTCTCCAGCACCGTCGCCGGCCGGGGGGCCGAGCCGAACAGCGCCAGCCAGGCGCGGGCGTCGTCCTCGGTCACGGCCACGGCCAGGCCCTCGCGGATGCGGGCGTTGAGGCGGATGTTGGCGGTGGTCAGGGTCGGATAGGCGCAATACCAGAAGCTGGTCGGCGTCTGCTGGCGACGCGCCCACCATTTGAACCGGTCGCCGTCCGTGGCCCCGTCCATGAACAGGTTGTTGGTCCGCGGGAAGCCCAGGGTGTTGGACCACACCCCGGTCAGGCCGGCGTGGGCCTGGCTGATGAAGTCCTCCAGATAGCTTTCCCAGCTGCCGCCGAAGTTGGACAGGAACAACAGGTCGCGTGTGCCTGGAACCGTGACCCAGCGGGCGAAATGGATAGTGCCCAATGGCCCCAGGAAGCCTGGCGCGAAGAACCGGGCCGCGAACTGACCGATGACCCAGAAGGCGAACCGCAGGGTCAGTTGCCGGACCATCCCGCCCTTGACCACCGACAACGCCGCCAGGTGGTTCTGGGCGATCCAGTTCTCACGCTGCTGGATGCGGTTGATGTCGGCGGGCGGCGCCGGTCGGTCCACCGGCGCGTCCGTGGCCTCCTGCCGCCGCAGCGCCCCATAGCCAAGCGCGATCGTCGCCGCGCTCGCCAGCGCGACGACGGCCAGGGTCCAGAACCCCCAGCAGGCGGCATGCTCGGCGGCCCGCCAGAGCAGGCCCGGCCAACCGGC
>DASVMY010000064.1:0-11410 GCA_036384135.1 Caulobacteraceae bacterium | reverse complement strand
CAGCTTGACACCGGCCACCGGGTCGCGGGGATCGGTGTCGGCCTCGCGGCCCCAGAAGGCGGCGCGGGCGAGGGGATCCATCCGGTCGGCCTCGGCGCGCTGCTGCGCGGTGGCCTTGACGGGCGGGGCCGGCGCGGCGGGGGTCGGTTTTGCGGGAGTCGACGCCGGAGCGGTAGCGCCTTGAGTCGCGGGGGCGGTAGCGGCTTTGGCCGCTAAAGCCGGGGCCGCGAACAGGCCCAAGCTCAGACCAAGAGCGGTTGCGGCGAGCGCCGGCTTGAGACACATGATTTGAACGGATCCGCGGTGAGGTTGTCTCAGCATCACCGCCCAGCGTTAAAGGAACCGTTAAGCATGTTTGTCGGCAAGCCCTGGTTCCCGCCGGCGGAGGTCTCCGATGCCTGAAACCCTCGTCTCGCAGTCCTCTCTTTCGGGGACGGCCATCGCCGTCCACCTGATCCGCGCCGCGGACTGGGAGGCCGCGAGCTGGGAGCCCCAGACCCAGGCCGCCGCGGCCCTGGCCAAGTTCACCGGCAAGGCGGGCCAGATCGTGCTGGTTCCAGACGGCCAGGGCGGGCTCGCCAAGGTGCTGTACGGGATCGGCGAGGAGGCCGCCGTGCCGGCCCTGCGGCCCCTGCCCGCCAAGCTGCCGCCCGGAGACTACGCCTTCGCCGACCTGCCGGCCGGTCTGGACCCCACGGCCGCCGCCGTGGCCTGGTCGCTGGGGAGCTATCGCTTCGACCGCTACAAGCAGAAGCGCGGCGATCCGGCTCCGCGGCTGATAGTCCCGGATGGTGCGAATGCCGAGGAAGCCCGCGCCGTGGCCCACGCCTGCGCCCTGGCCCGGGACATGGTCAACACCCCGGCCAACGACATGGGCCCCCTGCAGATGGAGACCATCGCCCGGGAGATCGCCGAGAGCTTTGGCGCGCGTATCGCGGTGGTCACCGGCGAGGCCCTGATCGAGGCCGGCTATCCGGCCGTGCATGCCGTCGGCCGCGCCGCGGTGGACGCCCGCGCCCCCAGGATGATCGAGATCAGCTGGGGCGACAGCGGCCCGGTGGTGGCCCTGGTGGGCAAGGGCGTGGTGTTCGACACCGGCGGCCTGGACATCAAGCCCTCGGCCGGGATGCGCTGGATGAAGAAGGACATGGGCGGCGCCGCCCACGCCCTGGCGCTGGGCCGGATGGTGATGGCCGCGAACCTGCCGGTGCGGCTGACGATCCTGCTGGCGGTGGTGGAGAACGCCATCGCCGGCGACGCCATGCGGCCAGGCGACGTCCTGGCCTCCCGCAAGGGCCTGAGCATCGAGGTGGGCAACACCGACGCCGAGGGGCGGCTGGTCCTGGCCGACGCCCTGGCCCGCGCCGCCGAACTGGAGCCGGACCTGACCATCGACCTGGCCACCCTGACCGGCGCCGCCCGCGCGGCGCTCGGCCCGGAGCTGCCGCCCTTCTACACCGGCGACGACGCCCTGGCCGATCAGATCGCCGCCGCCGCGATGGCCCAGGGCGATCCGCTGTGGCGCATGCCTCTGTGGGCTGGATATGAGACGGCGCTGGACAGCGACATCGCCGACATCAAGAACGACCCCGATCCCTGGGCCCAGGCCGGCTCGGTGACCGCGGCCCTGTTCCTCAAGCGGTTCGCGCCGGACACGGGCGCCTGGGTCCATTTCGACATCTTCGCCTGGAGCGGCAAGGGCCGGCCGGGCTGGCCCGCCGGCGCCGAGGCCCAGGCGATCCGCGCCCTCTACGCCGTGCTGAAGGCCCGCTACGCATGAACCTCGATTCAGAACCCCGCGACGGGCGCCTCACCCTGGCCCGCCCCGACCTGGCCCGCGCGGAGCTTGAGGGACTGGTCAAGGCCGAGCAGTTCGCGCCGGCGACGCCGCGCCAGGTCCGCGTTCCGGTCGCCGCCGTCCGCCGCGCCCCGGACGCCGGGGCCGAGCAGCTGGACCAGCTGCTGCTGGGCGAGATCTTCGACGTGCTGGAACTGGAGGGCGGCTTCGCCTGGGGCCAGGCGCGGCGGGACGGCTATGTGGGCTTTGTGGACGCCGCCGCCCTGGGCGAGGTCGGCCCCGCCCCTACCCACTGGGTCAGCGCGCTGCGCACCTATGCCTATGCGGAGCCGGCCATCCGGGCGGCGACGTTCGGGCCGCTGTCCATGAACGCCCTGGTCAGTATCGACGAGGAGTCCGGCGTCTTCGCCCACGCCGCGGGGGTCGGCTGGATCGGCCGCCGGCATCTGACCCCCGTCGGCGAGAGCCTGTCGGACTTCGTGGCGGTGGCGGAACAGTACCTGGGCGCGCCCTATCTTTGGGGCGGCCGCGACAGCCTGGGCCTCGACTGTTCAGGCCTCATCCAGCAGGCGCTGTACGCCTGCGGCAAGACCTGCCCGCGCGACACCGACCAGCAGGCCAAGCTGGGAGCGGCCGCGCCCGGCAACGCCCTGGTCCGCGGCGACCTGGTGTTCTGGAAAGGGCATGTGGGCGTGATGCTGGACGGGGCACGCCTCCTACACGCCAACGCACACCATCTGGGTGTGGCGATCGAGCCGCTCGGCGAGGCGATTCAGCGCATTGCCGCGGCCGATGTCGGCCAACCGACGGACTTCCGCAGGCTTTAGGGCCGAGAAAGGATCATACCTCGCGATTGATGATCTTGGCAAACAGAGCCGGATCAACATTGCCGCCGGACAGGATGATCACCGCCGTGCGGCCGGCCAGGTTGAGCTTGCCGGCCAGCAGGGCGGCCAGGGCCACGACGCCGCCCGGCTCCACCACCAGCTTGAGGGTGTTGTAGGCATAGCGCATGCCCTGGGCGACCTCGGCGTCGCTGACGGTGACCACGCCGGCCAGGTTCTCCTGCAGGATCGGGAAGGTGAGTTCCCCCGGCATCGGCGATTCCAGGGCGTCGCACAGGGACCGCCCCGCCGACGGGGCGCCGACGCGGCGGCCGGCTTCCAGCGAGCGGCGGGTGTCGTCGAAAGCCTCCGGCTCAACGCCCCAGATTTCGATGTCGGGATGGCGCGCCTTCAGGGAGACGCTTGTCCCGGCCATCAGCCCGCCGCCGCCCACCGGTCCCATGGCCACCTCCAGGGTGGCGCCGAGCAGGCGGGCCTGCTGGGCGATCTCCAGGCCCACGGTGCCCTGGCCGGCGATGATGAAGGGATCGTCGAAGGCCGGCACGATGATGGCGCCCCGCTCGGCGGCCAGCTCAGCGGCGATGGCCTCGCGGTTGTCGCGCGCGCGGTCGTAGAAGCGGACCTCGGCGCCATAGGCGCGGGTGGCGTCCACCTTCACCTGCGGCGCGTCGGAGGGCATGACGATCAGCGAGGGCATGCCCAGCATGCTGGCGGCTAGGGCCACGCCCTGGGCGTGGTTGCCGGAGGAGTAGGCGACGACCCCGTGCGCCCGCTCCTCCTCGTTCAGGCGGCTGAGGCGATTGTAGGCGCCGCGGAACTTGAAAGCGCCCACCAGCTGGAAGATCTCCGGCTTGATCAGCACCCGCCCGCGCACCCGCTCGTTGAGCATCGGGCTTTCCAGCAGCGGGGTGACGACGGCTCGGCCGATCAGACGGTCGGCGGCGCTGATGACGTCGCGGATGATGATGGTCATTTGGCGAATACCATGGCGTCGTCGGCGAAAGCCTTGAATTCCAAGGCATTTCCGGAGGGGTCCAGGAAGAAGAGGGTAGCCTGCTCGCCCGGTTCGCCCTTGAAGCGGACCTGGGGCTCGATCAGGAAGCGCGTGCCGGCGGCGGTCAGCCGGTCAGCCAGGGCTTGCCAGGCGTCCATCTCCAGGATCACCCCGAAGTGGCGCACGGGCACGGCCTCGCCGTCGACAGGGTTGGTGGCGGTCGGGCCGGCGTCCGCCCTGACCAGATGGGTGACGATCTGGTGGCCGTGGAAGTCGAAGTCGACCCAGTCGGCGGCCGAGCGTCCCTCGGGACAGCCCAGCAGGTCGCCATAGAAGGCGCGCGCCTCGGCCAGGTCACGCACCGGAAAGGCCAGATGGAATCTTGGGCGGCTCATATCCGTCGCTCATAGACCAGCTAGGCCGTCCATTGAAAGGCATGGACTTCGAAAGGCGTGGACTTAGGAAGGCGTGGGCGTTCAAGGTGCGCCCTTCAATTTCGCCGGGAGAACCAGCCGCCATGAACGCCGTCAGTTTCGATCGCGAAGTCTGGACCTCGGCGGGCGAAGCCCTGCTGCCGGGCGCCATCGCCCTGCGCCGGGCGATCCATGCCGAGCCGGAACTAGGCCTGGACCTGCCGCTGACCACCGCCAAGGTGAAGGCCGCCCTGGCCGGCCTGCCGCTGGAAATCCGCGAGGGCAAGTCCACCAGCGGCCTGGTGGCCATCCTGCGCGGCGCCGCCAATGGCCGCACGGTGCTGCTGCGCGGCGACATGGACGCCCTGCCCCTGGTGGAGGACACCGGCCTGCCCTTCGCCTCCCAGACCGAGGGGGCCATGCACGCCTGCGGTCACGACACCCACGTGGCCATGCTAGTGGGCGCCGCCAAGGCCCTTTGCGAAAAGCGCGACCGCCTGGCCGGGACGGTGATGTTCATGTTCCAGCCGGGCGAGGAGGGCCACCATGGGGCCCGCTTCATGATCGAGGACGGGCTGCTCGACCCCCTCCCCGACGCCGCCTTCGCCCTGCACATCTCGCCCAACATGCCCCGCGGCGTGTTCGCCGGCCGCACCGGGCCGCTGCTGGCCTCGTCCGACAAGATCCGCATCAAGGTGCGCGGCGCCGGCGGCCACGCCTCCATGCCGCACGATGCGCTCGATCCCGTGCCGATCGCCTGCGAAATCGTCACCGCCCTGCAGACCATGGTCACCCGGCGGATCAACGTCTTCGACCCGGCGGTGATCACCATCGCCCGCATCGAGGGCGGCGCCACCGACAACGTCATTCCCGAGGACGCCCGCCTGTGGGGCACCCTGCGCACCCTGTCGGAGCGCACCCGCGCCATCGCCCAGGAGGGCATCCAGCGGGTGGCCGAGAACATTGCCGCCGCCCACGGCGCCAAGGCCGAGGTGACCATCGAGCGCGGCTTCCCGGTCACCGTCTGCGACGGGCGGATCACCGAACTGGCGCAGCGCACCGCCACGGCCCTGTTCGGCGACGACGCCTGGATCACCATGCCCAACCCGATGATGGGGGCCGAAGATTTCTCCTACGTGCTGCAGAAGCTGCCCGGCGCCATGGCCTTCCTGGGCGCGGCGCCCGAGGGTGGCGACTTCCGCACCTGCTGCGCCCTGCACTCCAACCGCATGGTCCTGGACGAGACGGTGATGTCCCGCGGCATCACCATGCACTGCGCCATGGCGGAAGCGGCGCTGAGCGGGGACTTGGAGCTATAGGGACGGACGTGGACCACACGCCTTAACTCACTTTCCGTCACCCCGGACAAGCCGCGTCAGTGGCGCCGATCCGGGGCCGGCCGCACCGGCTCCTGGCTGGAAGTCGTCTTGGAACGGATGGGCCGGCCCCGGCTCTACGCTGCGCTTCGGCCGGGGTGACGGAAAGGGGCGCGCCGATTGGCTTATCCGGTTGCCCGTGTGGCCGGGCTATCAGCGCTCACTTCATCCAGCTCCACCCCCAGCGCCCGCTTGAACCCCTGCACGCCCGCCAGGGTGAGGCGCAGCCCGCGCCCGCCTTCCATCCGCACGACCCAGCCGAGCGCCAGCAGGCGGCTCAGCAGCCGCGCGCCGAGGGCGCCGGCCAGGTGGGGGCGACGCTCGGTCCAGTCCAGGCAGGGGCGGGCGAAGATGCGGCGGCCGGCGGCGGGGGCGGTGTCGACGCCGAAGTCGGCGAACCAACGCGCGCCGGCCTGGGTGACCACGAGCAGACGGTCGTTGACCGGATCGGGAGCGATCAGGCCGCGTCCGGCCATGGCGTCGGTCACCGCCACGCCCAGGCGGCCAGCCAGGTGGTCGTAGCAGCTGCGGGCGTCTCGCAGCGTCCGCGCAGCCTTGGTCCGGGGCGGCGCCACCAAGCGAGGGATGGGGAAGCGAGGGGCGGGGATGGCGAGGTTGGCGTCCATGGCGGGGGTCTCCGGACCTTGACGCCGGCATCCTAGCCGCCGATCGGCGCCGACGTGTCAGCAGCCCCCGCACATTGCCGTTGATCCGCCGGACTTGTTCCCCTCTGATCGGGCCAAAGCAGACGGGAGCGAAGACGATGAGGAAGCTGGCGCTGGGCGATGAGGTCCCGCAGGCCGCCGACGCGGTGTGGGCGGTGATCGGGGACTTCTCCGGCATGAAGAAGTGGGCGCCGATCGTGGAGTCCGAAAGCACTGAGATCACCGGCGACGGCCTGGTGCGCACCCTGGTCCTGGGCGGGCGCACGGTGAAGGAGCTGCGGGTGGACAACGGCCCGCACCACTACACCTACACCCTGGATCGGCCGGACATGAGGCTCTACCGCTCGACGGTGTCGGTACGGCCCCTGGGTGACGAACGCTGCATGATCGAACTGGTCGTCGAGTTCGACCCCGCCGAGGGCGTCGACATGACTGAGTCCACCACCAATTTCCTGAAGTTCCTGGGCGGGAATCTGAAGGCGATGAAGCGGGCGGCGGCGGGGTAGAGGCTTTGGAGGGCCTTAGTCGCCCACGCCCCCAACCTTTCCACCCATCATCCTCGGGACTGACGCGCTAGGATGACGAATAGGGCGGGCGTTGCACCTTATTGTCTCCCCATTGCGCGCGCGGCAAAACCCCAGCACCTTGCGCGGCTTGAGCCGGTGCGGGGGACGTTGTGGCGGTAGCGGATGAGACTTCGGGGATGACGACTGCAGCCTTGCCGGCGCATCGGCCGCTGATCCCGGCGGTGGCGGTTATGCGGGAGCTGACGCCCCTGCCGCTGATCATGGGGGTGCTGCTGGGCGTCGTGTTCGGCGCCTCCTCGCTCTACCTTGTGCTGAAGGTGGGGCTGACGGTCAGCGCCTCGATCCCGGTGGCGGTGATCTCGCTGACCCTGTTCCGGATCCTCAAGCGCCTTGGCCTGGGCGGGGCGACGATCCTGGAGAACAACATCGTCCAGACCGCCGGCTCGGCGGGCGAGTCGATCGCCTTTGGCCTGGGCGTCACCATGCCGGCGATCATGATTCTGGGCTTCGACCTGGAGATCACCCGGGTGATGGTGGTGGCGGTGCTGGGCGGGCTGCTGGGCATTCTGATGATGATCCCCCTGCGGCGGGCGCTGATCGTGCAGCAGCACGGGGTGCTGAAATATCCCGAGGGCACCGCCTGCGCCGAGGTGCTGAAGGCCGGGGCGACGCCGGAGGAGCGGGCCATGGGCGTGGACCTGCCGCAGGACGCCGAGGACCGGCAGGCGGCGGCGTCCGGGGCCGGGACGATCTTCCTCGGGTTCGGGATCGGCGCCGTCTACAAGCTGGCCATGGAGGCCTTCAAGCTGTGGAAGGACACGCCGGAGAAGATCTTCGGCGCCCCCCTGGCGGCCGGGTCCGTGTCGGCGGAGATCTCGCCGGAGCTGCTGGGCGTCGGCTACATCATCGGGCCGAAGATCGCCACGACCATGGCCGCCGGCGGGGTGCTAGCCTATTTGGTGCTGATCCCGGCCATCAAGTTCTTCGGCGGCGCCGGCGGCCTGATCCTGCCCCCCGGGACCATCCCCATCAGCCAGATGGGGCCTGACCAGATCCGCGGCGCCTATGTGCTCTATATCGGGGCGGGGGCGGTGGCGACCGGCGGGATCATCAGCCTCGTGCGCTCCCTGCCGATGATCTGGCGGGGCCTGACCGGCGGCCTGTCGGACATCCAGGCCCGGCGGGGCGCGGCGGCCAACGGCGAGGCCGCGGCGGTCGTCGCGCGGACCGACCGCGACCTGCCCACCAGTTTCGTGGTCGGCGGGGTGATCGTCCTCCTGGTAGCGATCATGGCGGCGCGGACGCTGCACATGAACCTCATGGGCGCGGCGTTGATCGTGCTGTTCGGCTTCCTGTTCGTGACGGTGTCGTCGCGCCTGACCGGGCAGATCGGCTCTTCGTCAAACCCGATCTCGGGTATGACGGTGGCGACCCTGCTGCTCACCTGCCTGATCTTCCTGGTGCTGGGCTGGACGGGGCCGACCTACTACGTCACCGCCCTCTCGGTGGGCGGCATCGTCTGCATCGCCGCCTCCAACGGCGGCACTACCTCCCAGGACCTGAAGACCGGCTTTTTACTGGGCTCCACGCCCCGCTCGCAGCAGATCGCCATCCTGGCCGGCGCCACCGCCTCGGCCCTGCTGCTGGGTCCGATCCTGCTGAAGCTGAACGACACGGGCACGGTCTATGTGCCGGTGACGGCCGTCGCGAGTGCGCCCCAGGCCGCCAAGCAGGGTGCGCCCGAGACGGTGATCGGGACCTGGCATGCGCCGGCAACGGCCCTGCCCGGCCTCAAACATGAGACCCTGCGCGGTCCCCAGGCGGCCAAGGACGCCGCCAGCTATAGCGTCTACCAGAAGACCGACGACGTCGGCGGGCCGGCGGGCCGGTATCTGGTCAACGCCCAGGGCGCGCCGGTCTATCTGGTCGATCCGGGCATCAACGGCCTTCACAAGACCCGGCCCGACGGCACGACGGTGCAGAAGTTCAGCGCCCCGAAGGCCACCCTGATGAGCTACATCATCAAGGGCATCCTCAATCAGCAGCTGCCGTGGACCCTGGTGATCCTGGGGACGATGATCGCGGTGGTGCTGGAAATGTGCGGCATCCAGTCCCTCGCCTTCGCGGTGGGGGTCTACCTGCCGATCTCGTCCTCCATGCCGGTGTTCATCGGCGGGATGGTCCGTTGGCTGGTGGACCTGCGCATCAAGCGCCGCACCCGGCGCCTCAACCTCACCGAGGAAGAGCTGACGGCCGAGGGCGACAAGAGCCCCGGCGTGCTGATGGCCAGCGGCTATATCGCCGGCGGCGCCATCGCCGGCATCGGCATCGCCTTCATCTCCGGCGCCCTGGTCAGCTTCAACCAGAAGATCACCGACGTGATGACGGCGAGCAATCCGTTCTTCGACGGCCCCTGGTCCGACGCCCTGTCGATCCTGCCCTTCGCGGCGATCCTGCTGGCGCTGTACCTGGCGGGAAGGGCGGAGAGGGCGGGGTAGCGAGACGCGATTCCCCCCAACCCTGTCATCCCGGAATGCGCGATCAGCGCATATCCGGGACCGCCGCGGGCGCTTTCGAACGACCTGGCGGCGGGCGCCAACGCTTGCCGCGGTCCCGGATAAGCCGCGACGCGGCTTTCCGGGATGACAACGAGATTTTGGGTCTCCCCTAAGCCGGCCGTCGCGCCCGCATGGCCTGGGCTATCGTCCCGTCGTCCAGCCAGTCCAGATCGCCGCCCACGGGCACGCCGCGGGCCAGCATGGTGACCTGCACCCCCGCCTGGGCCAGGCGATCGGCGACGTAGTGGGCGGTGGTCTGGCCGTCGACGGTGGCGGGCAGGGCCAGGACCACCTCGCGCACCGCCTCGTCCGTGGCGCGCTGGACCAGAGCGGTGATCCGCAGCGCCTCGGGGCCGACCCCGTCCAGGGCCGAGAGCAGGCCGCCCAGCACGTGGTAGCGGCCGCGGAAGGCGCTGGCCCGCTCCATGGCCCAGATCGAACCGACCTCCTCCACCACGCAGATCAAGGCGCCGTCGCGGGCGCGGTCGCTGCAGATGGCGCAGGGATCGCTGGTGTCCAGCGCCCCACAGACCTGGCAGACCCGCACCTTTTCCGCCGCCTCGGCCAGGGCGGCCGCCAGGGGGGTGAGCAGGACGTCGCGCTTTTTCAGGAGTTGCAGCGCCGCGCGCCGGGCTGAGCGGGGGCCCAGCCCCGGCAGCTTGGCCAGCAGGGCGATCAGGCGCTCGATCTCGGGTCCGGCGGAGGAAGCCATGGGGTCCTAGATAGGGGGCTTTTGCGGGGTGGGCGAATCGTCTTGCTCACGCCAGCTTGGCGGTTCGGATGAGCGGGGGCCAGGGATGGACATCGGTGACATCGGGGATGCTGACATCGAACCGGTGGTGGCGCTGTGGGAACGCTGCGGCCTGACCCGGCCCTGGAACGATCCTCGGTCCGACATCGCCCTGGCGCGGCGCACGCCGACCTCGACGGTGCTGGTGGGCCGGCGGGACGGGCGGGTCGTGGCGGCGGCCATGGTCGGCTGCGACGGCCACCGGGGCTGGGCCTACTACGTGGCCGCTGATCCCGATCTGCGGGGTCAGGGCCTTGGGCGGGAGATCATGGCCGCGGCGGAGGACTGGGCGCGGGCGCAAGGCGTTCCGAAGATCCAGCTCATGGTCCGGGGCGGCAACGCGCCCGTGATCGGGTTCTACAAGGCGCTGGGGTATGCGCCGGAAGACACGGTGGTGCTGGGCAAGCGGTTCGATGGGAAGAGTTGGGCGACGGCGGGCTAAGTTCTCTTCCCCCGAACGAAGTGTTTAGACCGGGGGAAGAGAGCTAACTAGAACTTCGGCATTCCCGGCATGCCCGCCAGGGGGCCGGCCACCTCGCGCATCATGTCGGACTGGGTGGCTTCCAGCTTGCGGCGGGCGTCGGCGTGGGCGGCGACGATGAGGTCGGCGACGATTTCGCCCTCGCCGGGGGCCATCAGGCTCTCGTCGATGACCACGCGATGAAGCTCGCCCGAACCCTTGAGGGTGACGCGGACCATGCCGCCGCCGGCGGCGCCGTCGATCTCGGTTTCAGCCAGGCGCGCCTGGGCGGCCTGCAGCTTTTCCTGCATGGCCTGGGCCTGCTTCATCAGCGATCCGAGGTCCTTCACGCGCGGCTGCTCCTTAGAGCCTGTCCAGTTTTGATGGAAACATCAAAACGGGAAAAACAGGCTCGATTCTAGAGCTTGCGAGCACGATTCAGATTTTTGTCGGTTCCGACAAAAATCATCGTGCTCTAGTCGTCGTTTTCGATGGGGTCTTCGTCGCTGGGGACGGCGACTTCCGGCGCCGCCAGCTGACGGACCTCCAGCAGTTGTGTTCCCGGGAAGGCGTCCATCACCGCCTGGATGAAGGGTTCGGCCAGGGCGTCCTGGCGGGCCTTGGAACGCTCGCGCTTTTCCCGTTCCAGCAGGGTCTCGGCCCCACCGCTGCCCTCGGCGGCCACCAGCCAGGGCTGGCCGGTCCATTCCTTCAGCTTGCCCACCAGGCGCTGGGCCAGGTTGGCGGGGGCGCCGGGGGCCGGCTCGAAGGTGATCGCGCCCATGCGGAAGCTGATCGGGCGCATGTACTTCTCGACATCCAGCTTCAGGCCGATGTCGCGGCGCTCGTCGATCAGGCGGACCACATCCTCAAAGGATTGCAGCGTTGCCTGGGGCTGGGCGGCTTCGGTGCGGGGCGAGGGGGCCATGGAGGCGCGGGCGTTGGCGCCGCCACCCCCTCCGCCCGGTATGCCGCCGCCGCGCG
>DASVMY010000063.1:0-22169 GCA_036384135.1 Caulobacteraceae bacterium | reverse complement strand
GCCGCCCTGGCCGCCGCCCGCCCCCGCTCGAAGTCGCGCACCACCACCGCATTGATGGCCCCGTCGCCCGCCTCGATGGCCGCTATGGCCGCGTCGGCCAGCTCCACCGCGCTGACCTCCCGGTTCGCCAGCGCCTCCGCCAGCCCTCCGGCCGTGGACTTGGCGTAGTCGATCGCGGTTGCGGTGCTCATGGGCGTATCCTCCGGTTTTTCCGGACGAGACCAGAGGCGGCGGGACCTGTCCAGACGGCGGGGCGAGGATACTGACAGGGGATGGGACTTTCGGCGCACGCCGCAACCCCTCAGGCGTCCTCCTGCCGCGCCGCCTCCTCCGCCAGGGCCGCCCGCTCCTCGTCGGTAAGCACGCCGGGCGACGCCTCCTCGGCGGCGGCTTCGGCCGGGGTGACGGCGGGGTCGGTGGGGGATGGGCGGTCGGGATCCGGCATGGGCGCCTCCTCCTCGGCGCCGATCCTACGCCCGCCCCGCCCGGGCGTCATCCTCGGCCCATCCGCGGCCAGACAACCTCCGCCACCAGGCCGCTGCGTCCGTCGTCCCGCGGGCCGAGGCGCACCTGGCCGCCCATCACCTTCACCGCCTCGGCGACGATGGAAAGGCCAAGGCCCGCGCTGCCGGAGGCCGCGCCGGGACCCCGGTAGAAGCGGTCGAAGGCGCGGGCGCGGTCCGCAGGCGACATTCCGGCGCCGTGGTCTAGGACCCGCAGGCGTGGACCCTCCGGCAGGGGCTCGATGGTCACGGCCACTGACGCGCCTCGTGGAGAGTGAGCAATGGCGTTGTCCAGCAGGTTGCCGGCCACGGTGCGGATCAGGCCAGGCGGGGCCAGGACGCTGGCGGGATGCGGCTCGAAGGTCACGGTGACGCCGGCCGTCTCGGCGGCGTTTTCCAGGTCGGCGATGGCCAGGGCTGTCTCCAACACCAGGTCATGAGGTTCGGCGAGGCTCTCGGCGAACTCGATCCGCGCCAGGAGAAGGAGCTGTTCCACCACCTCCGAAGCGTCCTCGACGCGGGCGCCGAGTCCTTGAACCAAGGCGTCTCGCTGGGCGGGGTCGGCCTGGCCGGCCAGCTGGACAGCCTCGCTCTTCAGGGCGGCCAGGGGTGCGCGCAGCTGGTGGGCGGCGGCGTCCACGAAGCGCCGCTCCTTGGCCAGGGCGGCGTCCAGGCGGGCCAGCAGCGCGTTGATCGAGGCGGCCAGGGCGGCCAGGTCGGCTGGCCAGCCGACGGCGTCCAGGGGGGTGAGGTCGTAAGCCGAGCGCAGGGCCAAGCCGTCCACCACCCGGCGCAGGGACCACAGGCCCTGGCGCAGCGACCACAGCATCACCAGGCCGATGATAGGCGCCGCCAGCAGCACCGGCAGGGCCAGGCGCAGGGCGATGTGACTGACCAGGGCGGTTCGCACCTCCGGCCGCTCGCCGATCTGGATCACCAGGCCCTGGCCCGACGCACTTTGGCTCGAGGCGCCTTGAGGCGGCACGTGCTGGGTGTAGAGCCGCAGGCGCCCTCCGGAGGCGCTCACGGTCGAGAAGCCGTCGGTGGCGGACGGCGTCGTGGCCAGGCCCTTGATGCTGCCGCTGTCCACCGCCAGCCGGCCGCCGCGCCAGATACGGTAGACCGGCCAGTCCGAGAATTGGTCCAGGGCCCTGCGGTCCTCGTCGCTGAGCAGGGGCGTTGGCGCCGTGGCGGATCGAGAAGCGGCGGCCTGGGCCAGCTCCTCGCTCGTCAAGGCAAGGGCCATGCGGGCGCCCATGCGCATCTGGGCGTCGTAGGCGGCGTCGACCTGGGCCTGGGCGCTGGCGTAGGCGATCACTCCCGTCGCCGCCGCGGCGGCCACGAACAAGGCCGCCATGCGCGCGTAGAGCCCCGCCAGCAGAGATCCTCGAAGGCCGGCCCCCGCCATGCCCTAGCCCACCGCCATCTTGCCAGGCCCCTCGCCGCGGCTCCCAGACCGCCGCAGTGCCCCCAAGGCCGGGGCGTTTCTAAGGCAGGTCTGTAACACTCGTCGCTGCAACAGCCGGGGCGATGGCGGGGGCGGCGCCGCGGCCCGACCAGCGGTCGATCAGGGCGGTGACCCCGACATCGGCGGCGACATTGCCAATGGTGCGCGACAGGTCCGGCAGGGTCTCCACCGCCAGCAACAGGGGCAGCAGCTCCATGGGCAGGCCCATGGCCATGAAGATTGGGCCCAGGGTGGTGAAGAAGGTCACTGAACTGGCGATGCCCACCGCCGCCAGACTGACCAAGGCGGCCACCACCACCCCGGCGATCATGTGGCCGATGTCCAGTTGGATGCCGTAGATGTGGGCGACATAGACGGCCACGGCGATGTTGCCGGCCGGGCTGGTCATGCGGAACAGGGCCACGGCCATAGGCATGACCAGGTCGCGCACGGTGTCGCGCACGCCGATCTTCTGGCAGGCCTCAAGCATGGCGGGCATGGAGGCCAGGGACGACTGGGTCGAGATGGCCACCGCGCTGACCGGGATCAGGGCGCCAAGCATCCGCAGCAGGGCGATACGGCCAAAGACGATGCCGATGACGAGCGCGATCAGGCCCGCGGCCAGGCACATGATCGAAACCACGATCACATACTGCACCAGCACCCCAAGGCCGTCCAGGCCGGTGCGGGCGCCGAACACCAGGCCCAGCGCGAACACCCCCGCCGGCGCGGCCCACAGCACCCATTTGACGATCACCATCATCGCCGCCTGGATGGCGTCGAAGAGGTCGAACAGGCGCGCGCGGCGGTCGTCCTCGATGCGGGTGGCAGCCAGGCCGAAGACCAGGGCAAAGAACACCAGCGGCGCCATGGCCCCGTCGGCGGCGGCCTTGACGGCGTTGTTGGGCACAAAGCTGCGCAGCCAGTCGGCGAAGGGCGGCGTCGGCGGCACGGCCCCTGCCCCCGCCTGGGCCGCGCGCAGGGCGTTGGTAGCGCTGGACGCCGGCGGCCAGAGGTCCAGCAGGGCCGAGGAGGCGACGACCGACATCGCCGCGCTGACCAGCAACAGCACGCCGAACGCCAGCAGCGACCGCGCCGCGATGCCCCCGGCCGCCAAAGTCCCCGCCGCCTGGGCCACGCCCGTGACCAGCAGGGCGAAGACCAGGGGCACGATGGTCATGCGCAGGGCGTCCAGCCACACCCCGCCCAGGCCGTCCAGGACCGCGATCGCCTCATCCCGCCACGGCGGATTGAACGCGGCCATCACAGCCCCGAGGCCCAGGCCCGCGATGAGGCCGATCAGGATGCGGACGGTAGCTGACATGCCCCCAACGTCCGCGAGACGGCGCAGCTTGGCTAGGGGAAAATTGGGCGGCGCGCCTGAAGCGGGAAATTGCCGCCCAACCCTTCCCCCGCTGCGCTTCGCTTGCGAGGGAAGGGTTGGCGCCTATTCTGCCGCCACGGCCTCGCCAGCGCCCTCAAAGAACCGGTTGGCGGGGCGGGCGAGGCCCAGGTTCTCGCGCAGGGTGGAACCCTCGTATTCGGTGCGGAACAGCCCGCGGGCCTGCAGTTCGGGGATCACCTTGTCGACGAAGTCGTCCAGGCCTTCGGGCAGGTAGGGGAACATGACGTTGAAGCCGTCCGAGCCCTCCTCCTCCAGCCATTGCTGCATCTCATCGGCGATCATCTTCGGCGTGCCCATGAAGGCCGCGCCGCCGTAGCTGCCGGCGCGGGCGGCCAGCTGGCGGATGGTCAGGTTGCCTTTGCGCGCGGTCTCGATGATCCGCTCGCGGGCGCTCTGGCTGGCGTTGGTGGGCGGGATCTCAGGCAGGGGGCCGTCCGGATCGAAGCCGGAGACGTCGTAGCCCAGCATGCCGTTGAGGGAGGCGATGCCGCTGTCGTAGTGCACCAGGCTGTCCAGGTGCGCCCGCTTGGCCTTGGCGTCCTCAAGGCTGTCGCCCACCACCACGAAGGCGCCGGGCAGGATCTTCATGCTGTCGGGATCGCGGCCGAGCTTCTCCATGCGGCCCTTCACATCGGCGTAGAAGGCCTTGGCCGCCTCCAGCGACCCGCCGGCGGCGAACACCACCTCGGCGGTCTCGGCGGCGAGCTGGCGGCCGGCTTCGGAGGCGCCGGCCTGGATGATCACCGGCCAGCCCTGCGGCGGGCGGGCGATGTTGAGCGGCCCGCGGACCTTCAGGTGCGCGCCCTTGTGGTCCAGCACATGCATCTTCTCGGGGTCGAAATAGACGCCGCTGTCGACGTCGCGGACGAAGGCGTCATCGGCGAAGCTGTCCCATAGGCCGGTGACCACATCGTAAAACTCCCGCGCCCGGGCGTAGCGCTCGTCGTGGTCGATGTCCTCGTCGAGGTTGAAGTTGAGGGCCGCGTCCGGGTTGGCGGTGGTGACGATGTTCCAGGCCGCCCGTCCGCCGCTGATATGGTCCAGGGACGCGAACCGCCGGGCGATATGATAGGGCGCGTCGTAGGTGGTCGACGCCGTGGCGGCCAGGCCGATGTGCTGCGTCACCGCCGACAGGGCCGACAGCAGGGTGAAGGGTTCGAACGAGGTGACGGTATGGCTGCGCTTGAGCGCCTTTGCCGGCATGTTCAGCACCGCCAGGTGGTCGGCCATGAAGAAGGCGTCGAACCTGCCGGCCTCCAGCTTCTGGATGAAGCGCTTCATGGCGGCGAAGTTGAAGTTGGCGTCAGGGATGGCGCCCGGATAGCGCCAGGCGCCGGTGTGGATGCTGACCGGACGCATGAAGGCGCCCAACCTTAGTTGCTTTTTTTTGGCGGCCATGGCTCACCCCTGTGATGTCGCAGCCAGCCTCCGGCGGGCGGCCCACAACTGCAAATGGGAATCCTTACTGGCGACGTCGAGATTGCGATCGTCCGTACCAGTCACCGAAAATCTGCGGCCCGAGCCAGGACTTCTGGTTTGGCGGGACTTCAAACCCTTCCCCCGGTCACTTCGCTCCGAGGGAAGGATTGGTGCGGACCTCCCTTACCCCGCCGCCCTGAACCGCACCGGCATGCTCTTGGGCCCGGAGATGAAGTTGCTCGCCAGCCACTCCGGCGGGGCGGCCAGCTCGAAGTCGGTCATGCGGGTCAGGACCTCCATCAGCATGGCGTCGATCTCCACCCGGGCGATGTGCTGGCCGAGACAGGCGTGGGCGCCGACGCCGAAGGCGTTGTGTTCGTTGGCGGTGCGGGCCAGGTCGAAGCGGGCGGGGTGGTCGAAGTGGGCGGCGTCGCGGTTGGCCGAGCCGAAATACATCACCACTTTGTCGCCCCCGCGGATGGCCTTGCCGGCCAGTTCCACGTCATGCTTGGCGGTGCGGCGCATGTAGATCACCGGGCTGGTCCAGCGCAGCATCTCCTCGCGGGCGCCCGGCAGGCGGGCGGGCAGGTCGGCCTTGAGCCAGGCGAACTGGTCGGGATGCTCCATCAGCGCCAGCAGACCGCCTGACAGCAGGTTGCGGGTGGTGTCGCCGCCGGCGTCCACCAGCAGCAGGAAGAACAGCAGGAACTCCATGTCGTCGAGCCGCCGGCCGTCCACCTCGCAGGCCAGCAGGCGCGAGGCCAGGTCGTCGGCGGGGTGGGCGCGCTTGGCGTCGATGACGGCGCGGCCGTACTCGAACATCTTCATCACCGCCTGCCCGCCAGCGCCGGGAGGCAGGGCCTCCGGTGCGGTGTGGATCACCTCGGTGAGCTTGTAGAGCTCGCGCCCGTCCTCCAGCGGCAGGCCCATCAGCTCGGCGATGACGAAGGACGGCATCTCGCCGGCCACCTCGGAGACGAAATCGCACTCACCCCGCTCGATCACCGCGTCGACGATTTGCCTGGCCAGGGCTTTGATCCGCTCTTCGCGCAGCTTGGCCGAGGGCTGGGTGAACTCGGAGCGGATCAGCTTGCGGAACGCCGTATGATCCGGCGGATCCATCATCAGCATCATCTTGTAGGGGCCGAAGCTCCCGGCGCCCGCCAGGGGATCCTGGATCATGATCGTCGGTTCGGAAGAAAAGGCCTGGAAGTCCCGGTCCACGGCCCAGACGTCGTCGTAGCGGGTGACGGCCCAGAACCCCGGCCCGTTCGGCTCCTCATGCCAGTGGGCGGGATCATGCTCGCGCAGCCAGGCGAACTGGTCGTGGGGCTGGCCGGCGGCGAAGGACGCCGGGTCCAGGAGGTCGATCTTCATCAGGCGCTTCCCTGTCGATTTGCCGCCAAGGGAACGCCCCTACCCTCACGACAATCAAGGGGGGGCTCTCACCCCCAGCCTCGCGAAAATCTGAAGAACCGCGTTCCCCAAGAGGCTGGGCGAGGTTCGATTTCGATCCTAGGGTTCGCCTGACCGGCCCGGTCCATACAGTGTCAGGGTCGTGGGAGGATCGGGACAGATCATGAAGCCCTTCGTCGCCGTCGCCCTCGTCGGCCTGTGCGCCGCCGCCCTGGCCGGATCGGCCCTGTCCCAGCCCCGCGCGGGGGGACGCCGGGCCATCCTCTATGAATATCCCAACTTCCAGGGCCGCTCCTACGTCGTCTACGGCCGCAACGATGGGCTGGGGCCGACCGGCTTCGAAGACAAGGCCATGAGCGGGCGGTTCGAGGGCGACTGGGTGATCTGCGAGGACGACGACTATCGGGGCCGCTGCGCCACGGTGTCCGGCGATGTCCGCAATCTTGACCGGCTGGGGCTCGGCCGGACTATCTCTTCCCTCCGCGCCACATGGGGCGGAGGGCGAGGTGACGACGACCGGCGCGGCGAGGACTACGGCTGGAGCGAAGGCGGGGATTGGCGCGACAATGGTGATTGGCAGTGGGGGGGCGACTGGCGTTGGGGCGGCGACTGGCATGGCGGCAATGGCCGACGCACCGCGACCCTGTTCGAATATCCGGACTTCCAAGGCAGGTCCTACACGGTCTACGGCGGCAATCGCGGACTAGGCCCCACCGGATTCGAGGACAGGGCCATGAGCGGCCATTTCGACGGCGCCTGGGTGATCTGCGAGGACGACGACTTCCAGGGCCGTTGCGCCACGGTCTCCGGCGATGTGCGCAACCTGGATCGCCTGGACCTTGGCCATTCCGTCTCGTCCCTGCAGGCGACGCGAGGGTGGGACCGGCGCTGAGACCTGTCCTCCACTCACGTGAACCGTTTGAGCCGCCTTGCCCGGCGGCGGGTTTTGGCTATGTTGCGCGCCCGGCGTCTCGCCGCGCGGCCGTAGTTCAGAGGTAGAACGTCAGCTTCCCAAGCAGATTTGAAGCCTTCTGCATCCGGGTCAGGTCAGTTTGTACCGCAGCGGCAGGGTCTTCGGGCCGCCCACGAAGTTGGTGACGGTGCGGCGCGGCGCGCCGGCCAGCTCCACGGATTTCAGGCGCGGCAGCAGTTCCTCGAAGAAGATCGACATCTCCATGCGCGCTAGGTGCATGCCCAGGCACTGGTGGGCGCCGTAACCGAAGGCGAGGTGGCGGTTGGGCGTACGGTCGACGCGGAAGGCGAAGGGGTCTTCGAAGGCCTCCTCGTCGCGGCAGCCGGAGGGGAAGGACAGCACCACCTGCTCACCCTGGCGCACCGTCTGGCCGCGGACCTCGGCGTCGCGGCCGGCTACCCGCACGAACTGATAGATTGGTGTCGTCCAACGGATCGACTCCTCCACCAAACCCGGGATCAAAGCCGGGTCGGCCTTGACCTTGGCCAACTGGTCCGGGCGCTCGGCCAGCGCCCACATGCCGCCGGCGGTGGACGAGGAGGTCGTGTCGTGGCCGGCGAACGCGACGGTGATGTAGTAGCCCAAGGTATCCGTCTCCGGCATCGGTTCGCCGTCGATCAGGCCGTTGGCGATGACACTGGCCAGGTCGTCGGCGGGGTTGCGCCGGCGGTCCTCAGTGAGCACCCGGAAGTAGGCCATCACCTCGCCGATGGTCTCCATCAGGCCGGCGCGGATCTCGTCGGGCGTCATCGTGCTGCGCCGCGTAAGCTCGGCGTCGTTGTTGCCGAAATACTCCTGTGTCAGGCGCAGCATCATCGGCTCGTCTTCCGGCGGCATGCCCAGGATCGACATGACCACCAGCAGCGGATAGTGCACCCCGATCTCGCGGACGAAGTCGATCTCACCGCCGGCCGCCGCCATACGATTCACGTAGCGGCGGGCCAAGGCGCGGATGCCGTCCTCGAGCCGCTTGATGTTCTTGGGCGCGAACCAGGCTTGGGTCAGCAGGCGGTACTTCAGGTGTTCGGGCTCGTTCATGCCCACGACGCTGCGGAAGCCCTGGCCTGACGACGACATCGTGGCCGTCATCTCGCGGGTGGCGAGGCCCGCAAGGCCGCTCAGGAAGATATCGTTGCGCCGGGCGACGGATTGGATGTCGTCGAACTTCGAGGCGACCCAGAACGGCGCGTAGTCGGGCAGTTCGGCACGAGCGAACGGGTGATCCCGCCGGATCACCTTCAGCCGCTCGTGCAGGGCGTCCATGTCGGCGTAGGACTGCGGGTCGGCCACGGCCCTGGCCAGGTCGTCCGGCAACCGGTCGGCTGTGTCGGCCATCAGGGGGGCGGGATCGGACATGGTTTTTGCTCCAGGCGCCGTCGTCGGCGTGGTCAGGTCTTGGGTTTCTTGGGTTTGCCAGCGCGCTGCGGGGCCTTGGCGTGGAGCAGTGGCGCAGCGAGCGCACCACGGCGCACCAGGGTCATCAGCTGGTCGGCGATTTGCCCGGGCGTGCGGCCCTTGGGGTCGTACCAGGAAATCGACCAGTTCATCGCCCCGAAGGTCAGCATCCGCAGGATCGATGCATCGATGCCCGGGGCGAGTCCGTGCTTGGCGGCGATCTCGTCGATGATGCCCGAGACATAGTCGCCGTAGGCCCGGTCCTGACGCACATGGCGTTCGCGGATCGCGGGGGGCACCTGCTGCAGGATCTTCAGGTTGGCGCTGGCGAAGTCCTCCTCGTCGTGCAGGAAGCAGGTGTGGGCGGCGAACACGGCCTGCAGTTTGTCGACCGGATCGGCGTCTTCGCCCAGCGCCTCGACCGCGGCTATCGAGGCCTCCATGGCGCCCTGGGTGCCGAGGGTCAGGATCTCCTCGACGAGGCTCTCCTTGGACTCGAAGTGGTAGTAGAGGCTGCCGGTTTTCATGCCCACGGTGTCCGCGATGTCACGCAGGGACACGGCGGCGTAGCCTTTCTCGCGGAATAGGCCGGCCGCGGCATGCAAGATCGCCTGCCGCGTCACCTGCGACTTGGTGAGGGCTTTGGTTTCGCCGTCAGCCACGCATGGGCTCCTTTGGGGTCACCGGCGCCGATACATCCACGCCCAGGAACCGGTGCGCCGCATCGCTCCAGATCGAGGGGCCGATGCCCGCCCGCTCCGCAGCAGAGGCGATAAAGGCGCCGGGCTGAGGCTGCTGGATAAGGTAGGGATAGTCGGTGCCCAGGAAGACCTGGCCGGGGGCGATGTACGTCGCCAAGTGCTCCAGGTAGGCCTCGTCATAGACCAGGCTGTCGTAGAAGAACCGCCGGGCGTAGGCCTTGGGCGATTGCGGCAGCTTGCCTTCGAAGCCGTTCGTCGAGCCCCAGCCGAACTCCATGCGATGCAGGATCGGCGCAAGCACCCCGCCGCCGTGGCTGAAGGCGAGCCTGAGGCGCGGGAAGCGTTCCAGCACGCCGTCCATGATCAGGCTGGCGGCGCAAAGGGCGGTGTCGACCGGAAACGCGGCGAACGGACCCAGCATCGGATGGCGCGCCAGGTCACGCGCCTGCAGCGGGTGCAGGGCGTGGACGAAGATCGCCAGACCCTCCGCCTCGCAGGCGGCGAAGAACGGATCGAACCTTCTGTCGCCCAGATAGGCGCCGGCGATGTTGCTCCCGACCTCCACGCCGACCATGCCGAAACGGCGGCGAAGGTCGAGGGCCTCACGGGCAGCCAGCTCCGGGTCCTGCAGCGGCACGCCGCCCAGGCCGAAGAACCGGTCCGGCCGGGCGGCGACCATCTCGGCGATGATGTGGTTGACGTGCCGCGTCACCTCCAGGGCGACGGCGGCGTCCAGCCAATAGGAAAGCAGCTCCGGCATCGGCGACAACGCCTGGGCGGAAACCCCGTCCGCGTCCATGTCGGCGATGCGCCGCTCGACGTCCCAGGACCGGTCGTCGATTTCGCGGAACGACCGCCTACCCATGAACACCTGCGCGCGACGTCCGCAGGCCTCGCACCGCACGGCCGGCCAGGCCGCGATCCCGCCCCCCGTTGGGTCGCCGGGCAGCGACCGGGGGACCACGTGCGAATGGACGTCGATCAGCGGCGGTTGCGCCATGGTCACGTTCCCGCTTTCGCCGGCGCGGCGGCCGGATCCCAGGCCCAGTAGCGGGCGACCGCGCCGGCGTCGACGCGCAGGTCGGCGCCGGTGATCATGGCGGCCTCGTCGGACACGAGGAAGGCCGCCGCCAGACCATAGTCAGTGGGCTTGGGCAGTTTTTGCATCGGCACACCACGTCGAAACGGCTCCATGACTGCCGTCAGGGCTGCCGGCGAGCGTGCCTGGCGGCCCCATCGTGCGGCCCGTTCGAAGCTCTCGGACGGATCGGTCGCCGTCGGGGTCACGCTGTTCACCCGGATGCCGTAGCCCACGAGTTCCATCGCGGCCGAGCGGGTGAAGTTGAGCAGGCCGCACTTGGCGGTGCTGTAGGCGATATTGCCGGGCTCTCCCTGGTGGCCCGCGGTGGAGATGATGTTGAGGATGCGCCCGGCGACCCCGCGCTCGATCATCGCGCGGGCCACATGCTTGGTCATCAGGAAGGCGCCGGTCAGGATGACGTCGGTCTGTTTGCGCCACTCGTCCAGCGGCATGTCGAGCACGCCCTTCTTGTTGAAGATCGCGGCGTTGTTGACGAGCACGTCGATCTGCCCGAACGCCGAAAGCGCCGCCTCGACGGCCTTTCGGACCTGGTCCTCGTCGCAGACATCGCAGGCCAAGCCCAGCGCCCTGCCGCCGGCCGCCCCGATCGCGCGGGCGCAGTCGGCGGCGTTGTCGGCGCGGGAGTCGACGGCGACGATAGCCGCGCCTTCGTGAGCCAGGGTTTCGGCGATCCCACCGCCGATGTTCGGGCTGGTCCCCGTCACCAGCGCGACCTTGCCCGCGAGGCGCACGCTCAGCCCCCCGCCTGCGGCGGCGCTATCAGGAAAGCCTTGGACGAGTTGAAGATCCAGGTGTCGATGAACTCGGTGGACGTCGGCGTGCGGCCCAACTCTTTCAGCGCCCCTGCCAGGCACATCCAGTTCAGCAGTTCCTGCTGGCCGCTCTCCTCCACCGCTGAGGCGGCGTAGTCGCGCCAGGTCTCGTAGTCGCCCTCGCGCAAAGCCTCGTACATGCGCCGGTCGGCGGGCGTGTCGGGATAGAGGTAGTGGTTCTTCTTGGTCAGGAAGGCATGCGACCAGCCGGACGAGGCCAGCAGCGCGACCCGCCATGGCGATGCGGCCAGGACACGCGCCGTAGCCGCACCGAGGTCGAACAGGCGCCGCGGCGTCGGCGCCGGGGGATCGAAATCACTCGCGTCCAGGGTGCGCTCGAAGTTGGGAAAGCCGCCGCGCTGGCTGATCACCCGCCGGCCGTAGCAATTTATCGCCACCGGAACGATCGGGTAGGGAAACCCTGTGCGGTTGTAGTCGAGGTAGAGAACCGCGTTGGCGAAGGCGTGGCCCAGGGCGTGGTGCAGGGGCTTGTAGGCGTAGGCGGTGTCGAAACCGGCCTCAATCAGCCCCGTGGTCAGGTGCTTCGCGCCGCTCACGTGCCCCGGGGTCTCGAACAGTTCGCCCGCTGGCTCGCCCCAGACATTGTCCCGCGGCACGGTGATCTTGAAGGACTCATAGGCGCTGACGCAGTAGGGCGGCACCACGTCTTCCTTGAAGTTCTCGTACTGGTCGTCGCCCCAGATGAGGACGAAGTCGGGATCGAATTCGTCAAGCGCGGCGCGCGTCTTCATCAACGCCGCCACGAGGTCCGACCGGTGCCGCCCGGCGGAGCTGACGCCCTCGTCGTCGCCCCACTCGGCGCGCATGCCCTCGGGCCAGCCGGCGGGCTCGCGAAGCGACGCGGGCAGCTTCGGGTTTTGCAGCATGCGCCGCAGGATGAAGGCCATCCGCTCGTCCGGGCCCGCCAGCGGCGGATAGTGGCTGACGCCCAGCGCCAGGATCTCGGCCATGGTTCGGTCCCTCAGAGCACGATGCTGATCTTGCCGGGGTAGAGCATGTCCATGTCGAGCACGACGCGCTTGGACGCGATCCTCCAGGCCGCGCCCGACCAGTCGAGCGTGTAGAGGTTGTGGCCGTAGTAGGTGTCGACCTTGCCGTCCTTGGCGCGGTAGACGACGAAATTGCAGGTCACCCTCGAGGTCCCGTTGTCGCTCGACAGCACGCGGACGTTGCTGACCATGTGCCGCACGCGCGAGCGCGGGAATTCGGCGTGGGCTTCCTTCTTTTTCAGCCGCTCGACGCGTTCGCGCAGGCGCACATAGTCGTCGGCGATGTAGAATAGCGAGGTGTTCGGATCTTCGTTCTCGGGCGCGCCGGCCGTAGGCGCCTGATAGACCGCGCCCTCGGCGAACAGGTCGAACCATTCCGCCAGGCGCCATTCATCGAGCAGGGCGGCCTCAGCGTAGAGGAAGTCCTCGACGTCGGCGCGGGGTGGGGCGGCTCTCACGACGCCGCTCCGATGCGCCGGTCCCATTCGCGCCAGTAGCAGCGCATCTGCTCCTCGTCGTCGGTGCGGGCGTCGGCGCCGCGCGGCATGCCCTTGGAGATGTCATTCCACTGCGCCTCGCGAAGGTTGCGATAGCCGCGTTGGCAGGACTCCAGGGCCTCGACGTCGTCGGGCGTGGCCAGACCGCCGGGGCCGAGGAATTCCAGGAAGTTGAACAGGCGCAGCGCCCGCAGGCGTTCGTTCTCATCCTTGACCCCCATCGCCCAGGCGTTGACCGCCATCTTGTTTGGGGCGAGCGGTTGGAAGGTCCTGACGGTGATCGCCATGATGTCGTTGATCACGAGATTGGGGAAAATGATCATGTTGCGGCTGAGCTCGGCCATCCGCAGGCCGCGCGCCTCGCCGAACTGCTGCACGAGGCGCGCGCGGCCGGCCTCGATCATCTCGCGCTTTTCGTCGCCCCACGCCGGCGTCCAGCGCGCCACCGGGCGGCCCCATGGCGAGGGGTACTCGATCACCGCGTGGCCGTTGCCGAGATCGGTGACCTGTTTAAACGGATAGGGGAACTTGTCAGGCCTCAGGCCGCCGACGTTTGTCAGATAGTCGAAATAGGTGGTGTGGGTCGGCAGGCCGTGGAAGCCGTCGACGCTGTTCTCGGCTAGCAGCTTCCAGTTGGCGTCGACGAAGTATTTCTGGTCGCCGCCGATGATCTCCATCCCACTCTCGCCCTGATCGGCGACGAGGTCGATGACCGCTTTGGCGCCCGCCAGGTACTCGTCGAGCCCAACGGCGTTGCGGTCGAAATTGATGAACCAGAAGTCGCGGTAGTGCTCCAGGCGCGGCGTCGCCACCAGGTCGGCGCAGCCTCCGGAATAGTGACCCTCGCCGTAGTTACCCTCGGCGTAGCGGGAGGCGAAGCGGCCATTCACGTTGAACGCCCAGCCATGGTAGAAACACTGGAATGAGATGCTGTTGCCCCGCGGCTCGCGCACCAGGGTCGCGCCGCGGTGCGGGCAGCTGTTCAGGAAGGCGTGCACGGCGCCCCCCCGGTCCCGGTTGAATACCAGTTCGCGTCCGCCCACGTTGCGGGTCAGGAAGTCGCCGTTGTCGGCGACCTCCGAGCCATGGCCAAGATAAAGCCAGCAGCGGTCGAAGATCTCGCGCCGCTCGGCCTCCAGCACCGCCTCGTCGACGAAGGCGCGCCGCGCCACGCGGAAGAGGAACCTCTCGCGGTCCTCAACCACCATGCCGGTGCGAAGGGTCGCCGGCGCGGTGCGTTCGAGAAGGGTCATGGCCGTTCCCTCCGGTTGTTCGTGGTCATCACAGCAGCCCCGGAAACTGGCCGCCGTCGAGGAGCAGGTTCTGGCCGGTGATGAAGCTGGCCTGGGCGCTGCACAGGAAGGCGCAGGCGGCGCCGAACTCGGCCGGATCGCCGAACCGCCGGGCTGGGATCTGGCGCATGAACTGCGCTCGCGCCTCCTCGATATTGATGTTGCGGGCCGCGGCGAAGGCGCGGTGGTTGTTCTTCAGCCGGTCGGTGTCGAACTGGCCGGGTAGGACGTTGTTGAGCGTCACCCCGTGCTGGGCGACGTCGCGCGCCAAGCCGCCGACGAACCCGGTCAGGCCGGACCGGGCGCCGTTGGAAAGCCCCAGCAGACCGGCGGGCGCCTTCACCATGTGACTGGTGATGCTGACGATCCGCCCGAAGCGCCGCTCGATCATGCCGTCGATGGTCTGGCGGATCAGCTCGATGGCCGACAGCATGTTGGCGTCCAGCGCCTTGATCCAGTCATCTCGGGACCAGGTGCGGAAGTCGCCTGGCGGCGGACCGCCGGCGTTGTTGATCAAGATGTCCGGCGCCGGGCAGGCTTCGAGCACGGCGGCCCGGCCTTCATCGGTGGCGACATCGGCGCTCACCCACTTCGGCGTATTGCCGGTCTCCTCCCCGATCGCCTTGGCGGCGGTCTCCAGACGGCCAGGGTCACGGGCGGCGATCACAACCTGGACGCCCTCGGCGGCCAGGGCGGTGGCGGCGCCGCGTCCCAGTCCGGCGCTGCCGCCGCAGACGATGGCCCTGCGGCCGGCGATGTCCAGATTCATCGGCTCAGCTCCCCGCCGGCAGCGCCAGGGCGCCGAGGATTTCATCGGTGTGCTCGCCCAGCCTCGCGACCCCGGCGCGCGCCCGACAGGGCGCGTCGGTCATCCGGAACGGCGGGTTGAGCACCTTGAAGGCCCCGTCGGCATCCTCAAGCTCCGCGAAGGAACCCCGCGCGGCCATGTGCGGGTGGCTTAGGACGTCCTTCGGCGCAGCGTGCGCGCCGCAGGCGACGCCGGCCGCCGTCAGGGCCTCGACGCATTCAGCGCTCGTGCGCGTTCTCGTCCAGTCGCCAAGGGCGTCCTCGATATCGCGGCGGCGTCGTGAGAGCGCGCCGGGCGAGGCGATCAGGGCGTCGTCCGCCCACGCCGGACGGCCGATCACCGAAAACAGGCCTTGATAGTTTCGCGGCGTCACCAGGGGGACGATCATGTGGCCGTCCAGCGTGCATACTGGACGGAAGACCGTGGAACGCGGCGGCTGCGGAGCCTGGGCTTCCTGGTACTGGATGCCGACCAGGCTCATCATCGCCTCGATCAGGCTGACGTCGACGTGGGCGCCGCACCCGAAACGTTCCCGCCGCAACAGCGCCGCCTGCACCGCGCCGAAGGCGTAGGACGCCGCAACGACGTCGGCGATCATCACGCCGGCGGCCGGCGGCGGATCACCTGGGGCCGCGCCCTGCGCCGCCATCATCGCCGCGTCGAAGCCGGTCATCGCGTGCACCACCGGCGCATAGGCCGCCGAGCCTGCCAGGGGGCCGTCCTGACCGAAGCCGGACACCGAGCAGTAGACCAACCGCGGATTGCCCGCGGTTGCATCGCTGTAGCCGAGGCCGAGTCGGTCCATCACACCCGGCCGGAAGTTCTCGACGACCACGTCGGCGCCGTCCATCAAGGCCCGGGCGGCGGCCAGTCCGTCGGCGGACTTCAGGTTCAGGGCCACGCTCTTCTTGCCGCAGTTGAATTGGGCGAAGACCCGGCTCATCGCGCCGGCGATCGGGGGCGCATGGCGCAGGACGTCGCCCTCGCCGGCCGCCTCGACCTTGATGACCTCGGCGCCGCAGTCGGCCATCAGCCGGGTGGCCCAGGGACCCGCCACCGTGGTGGAGAAATCGATGACCCGCAGGCCGTCCATCGGCGCCGCGGCCATCAGGCCAGCTCCGCTCTCGCCAGGTCGATCACCCGCTCGCGATGCTCGCGCGCGGCGCCGAACAGCTCGGCGTTGCCGCGAGCCCGCTTCAGGTAGAGGTGGTTGGGCATCTCCCAGGTGAAGCCGATGGCGCCGAAGATCTGGATGCTGCGGTGGGCCGCTTCGACGTAGGCGTCGGACGAGTAGGCCTTGGCCATGGCGGCGGCCAGCGGCGCGCGCGGGTCCTCCTGCGCCAGCGCCCAGGCGGCGTAGAGCACCGAAGTGCGGGCGCACTCGGCCTGGCCTAGCATGTCGGCCAGGGCGTGCTTGATCGCTTGGTAGGCGCCGATCGGGCGGCCGAACGCGACCCGCTCACGGGCGTACTTGGCGGTGATGTCCAGCACGTGGCGCAGGCCGGCGGCGTTCTCGGCCGACAGCGCCAGCAGGGCCCGGTCGCGGACCCATGGCCAGACGTCGCCGGGATCACCGGCCAAGGGCTCCGCAGCGGCGCCGTCCAGGCTCAGCGTGCACACCTGCCGGGTGACGTCCCGCCAGGGCTGGATCGCGACCTGGACCTGCGATTGGCCGGCCTCGACCAGGAAGAACTGCCGGTTCCCGCCCTCGTCGGCCGCCGCGACCACCAGCGTCTGCGCCTCGGCCGCGTCGATCACGAACGCCTTCTCACCGGTGATTCGCCAAACGCCGCCGACTTGCATCGCGCGCGCCTTGTCTGGACCATCCTCGCGCCCGCCGTCCTCGGCGAGCGCCAGCGCCAAGGTAAGCTCCCCCGCGGCGACCCGTGTCAGCACACGCTCTTTCTGCCGTGCGTCGCCCCCCTTGATCACCGCCAGCGTCCCCAGCAGCGAACCGAGGAACGGACTGGGGGCCAGGGTGCGGCCCAGCTCCTCGACGATCATCACCAGGTCGAGGCACGAGAGGCCGGCGCCGCCGTACGTCTCAGGGATCAGCAGTCCTTGCCAACCCATCTGCGCGATCTTCACCCAGTTATCGGCGTAGTTCGCGTCGCGCACCGTCGCGCCGGGGGTTATCAGAGGCTTGAGGGAAATCTGCTCGTCCAGGAAGGTCTGCGCGGAATCCTTCAGCAGCCGGTGGTCGTCGTCGAGAGCGAAGTTCATGCGCCTGCCTCCGCCTTCGCGGCGGCCTTAGCCGGCTCCGTCCCCCCATGCGTCTCGTTCCAGGGTCCAACCGCCGACGGATCGTATTCGCGCGGCATGCCGAGCATTCGCTCGCCGACCACGTTCTTGAGGATCTCCTGGGTGCCGACGCCCAGAGTCACCGCCGGGCTGAACCAGAAGGCGTAGTCCCAGTCGTCGTAAAGCCCCTTGCGGCCGGGCGTCGGCGGGAAGGGTTGCTCAGCCTCCAGCATGCCGCTCAGGCCCTGCACCCGCTTGGCCAGTTCGACGACGCGCTGGCCGTGCGGAGCCGCCAGCATTTTACGGATCGCCCCCTCCGGCCCCGGCGCCTTGGCGTTCATCCGGTCGCTCAGTGAGCGATAGGCCAGGAGGCGCAGGACCTCGCCTTCGATGTAGAGCTTCGCCGCCTCGTCGCGCACCAGCGGGTCGGTGAGAGCGCCGATCTTGTCGAGGCCGGCGACCAGTTCGCGGGCCGACGGTCCCGCGCCCCAGATCGCGCCGGGCTTGGAAAGGGCCACGCGCTCGGTCTGCAACTGGCGCATGCTGATCGCCCAGCCCTCGCCCTCCTGGCCGACCAGCCGGTCTGCGGGTACGATCACGTCCTGCAGGAAGACTTCGTTGTATTCGTTTTCATGCCCCGACAGATCGATGATCGGGCGCACGGTGACGCCTGGCGAATCTATGTCGATGAGGAATTGCGAGAGACCGGCGTGCTTGGGCGCCGATGGATCGGTGCGCGCCACCAGGACGCCGATCTTCGACTTGTGCGCCAGCGAGGTCCAGATCTTCTGGCCGTTGACGACGTAGTGGTCGCCTTCGCGCCGGGCGATCGTGCGCAGGGAGCCCAGGTCCGAGCCACCGGCCGGCTCGCTGAACAGCATGCACCAGATCTCCTCGCCGGCGATGGCAGGCATCAGGAACCGTTCGCGCTGGGCTGGCGTGCCGTGGGTGAGCAGGCTCTGGGCGCAGTTGTTGATGGCCACGGGGTTGACCAGGTTCGGCGCGCTCACCTGAGCGCGCTTCATCTCCTCGTCGATGATCAGCTGCAGCTCGGGTCCTGCCTCCAGGCCCCAAGGTTTCGGCCAGTGCGGGGTCGCATAGCCTGCCTCTGCGAGCTGACGTCCCGTCGGCCGTGGCCGAGCCTCGAACCAGGCGCGCACCTCGACACGGCGCGGATCGTCTTCCCCGGGAAGCTCGAAATCCATGGTTTCCTCCGGTCGCTTCGGCGGCGGATCGGTTGTTGCCGACATCACACGCGCACGGCGGACAGGAGTCAATAAACAAACTAACGACCGTTAGATTTTTTCAAATCCGACGCCTGTCGCGAACTGGTCTTTTGGAGAGTCTTCAGCGATTGCGACGCCTTCAGCGACGTTGGACCCTGGCCAATGGCGGCCCTTGTTTCGGCGGCTGGTTCGAAGCCTGCGGCGTTCCAGGCAGCAGGCGTCCTCTTTCACGGGTCGGCTCCAACTTGCGACCTGTATTGCCGTGTGTCAGAACCCGCAGCCGGAAGCGCGGATGTAGCTCAATGGTAGAGCTCTTGGTTCCCAACCAAGTGACGAGGGTTCGATTCCCTTCATCCGCTCCATCCGGCACGGCGCCAGAAAAGAGCCAGATTTCCGGAAGTTTTTGAAATCATTGAGCAGGCTGTCAGCTTCCCAAGCTGAATGTCGGGGGTTCGATTCCCCCCCGGCCGCTCCAATTTCCTCAGATCGAGCCTCCCTGGCCGGCAAGGACCCCTGCCTGCCCGTGGCCATTCGCATTGACCACGCGAACGCCTGGCCGCAGCATGGCGCCGGACGACAGAGACGCGCGGGAGACACCATGGCCGACGGCGACATCCAACCTCAGGCGCGGTTCCACGCCATGACGCAGGGCACGGCGGCCGACTGGATGGCCATCAGCGCCGCCGGCGCGCCCTACCGCCGGGAGTTGCCGGACCGGATGCTGGCGCACCTGCGCATGCTGGAGGCCGATAGCGGCGGCTTTCCCGTCACCCGGCTGGAACACTCCCTGCAGACCGCCACCCGCGCCCACCGCGCCGGCAAGGACGAGGAATATGTGGTCTGCGCCCTGATGCACGACATCGGCGACATCCTGGGCCCCTCGAACCACGCCGAGATCGGGGCGGTGGTGATGAAGCCCTATGTGTCGGAGGCCAACCACTGGATGCTGGACAAGCACGGGGTGTTCCAGGGCTACTACTTCTTCCACTATATCGGCCTGGACCGGGACATGCGCGAGCAGTACCGCGGCCACCCCCACTTCGAGCACTGCGCCCAGTTCTGCCACCTGTTCGACCAGAACAGCTTCGAGCCGGGCTACGACACCATGCCGCTGGAGGCCTTCGAGCCGATGCTGCGCCGTGTGGTGGCGAGGCCGATGAACTCGATCTACCTGCGCGAGACCGCTTAGCTATTTCTCTTCCCCCGGGCGCGGTGGCGGGGGAAGTGGATCGGCGCCCCGCCGGCCTCTGGCCGGCGACCACAGCAGGAATGGGGCGACGAGACGATGGGGGCTCCAGCGGAGTGGAGACGCCAGTGTCAAGCTGGAGCCGCCATCCCCGCTCTGCGAGTACTTCCCCCACCACTTCGTTCGGGGGAAGAGAACGGGTGCACCGTTTCGCCCCACAGCCCTAGGTTTTCCCCGTATGTTTTCGCCTTGAATTCGCGACGGCGGCGTAGAAATAACGCCGTTATCCGGGCTAAGCTGTGCTTGTCTTGTTTTCGCCTTTTTCTGGGACCAGCCAAACCACACTGCGGAATACTTTGGCTTTTTTGGCGAAGATCGGCTAAGGTCCCGCAATGCAAAGCCAAGACACTTTCGAGGGGCCGGGTTCGGCTCTGGAAGCCCTTGCACGCGGTATCGCCGCGCTGGTCTCCTCGCCCGCGCCAAAGACGCCGGGCGGCCCGCAAGACCTGAAATCGACCGGGCGCAACTCCTGGCTGGCGCCAGTGTTCAACAGCGCGCGCGGGCGTGCGGACCAGAAGCCGTCCGCCAAAACCCCCACCAGCCGCGAAGGGAGCCTCTGATGGCCCGTGTCCTGATCAAGTGCCCCCTACGCGAGCGGCCCACCCCCACCGGCTACTGGATGAACGCCACCCAGTTTGCCGCCGCCGGCGCGCGCTATGCGTTCCGCTGCGGGGCCTGCAACGAGATCCACCACTGGGAGCGGGCCGACGCCTGGCTTGAGGGTGACGCGCCGCGCCGGGAGGCGCCGGCCAGTGAAGCGACCGCGTCAGCGTCCGCGGGCGGCGCCGGATGAAGCTGGTCGAGTTCGCCGCCGCCAAGGGCGCGGCGCTCTGGATCAGCCCCGGCCAGGTGACCCACGTACTGGCGCACGACGCCGGCGAGGGCAGCATGTACGGCTCCAGCAACGACCGAACCGGCGCCCGGATCTTCCTCGTCGGCGGCGGACACCTCGACGTGCGCCAGACGGTGGCGGAGACGGTGGGGTTGCTGCGCGGTTAGCCGTTCCTATCCCGGTGGCGTCTCGATCCGTCCCCGGCACGTGAGCGCGCCGCAGTAGCAGTCGAAGGGGTCGGCGATGGCCAGCTCGGTGGTCAGGTAGTCGAAGGTGATCGCCTCGCCGGCGGCGATGTCGCGCCGGGCGATCAGGGCCATCAGGTCGAAACTGGGCCGGGTGTTGGGATCGCAGGCGTGGCCGACGCGGGCCAGCAGGGGTTCGTAGAGGTGCTGACCCTCCGGCGTCTCCACCGTGTAGCGGTCGCGCCGGGGCCGCCAGCTGACCTTGGCGAACTTGAACACAGGCTCCCCGGCCGCGAAGGCCCGCGCGGCGTACAGCGCCTCGCCCGTGCCGATGTGCCGGATGGCCAGGCCGTTCGGCGGGGTGATGGGCTGGGGGGCGGGCACGATGGCCAGGGCTGGAGGCGTGGGAGCTGGAAGCGGGGACTTGCCGCCCCCATCTGAACTGCCGTCCGGAAGTCCCATGGATATGGGCCTTGAATGCCGCACAACAGACCGGTGCGATCGGCCCAGCGGTTGTCGCGCCGGGGGCGTAAGGGCGCAATCTGGGAGGCGGGCGCCGGCGTAAGGGGGACGTAAGCGCGGCCTCTAGCGCCGAACCGCGTTCGATGATTTCCTGCGGCCGCGGCGCGGGGCGCCGAGTCACATCACGCCAGTCTTTCAAGGGGGCAGCGCCATGGCGCCGGACGCGATCGGTATCGACAAGCGGTTCTATCTGGGGATGGCGGTGCTGCTGGCCGCCGTGATCTTCGTGGGCTTCGCGCCGTCGTTCTACCTGAAGAGCGTCATCCAGGCGCCGACGCCGCCGTTGACGCCGCTGACCATCACACACGGGGCGGTCTACACCGCCTGGGTGGCCCTGTTCGTGACCCAGGCGGCGCTGATTGGGATCGGCAAGCCGAGGCTGCACCGGCAGCTGGGAATCCTGGGGGCGATGCTGTTCGGCGGCATGCTGGTGCTGGGCATTTCCACGGCGATCACCGCCGCGCGGCTGGGACACGCCCCGCCCGGGATGCCGCCAGCCACGACCTTCCTGGCCCTGCCGGTGATCGGCCTGATCCTGCCCGCCGGCCTGATCACGGCGGCCCTGCTGCTGCGGACCCGCCGCGACTGGCACATGCGCCTGATGCTGTCGGGCATGCTGATGCTGACCCCGCCGGCCACCGGCCGCCTTGCCGTGGGCCTGGGCGTCGCGCCGCTGGGGTTCCAGTTGGCTATGGTGGTGGTCGAGGTGCTGCTGGCGGCCGCCATCGCCTACGACGTCTGGACCCGCAAGCGCATCCACCCGGCCTATGGCTGGGCGGTGGCGGCGACGGTGGCGGAGCACGCGCTGGTCACCTGGGCGTTCGGCGGCGCGGCGTGGTGGGCGGCGATCGCGGGGTGGCTCACCCGGTAGTGGCCGGCCGGTCAATTGACGACAGCACCTTCGGGGCGGCGGTGAGGCTCGTCCTTCTCCCCTTGCGGGAGAAGGTGGCCTCCTGTGCTGCCCGGATAGAGAGGTGACACCTTAGCCCGGATAGATGGGTGACACTCGTCAGCCTGGAGGGCTGATCGATGGTGTGGGCCGGGGTGGTGGATCAACGTCTGAGCTTTGTGCTGGCGGCTGAGGCGGGTGAAGAACCTGTGACCTGGCTTTGCGAGCAACGGGGGATCAGTCGCAAG
>DASVMY010000062.1:0-22143 GCA_036384135.1 Caulobacteraceae bacterium | reverse complement strand
CTTGCGACTGATCCCCCGTTGCTCGCAAAGCCAGGTCACAGGTTCTTCACCCGCCTCAGCCGCCAGCACAAAGCTCAGACGTTGATCCACCACCCCGGCCCACACCATCGATCAGCCCTCCAGGCTGACGAGTGTCACCCACCTATCCGGGCTAAGGTGTCACCTCTCTATCCGGGCAGCACAGCCCCAGCGTCACCTTGACGTGTTGTCGCCAATTGAGTGGAGCCTAAGGTCCAGCGAGCCTATTTCCAGATCGGTCTGCCGTCCCCCGGCAGGCCCATGGCCGTCCATTTGTCGGAAACCGCACGCACCACGTCCTCGTCCATGCGGATCTCGGTTCCCCATTCCCGCTTGGTCTCCGGATGCCATTTGTTGGTGGCGTCCAGGCCTATCTTCGAGCCCAGTCCCGATTCCGGCGAGGCGAAGTCCAGGTAGTCGATGGGCGTGTTCTCGATCAGGGTGATATCCCGGGCCGGGTCCATGCGGGTGGAGAGCGCCCACATGACGTCCTTCCAGTCGCGGGCGTCGATGTCGTCGTCCACGACAATCACCCATTTGGTGTACATGAACTGCCGCAGATAGCTCCAGACGCCCATCATCACCCGCTTGGCGTGGCCGGGGTAGGCCTTCTTCATCGACACCACCGCGATGCGGTAGCTGCAGCCCTCCGGCGGCAGCCAGAAGTCGGTGATCTCCGGGAACTGCTGGCGCAGCAGGGGAATGAAGACCTCGTTCAGCGCCTCGCCCAGCACCGAGGGTTCGTCCGGGGGGCGGCCGGTGTGGGTGGTCAGGTAGATCGGATTCTTGCGCATGGTGATGGCCGTCACCTGGAAGACCGGGAATTTCTCCACCGAATTGTAGTAGCCGGTGTGGTCGCCGTAGGGGCCTTCGTCTTCGTAGTTGTCCAGCAGCACCTGGCCTTCGAGGACGATCTCCGCCTCGGCGGGGACCAGCAGGGGCTGGGTCTTGGCCTTGACCAGCTCGACCTTGACGCCGCGCAACAGGCCGGCGAACTGGTACTCTGACAGGGTGTCCGGCACCGGTGTCACCGCCGCCAGGATGGTGCCGGGGTCGGCCCCGATCACCGCGCAGGCCGGCAAGGGCTCGCGCTTGCCCGCCGCCTTCCAGCGCCGGTGGTGCTGGGCGCCGCCTCGGTGGGCCAGCCAGCGCATGATCGTGCGATCCTTGCCGATCACCTGCATGCGGTAGATGCCGAGGTTGAAATCGTCGGACCGCTCCGCCCCCGGCCCCTTGGTGACCACCAGGGGCCAGGTGATCAGGGGCGCCGGCTCACCCGGCCAGCAGGTCTGGATCGGCAGTTTCGATAGGTCGATGTCGTCGCCGGTCAGCACCACCTCCTGCACCGGCGCGCTCTTCACGGTCTTGGGCCGCATGCCCATCACCGTGCGGGCCAGGGGCAGCATGTCCAGCGCGTCCTTCATCCCGCGCGGCGGCTCCGGCGCGCGCAGGAAGGCTAGCAGTTCGCCTACGGAGCGGAGGTCGGCGGCGGTGGTGCGGGACTCTTCCCCCCCAGAAACGCCTAAGGTGACGCCCATGGCCACCCGCTTGATCGTGCCGAACAGGTTGACCAGGCAGGGCATGGGCGAGGGCTGGCCGTCGGCGCGGATGGGGTTCTCGAACAGCACCGCCGGCCCGCCCTGGGCCAACAGGCGGGTGCAGATTTCGGTCATTTCCAGCACGGTGGACACCGGCGTCTTGACGCGCACCAGCTCGCCGGCGGCTTCCAGTTGGGCGATGAAGTCGCGCAGGCTGCGATAGGCCATGTCCCCTCCGGTGCGGCGGGGCGGAAGCTAGAGCACGATGACTTTTGTCGGAACCGACAAAAGTCTGAATCGTGCTCGCAAACTCAAGAATCGAGCCTGTTTCTCCCGTTTTGATGAGTCCATCAAAACGGGACAGGCTCTACGGACGACCGGCCTGGAAGTCCAACCCTTCCCGGCCGCGCCCGCCTTGCTCTACAATGGCCCCATGCCCCAGATCGACCTCGACGACCTGCCGCCCCGCATCGCCCAGGTGCTGTCCAAGCTGACGGCGGGCGAGGCGCTGGTGCTGGTCCAGGGCGGCGGCGTGGTGGCGCGCCTGACGGTGGCCGATCAGGCCCCGGCGCCGGGCGAAAACCTCGAGGAACTACCGGACGAGGAGCGGGTGGCCGAGGTCATGAGCCAGTTCAACGCCATGATCCACGACGAGTTTTAGGGCAAAGCCGCGACTGAATGAACCGACAGAGCGGCGGCCTTGCCCCCGCCGTCACGTCTCGCTCCGCGAACACCAACCCGTGCCGACTTCGTTCTAGGTTCCGTCCTTCTGGCCCCCATCACTCTGGGCCAGCAGCTCCATCACCTTCATCCAGCCCGCCTCGTCGTCCGCCCCGGCCTTGTCGAAGGCGGCCGACAGATGCCGCATCTGCGTGCCGCTGAGCTCGGCCTCCAGGCGCGCGCCCTCCCGCGTCAGGGTCAGCCGCTTGATCCGCCGGTCTTCGACGCCCGCCGGCGCCGCCACCAGGTTCATCTCCAGCAGCTGGCGCAGCGGCGCGCTCAGCGCCTGCTTGCTGACCCCCAGGATCTCCAGCAGCCCCTTCACCGAGACGTCCGGGTTGCGCCCGACGAAGTACAGGATGCGGTGATGCACCCGGCCAAGGCCCCGGCGCTCCAGGATGCGGTCCGGCCGGTCGGTGAATTCGCGATAGCCGTAGAACAGCAGCTCGATGGAGCGGTGCAAGGCGTCTTGCCGGCTTTGGTCAACCATGTTGACACATTAGGCCCGCACTCCTAGCCTGTCGATAGGTCAATGATATTGACCTTGCCGTGCGGATTGAGCGGCAAAAAGGGAAGGACGGGAGGATGGCAATGGTCTCCAAGCGGATTGCCGACCTGAAGGGCTCGGCCGTGCGCGCCATGCTGTCGGCGGCGCAGCAGCCGGACGTGATCTCCTTCGCCGGCGGCCTGCCCGCGCCCGACAGCTTCGCCGACCTCGACTTCCCGCCGCCGCCGGTGGACATGCTGCAATACGGCCCCACCGAAGGCGAGCCGGCGCTGCGCGCGGCCATCGCCGCGGAACTGGCGCTGATCGGGCTGGACTGCGGCGCGGACCAGATCCTGGTGCTGTCGGGGTCCCAGCAGGGCATCGACCTGGCCGCCAAGCTCTATGTCGACCACGGCACGCCGGTGGCGGTGGAGTCCCCGGCCTATCTGGCGGCGCTGCAGGTGTTCCGTTTTTTCGGCGCCGAGCTTTCGGTGCTCGACCGGGCCGACCCGGCCGCCGCCTGGACCGCCGCCGCGCCGCCCACCCTTGCCCCCACCCTTGCCTATGTCACCCCCACCTTCCAGAACCCCTCCGGCCACTGCTGGACCGCCGCCGAGCGGGACGCTCTGGCCGGGGCCTGCGACGACGCCGGCGTGACCCTGTTCGAGGATGACCCGTACCGCGACCTGGCCTATGACCCGTGCGAGCGGACCCCGGTCTGCGCGCGGCTGAAAAGCGCCTCGTGGATCTACCAGGGCTCGTTCTCCAAGACCGTGGCGCCGGGCCTGCGGCTGGGGTTCCTGGCCGCCTCGGCCGACCTCTTCCCGCACCTGGTCAACCTCAAACAAGCCGCCGACCTTCACACCAACCGCCTCAGCCAATGGTACGCGCTCAGCTACCTGAACGATCCCAACCGCGCCCAGCGCCTGGGTGGCCTGGTGGCCCGCTACCGCCGCCGGCGCGACCTCTTCGCCGCCGCCATGGACCGGCATCTGGGCGATCTGGCTGACTGGGAGGTTCCAGCCGGGGGCCTGTTCTTCTGGGCGACACTCAAGTCCGGCGCCGACACCGCCGAGTTGCTCACCCGCGCCCGCCAGCGGGGCGTCCTGTTCACCCCCGGCGAACATTTCCTGGCCCTGCCCCAAGGCCCCTCCGCGACCCTGCGGCTCAATTTCAGCCACGCCGACGAGGAAGCCGCCGAGCGCGGCCTGGCCATCCTAGCGGAGCTGCTGAAGGACGGTTGAACCAGGAATTCGGGGCCGCCCCGTCGGACTCTGGCGCGGACCCCCTCGGCCAAGCCGATGATGACGGTGGTCCTGACCTTCGAGGGGGAGGCAGGAAAGATCCGCTACGCCGCCCCCCGTCCGCCGCCGGACCGTGAGGCCCACGAGGCCACGGGCTTCCGCCAAGTGCGCCCACCAGCTGGTGGCGCGAATCTAGGCCCGCCGGCGCCGAGACGTCCCGGCGAGCGCGCTTGATCGATTGAACCCGCCGCCTCGGCGCCCGATAAGGCTTGCGATGGACGGTTCCTCTCCCCGCGTCTCGATCCGCGATCCCCGATACGCCCCGCGCAACCTGACCGTGGAACGGCGGGAGGACGGGACCCTGATCCTGTTCAACCCCACCCCGATCACCCGGGTGTACGACACCGCCCTTGGCGCCCTGGAGCACTGGGCGTCGGCGACGCCGGACAATCTGTGGCTGGCCGAGCGGTCCGGCGACGGCTGGCGGGGCGTGACCTATGGCGAGGCGCTGCAGCGGGTCCAGGCCCTGGCTGGTGGCTTGGCGGGCTTGGGGATCGCGCGGCCGGCGCCGATGCTGATCCTGGCGCGCAACAACGTCGACCACGCCCTGATCGCCTTTGCGGCCATGAGCTTGGGCGTGCCCATCGCCGCCGTCTCGCCCCAGTACGGCCTGGCCGGCGCCGACCTGACCCGTCTGGCCCACGCCGTGGAAGTGCTGACCCCTGGCTCGATCTACACCGACGATGCGGCGGCCTTCGCCGGCGCCCTGGCTGCCGACTTCCTGGCCGGCCTGCCGGTGATCGCCGGCGCCAGCCCCCGCCCCGGCGACACGCCTTTCGAGACCCTGCTGAAGGTGGCGCCCCTGGCCTCCATCGCGCGGCCGGACGACATCGCCAAGCTGCTGCTCACCTCCGGCTCCACGGGCCGGCCCAAGGCGGTGATCTGCCTGCACCGCAACGTCGGGGTCACCGCCGCCCAGGTGGCGTCCTGCTATGTCGACCCGGATCCGCCGGTGGTGATCAACCAGGCGCCCTGGAGCCACAGCCTGGGCGCCAACGCCATCCTGCAGATGGTCCTGCAGCGCGGCGGGACCCACTACATCGACGCCGGCCAGCCCGTCGCCGGCCGCTTCGCCGAAACCGTGCGGAACCTGCACGAGATCGCGCCCACCTATCACAACATGGTCCCGGCCGGCTGGGACCTGCTGGCCGGCGAGCTGGAAGCCGACGAGGCCCTGGCCAGGACCTTCTTCAGCCGCGTGCGGGTGCTGCAGTACGGCGGCGCGGCTCTGGGCCAAAGCACCTGCGACCGCATCCAGGCCGTCGCCCAGCGGCTGACCGGCGAGGCGATCAGCTTCGCCAGCGGCTACGGCGCCACCGAGACCGGGCCCACCGCCACCAATGTCCATTGGCCGAATCTGACCATGGGCCTGATGGGCCTGCCCTTGCCCGGCACCTCGGTGAAACTGGTCCCAACCCCCGACGGCAAGCTGGAGTTCCGGGTCAAGGGTCCGCAGGTTTCACCGGGCTACTTCAACGCCCCGCAAGCCACCGCCGAAGCCTTCGACGAAGAAGGCTTCTACCGCCTGGGCGACGCCGCCCGCCTGGCCGACCCGGGCGACATCGAACAGGGCCTGGTCTTCGACGGCCGCCTGTCCGAGAACTTCAAGCTAACCAGCGGCACCTTCGTCATCGCCGGCGCCCTGCGCGTGGCCGCCGTCTCGGCCATCGGCGGGGCGGCGTCCGACGCCGTGGTCTGCGGCGAGGGCCAGGGCGGGGTCGGCCTGCTGATCTTCCTCAACAAGCCCTTCTGCCGTACACTGACGACCTCGGACGATCCGGCCCACGATCCGGCTGTCATCGCCGCGATCCGCGACGGCCTGGCCCGCTTCAACGCCCGGGCCAAGGGCGGCGGCGGGCGCATCGCCCGGGCCCTGATCCTGGTCGACGATCCGCACGCCCACTCCGGCGAGATCACCGATAAGGGCTACATCAACCAGGCGCTGGCGCGCACCAGGCGGGCGGCGGATGTCGCGCGCCTGTTCGCCACGCCGGCCGACAACGACATCATAATCCTGGGGGAAACCTGACCATGAATGGCGCCGACGCCCTGATCGAGACCCTGATCGACAACGACGTCGAGGCCTGTTTCGCCAACCCCGGCACCAGCGAGATGCAGTTCGTCAGCGCCCTGGACCGGCAGCCGAAGATGCGCTCCGTGCTCTGCCTGTTCGAGGGCGTGGTCACCGGCGCCGCCGACGGCTATGGCCGCATGGCCGGCAAGCCCGCCTGCACACTGCTGCACCTGGGACCGGGCTACGGCAACGGCCTGGCCAACCTGCACAACGCCCGCCGGGCCTATACGCCGATCGTCAATGTGGTCGGCGACCACGCCACCTATCACCGCCAGTACGACGCGCCGCTGAACTCCGACATCGCCGCCATCGTCGCCCCCAACTCCCGCTGGGTGAAATCGGCCGAAACCGCCGACGAGGTCGGCCCCCTGGCCGCCGAGGCCGTCTCCGCCAGCTATGGACAGCCCGGCGGCTCGGCCACCCTGATCCTGCCCGCCGACACCGCCTGGTTGCCCACCACCCAGCGGGGCGCGCGGATCAATCCGCCTGGCAAGGCCACCGTTTCGGACGCCACGGTCGCCGACATCGCGGGGGCCCTCAGGGGCGCGGTCAAGCCGGTGTTGCTGCTGGGTTCGGGCGCCTGCACCGAGGCTGGGTTCGCCGCCGCGGGCCGGATCGCCGCCGCCGGCGTGCGCGTGCTCACCGATACCTTCATCGCCCGCACCCCGCGCGGCGCCGGCCGCTTCGCCCCGGACAAGATGCAGTACTTCGCCGAGGCCGCGGTGGCCGACCTGGCCGGGGTCGACCTGATGGTCTTCGTCGAGACCGTCACCCCCGCCGCCTTCTTCGCCTATCCCGATCGCCCCAGCATCCTGGTCCCTGACGGCTGCGAGACCGCGCAGCTGGCCGACCGCTCGCACGACGGCGCCGACGCCCTTGATCGCCTGGCCAACGCCCTGGGCGCGCCGGCGACGGCCGCGGTCGAGGTCCTGAAACGGCCGGACCCCTTCACCGGGAGGCTGAACGCGGCCGCTGTCGGCGCCTCCATCGCCCGTCACATGCCCGATCACACCATCATCTCCGACGACAGCGTCACCTCCGGAGGGGCGGTGCTGAGCCTGACCCGAAACGCCCGTCCGCACGAATGGCTGGGCCTCACCGGCGGGGCCATCGGCCAGGGCATTCCGGTGGCCATCGGCGCCGCGGTGGCCTGCCCGAACCGCAAGGTGCTGTCCCTGAACGGCGACGGGGCGGCGATGTACACGGTGCAAGGGCTGTGGACCATGGCCCGCGAGGGCCTGGACGTGACCACCGTCGTCTTCGCCAACAACAGCTACAAGATCCTGGGCGTCGAGCTGGGCCGCACCGGCGCCGGCGCCCCCGGCCCAGCCTCTTCGCGCCTGCTGAGCCTGGGCGATCCGGCCATCGACTGGGTCAGCGTCGCCACCGGCCTGGGCCTGCCCGCCACCCGCTGCGAAACCGCCGAAGCCTTCGACGCCGCCTTCGCCCACGCCATGGCCGAGCCGGGCCCGCACTTCATCGAGGCGGTGGTGGCTTAACCACCTCCCTCCCCTTTATGGGGCGGGAGCGAGAAAAACCCCGCCGGCTTTCACCGGCGGGGCCAATTCATAGCGGTCTAGGGGAGGGCTTCAGCCCTTCTTCGCATTGCCTTTGAGGGTGCAGCCATTGGCGATGCCACCGGCCTGGCTGCAGACGATCGCGTTCACCGGGGTCGGCGGACCCTTGGTGTATTCGATCATGTAGCCCTGGCCGCCGTCGGCGCAGGTCACCTCGATGAAGCTGTGACTGTCCGCCGTAGTGCCGACGAAGCGCGAGCCGGACACGGCGCAGCTGGTCTTGCCCATCTTCTTCAGATCGTCGGTCAGGCGCGGCGTGACCTGTTCGGGCGGTGTGTTGCTGCAGCGATAGCCCTGGATCTCCGCGTGGGCGCAGTCATAGACGTTGTTGGTGGTGGCGGTGAACACCCCCACTCCGCCATCGGGCCGGTTGTTGCAGGTCAGCTCCACCGCATCGATGCTCGGGTTCGCCGAGGGGAAGGGCGCGTAGGCCTTAACGTCGCATTCGAACCCGGCCTTGCGGGCGAGCTTGGTGTAGAGCCCCGCCTGCTCGGTCTTGGCCTGGCGCGTGTCGGTCAGCTTGCACATGTCGGTGGTGGTGCAGTCGATGGCCGTGTCCAGCTTGCCGTCGGCCGTCTCGACGACCACGTAGCCCTTGCCGTCCTGGCAGGCGACTTCGAACAGGTTCTCGTGCTTCTGCTGCGAGACGCCCAGGTAGGACCGGTCTTTGACCGTGCAGGGCTTGCCACTGGTCGCCATCAGCCGGTCCGCCACCGCCAGCTGGGACGCACGGTCGGTCAGCTTGCAGGCCATGGTCGATTCGGGCTCGTAGGCCACGCAGGGATTGGCTTCGACGGGCTTGTCCAGCCGCAGCGGGGCGGCGGCGATGACCACATAGCCGTTGCCGTTGTGGCAGGCGACTTCGAACACCACGCTGGTGGCCGAACGGCCCAGGGCGCGGGCCTTGTCCACCGTGCAGTCGGTGACGCCGCCCTTGGCGATGTAAGGCGCGACGCCGGCCTTGGGATCCGCATTGCCGGGCAGCAGGCAGGCCAGGGTCGTGGGCTTGCCGTCCGGGCCTTCGCCTGTCTCGAGGCAGGTATAGGCCACGGCCGCGGTTGCGGTCTTGGAGACGACCAGGCCCTCGCCGCCGGTGCAGGCCACTTCATAGAAGTCGGTTTTCGCCTTGGTCTTCGGGTCGGCGTTGCCGCCGACGTAGCGGGCGTCGGCGATCTGGCACTCGGCGCCGGACGCCGTCACCGCGGCGGGGGCTTCTTTCATCCCCTTGTCGCGTTGTTCCTTGCTGACCGCCGGGGCGGCGGCTGGCTTTGCAGCCAGCACCGCCGATGGCGTCAGCACTGCAGCGATCAGGGCGATCGCAAGACCAATGCCGATTGGCCTCATGTTGGAAACTCCTGGGATATTGTTCCTCGTACGGCTCCCATGCGCGCGCGCGGCGATCGGGTCAAGTTCACGGGCCCGCGACGAACGGCCTTGGCTTTACTTGCCTGGGGCGCGACAAGGTTCCCAGGCAAGGAGTGCGCACTTGAGGGACGGTTTCGAAGACACTGAAGGCGGCCGCGGCCGGCTGGTCTATCCCTTCGCGGAAGGCCCCAAGCTGGGAGACGCCGTGGACATCGCGCCGGGCGTGAAGTGGATGCGCATGCCGCTGGGCGGCTCGCTGGCCTACATCAATGTCTGGGCGCTGAAGGACGGCGACGGCTGGGCCATTGTCGACACCGGCATGCAGACTCCGGCCACCGCCGCGGCCTGGCGCGACGTCTTCGCCGGACCCCTGAACGGCGAGCCGGTGACCCGGGTGTTCGTCACCCACATGCACCCCGACCACATCGGCATGGCCGGCTGGATCACCCGCAAGTTCGACTGCCGCCTGTGGATCACCCGGCTTGAGTACCTGATGTGCCGCATGCTGGCCGCCGACACCGGCCGCCAGGCGCCGGAGGACGGCATGCGCTTCTATCGCGCCGCCGGCTGGAGCCAGGACGCACTGGACAACTACTCCGCCCGCTTCGGCGGCTTCGGCAAGGCGCTGCACGCCCTGCCCGACAGTATCCGCCGCATCAGCGACGGCGAGGAGATCCAGATCGGCGACCATATCTGGCGGGTGGTGGTCGGCTCGGGCCATTCGCCTGAACACGGCTGCCTCTATTGCCCGGCCCTGAAGTTGATGATCTCCGGCGACCAGGTCCTGCCCAAGATCACCTCCAACGTCTCGGTCTTCCCCACCGAGCCGGACGGCGACCCCCTGCGCGACTGGCTGACTTCGCTGGCCGCCATCAAGCCGCGCATCCCCGACGACGTGCTGGTGCTGCCGGCCCACAACGACCCCTTCCACGGCCTGCACGCGCGCATCGACCACCTGATCGGCGGCCACGAGCGGTCACTGGTCCGGCTGCAGAAGCTGATCGCCGAGCCCAAGCGCGCCGTCGACGTGTTCAGCGTGCTGTTCAAGCGCACCATCAATAACGACGTGCTGAGCATGGCCACCGGCGAAAGCCTGGCCCACCTCAACTGCCTGCTCCACCGGGGCCAGGCCGTGCGCGAGACCGACGGCGACGGGGTCGACTGGTATCGCGCCGCCTAGAGCACGATGAGTTTTGTCGGAACCGACAAAACTCTGAATCGTGCTCGCAAACGAAAGAACAGGCTCTAGGGGGCGGACAACGCCTCCGGGCTTGTCGGCCCAAACCAAGGGAGCCTGAGCATGAGCCTGTCTGGAAAGACCCTGTTCGTCACCGGCGCCAGCCGCGGCATCGGCTTGGCCATCGCCCTGCGCGCCGCCCGCGACGGGGCCAATGTCGCCGTCGCGGCCAAGACCGCCGAGCCGCACCCCAAGCTGCCGGGCACCATCTACACCGCCGCCAAGGAGATCGAGGACGCCGGCGGCAAGGCCCTGCCGCTGATCGTCGACGTGCGCGACGAGGCCAGCGTCCAGGACGCGGTGGAGAAAACCGTGGCGGCCTTCGGCGGCATCGACATCTGCGTCAACAACGCCTCGGCCATCCAGCTCACCGGGACCCTGGCCACCGACATGAAGCGCTATGACCTGATGCACCAGATCAACACGCGCGGCACGTTCCTGACCTCCAAGGCCTGCATCCCGCACCTCAAGGCCGCCGCCAACCCGCATGTGCTGATGCTCTCCCCGCCGCTGGACATGAGCCCGCGCTGGTTCGGCAACCACGTGGCCTACACCATGGCCAAGTTCGGCATGAGCATGTGTGTCCTGGGCATGGCCGAGGAGTTCAAGGCCGACGGCGTCGCCTTCAACGCCCTGTGGCCGCGCACCGGCATCGCCACCGCCGCCATCAAGTTCGCCCTGGCCGGCGACGAGGGCCTGCGCCGGTGCCGCACGCCGCAGATCATGGCCGACGCCGCCTACGCGATCTTCAACAAGCCCTCACGCGCCTTCAGCGGCAACTTCCTGATCGACGACAGCTTCCTCTACGGCGAGGGCGTGCGTGACTTCGACCAGTATCGCGTCGACCCCACCCGGCCCCTGATGCCGGACTTCTTCGTACCGGCCGACAGCCTGCCGCCGCCGGGGGTCAAGATCGGCGTATGAGCATCGACATCCGCCCGGCCGCCCCGGCCGACACCGCCCTGATCCTGCGCTTCATCCGCGAGCTGGCGGCGTACGAAAAGCTGCTGCACGAGGTGAAGACCACCGAGGACGACGTGCGCGCCCTGCTGTTCGGCGACGCCCCGCGCGCCTTTTGCGACATTGCGCGGATGGACGGAACGCCGGTGGGCTTCGCCTTCTGGTTCTACAACGTCTCCACCTTCGAGGGCCGCCACGGCATCTATCTGGAAGACCTCTACGTCAGCCCGCAGTCGCGCGGCGCGGGGGCCGGCAAGGCGCTTCTGGCGGGCCTCGCCCGCCGTTGCCGCGACGAGGGCCTGGCGCGGCTGGAGTGGGCGGTGCTTGACTGGAACGCCCCGTCCATCGCCTTCTATGACAGCCTGGGGGCGAGCGCGAAGACCGACTGGATCACGCGCCGGCTCTCCGGCGAAGCCCTGGAGCGGCTGGCAGAGGGAACCTGATCCACGATGAGCGCCCCGCCGAAGACGGTCCTGGAGGTGACGGACGCCGAAGCCGAAGCGATCCGCCGCGCCGTTCGCGGCGCCGATCCGACGACGCTCGACGGCCGGCGCCTGGCCGGCGAAGCCGACATCGAAGCCCTTACCGAACTCCTCTCCGATCCCAGAGTTTCCGACCCGGTCTACGATCTTCCCCGGCCGATCAACACCGAGACCATCGGCGCCTGGGTGCGCCACTGCCACGAGGGGCGCGTTCGCGGTGAGACCTTGCTGCTGGTCACCGATGACACCGCGGCGCGCGTCGCCGGCTATTCCAAGATCACTGTCTGGCCGCACCGCTCCGCCGCCGAACTGGCCGGCGCCATCCGCGCCGACCGCCAGAGCAGCGGCCAGGGCGGCGCCGGCGCCTGGCGCACCATCGACTGGATGTTCGAAGCCCTGGGGGTGCGCCTGATCTGCCTCACCGCCGCCCTCGACAACGTCCGCTCCGCCCGCCTGATCGAGGCCATGGGCTTCGTCCGCCTGGGCGAGCGCGAAGCCGTCGCCAGCGACGGAACCCTGCGCCCGTCCCTGTACTGGGAAATGTCCCGCGACGCTTGGCGCGGGCCGGGCTAGCCTAACCCTCCGCCAGGCAGGGCGAGAAGAACAGCTCGCCGCGCCAGGCGCCGCGGATCGTGCGGGCCGCCACCACCAGCCAGACCGCCGCCAGCAGGACCACCAGCGCCCCGCCCGCCACCGCGAAGGCCGCGACGGGCAGCACCGCCGACAGCTTCAGGGTGGCCACCGCGAAGACGCCGATGGGGAAGGTGTAGCCCCACCAGCCGAGATTGAATGGCAGGCCCTGGCGCAGGTAGCGCGCCGTGATCAGGGCCGCCATCGCCGCCCACCACAGGCCGTAGCCCCACAGCAGCACCCCGCCGATCAGCCCGATCCCCCGCGCGGCGGCGCCATAGTCGCCCAGGCCGCCCGCAGCGAAGATCCCCGGCGCCGCCCCGCCCAGGACCAGCAGGCCCAGCGCGCCGGTGCCGATCGGGCCAAGGGCCAACCAGCTGGAGGCGGCCATGGCCGCCGGCGGCAGCTTGTGCACCGCCATGCGCAGCACCAGGATCACCAACATGCCCAGGGCCGGGGGCACGGAGCAGGCCCACAGCACATAGCCCAGCACCAGCACGGTCAGCTGGTCCTGCGCCGCCGCCAGATGCGGCGCCAGCAGGCCGGCGCTCACCGCCGCCACCTCGCAGGCCACCACCGGCAGCAGCCAGACGGCGGTCATCTGCTCGAGACCGTGGCTCTGGCGGGTAAACATCATGAACGGGATGACGACGCCGCAGGCCATGGCCACGGCCGCATCCAGCCACCACAGCACCTCGGCGATCTGGACCGCCGCATGACCCCACCGCGCCACGCCGAAAACGAGGAAGCCGTTGACGATCGTCGCCAGCCCCATGGGGATGCAGCCGAAGAACATCGACACCACCGAATGGCCGAAGATCCGCCGCGCCTGGTCGAAGAAGAACACCCATCGCGCCGCGTAGAGCAGGCTGAACAGGGCGAAGAGGCCGATGTTGAACAGCCACAGCCCCTCGGCCAAGCGCCGCAGCCACGGCGCCTGCAGCGGGAACTGCGCCAGGGCCAGGGCCAGGATGCCGGTGCCCATGGTGGCGGCGAACCAGTTGGGGGTGAACTGCCGGATCACTTCGCTGGGCGCATCCAGGCGCGACAACGGCTTCAGCCCAAAGGCGACTGTACGGATGTAGGCGGCGTCGGTCATGGTCGTCGTTCCGGTGCGGGATGACCGCAAGAATGGCCGACAGAACCATTCCGATCCAACGCGGGTTGCCGATCGAATCGTTCGTTATATTCGAACATTTTGGAACGCCGCCGCCATGGCCACGAATGCATCCCCCGCCCGGCTGCGATAGCGTTGCTTGTGCCGCAGCAGGTGGAACGGCCGCGCCGGCAGGTCGTATCCCACCTCGGCCAGCGCCCCGCTGGCCAGGCCCGGCGCCGCCGCCGCCCTGGACATCACCGCCGCCCCGACCCCAGCCTCCACCGCCACCCGCACCGCCTCGTTGGCCGGCAGCACCATGGCCACCTCCAGGTCCGCCAGGGTCAGGTCCGCCCTGGCCAGCACAGCCTCCAGGGTCGAGCGCGTCCCCGATCCCGGCTCACGGACCACCCAGGCCGATCCGGTCAGGTCGACGCCGCCCTCGCGCGTCCAGGGGTGGTCCTTGGCCACCACCAGGCTCAGCGGGTCGTGGTCGATGACCACGCGGCTCAGCGCCGGATCGTCGACCTCGCCCTCTACCAGCCCCAGCTCCGCCGCCCCTTCGGAGACCGCCGTGGCCACCTGGGCGGTATTGCCTATGGCCACCTCCAGCACGATCCCCGGATAGGCCCGGTGGAAGGCCGCCAGCCTGGGCGGCAGCCAGTAGGCGGCGATGGTCTGGCTGGCGTGGATCGACAGGCGCCCCCGCGCCAGGCCGCCCAGGTCGTCCAGCGCCGCTTCCGCCGCCGCCACCCGCGCCAGCACCGCGCGCGCCTCGCCCAGGAACGCCTCGCCAGCCGGGTTGAGCACGATCCCCCGCCCCACCCGGTCGAACAGCGCCACCCCATGACGCGCCTCCAGCGAGGTCACCGCGCTGCTCACCGCCGACTGGGTCAGGTTCAGCGCCCGCGCCGCACGGGTCACATGCTGCCGCTCGGCCACGGCGACGAAGATGCGGAGCTGTTCGAGGGTCATGGCCAAACTGTACGGCGGAACGGGCCGATTGTGACCAATCGTTCGTTAGGGCCGATTGTTTGGGCCGTGTCGGCCGTTCGACGATTCCATCAAAACGGGGCAGCTCTACCGGAAAGCCAACCCCGCCATATCGCCCTCGCCGAGCCAGGCGCGGGCCAGGGCGAAGAAGGCGTCGGAGCCGGGGCCGTACAGGCCGTCGAAGATGCCGCCGCCCTCGCCGGCCCGGCCTTCGCCATTGTAGTAGCCCGGCGTGCAGTCCATGCGGAATCGCACGCTCTCCAGGGCGTTGTCGGCGATGGTCTTCAGCCAGTCCGCCTCGGCCTCCACGGTCGGCTCCACCGCCTTCGCCTGCCGCAGGTTCGCCGCCGCCACCACCTGCGCCACGTAGCGCGCCTGCTCGTCCAGCATGTGCGGGAAGTTCGGCGTCAGGGTGTTCTGGGTGATGCCTAAGTGGAAGCAGTTGGGGAAGCCATGGCTGTAGAAGCCGTGCAGGGTCCGCATCCCGCCGGCCCAATAGTCGGTCAGGGTTTGGCCGCCGCGGCCGATCACCTCGAACCCCGCCCGGCGGGTATAGGCGGTGCCGACCTCGAAGCCGGTGGCGAAGATGATGCAGTCGACCGCGTAGTGGGTCCCAGCCACCACCAGGCCGGTCTCGTCCACCCGCTCGACCCCGGCGCCCAGGGTGTCCACCAGGGTCACATTGGGCCGGTTGAAGGTGGGCAGGTAGTCGTCGTTGAAGGTCGGCCGCTTGCAGAACTGCCGGTACCAGGGCTTCAGCGCCTCGGCGGTCTTGGGGTCCTTGACCGTCGCGTCCACGCGGGCGCGGATCTGGTTCATCTTCTTGAAGTCGGCCAGCTCCATCTGCCGGCCCAGTTCCTGGGGCGACATCTCCCCCGTCCCAGCCCGCGCCGCCACCGCCGCGCCCAGGTTGCGGATGATGTCGGTCCAGCCGTCGCTGACCATGTCCTCGTCCTGGTGGCCGCCGCTGACCAGGGTGTTGAAGTTCTCCATCCGGCGTCTTTGCCAGCCGGGGGTCAGCGACTTCGCCCAGTCCGGATCGGTGGGCTTGTTGCCCCGCAGGTCCACCGACGACGGGGTGCGCTGGAACACATAGAGCTGCTTGGCGTGCCGCCCCAGGTGGGGCACACACTGGATGGCCGTGGCCCCGGTGCCGATGATCGCCACCCGCTTGTCGGCCAGCCCCACCAGGCCGCCCTCCGACGATCCGCCGGTATAGCCATAGTCCCAGCGGCTGGTGTGGAAGCTGTGCCCCCGATAGGTTTCGATGCCCGGTATCCCCGGCAGCTTGGGCCGGTTCAGCGGCCCGTTGGACATCACCACGAACCTGGCCTTGAAGGCGTCGTCGCGGCTGGTCGTCACCAGCCAGCGCGCCTCGTCCTCCAGCCATTCCAGCGCGCGGATCTCGGTTTGGAAACAGGCCTGGCGGTAGAGATCGAAGGTCTCGCCGATCCGCCGCGCGTGGGCGCGGATTTCGGCGGCGAAGCTGTACTTCTCCTTGGGCAGATAGCCGGTCTCTTCCAGCAGGGGCAGGTAGATGTAGCTTTCGATGTCGCACTGGGCGCCAGGATAACGGTTCCAGTACCAGGTGCCGCCGAAGTCGCCGCCCTTCTCGATGATGCGGATGTCCGCCACCCCCGCCTCGCGTAGCCGGGCCGCCGCCATCAGCCCGCCGAAGCCGCCGCCGATCACCAGCACGTCCACCGCGTCGGTCAGCGGCGCCCGCGAAAAGCCGGGCTCCACATAGGGGTCGTCCACATAGTGGCGGAAGTCGCCGGCGGTCTCGACATATTGCGCATTGGCGTCCGGCCGTAGCCGCCGGTCCCGCTCGGCGCGGTACTTCTCGCGCAGGGCGTCCGGGTCGAAGCCGAGTTCGGCGATGGCGTCCGCGGCCACACGGTTCTGGGTCTCGATACTCATCAGCCTGGTTCCTCCTGCCGTCGCAGCGTTCTTGCCGCCCCGCGCACCGCTCTTCATCGGCGGTCTTGCAGGGTTGCCCGGCAAAGTCCCCAGGTGAACGCTAGGGACGTCAAGCCCTCTTTCGCCGCCGCGAACCCCAGGTTCCGCCGTTCAGATGAAGGCCCCGACAATTCCAGCTGATCCAGGGATTCGAAGCCTCCCTCTTTAAGGTCTTGCCGTCTTCGCGCTTCGGAGTCTGAATGAAACCAGGCTTCGGGAGGAAGATCATGAAAATGTGCCTTGCCGCGATAGTTGCATCCCTCAGCACCTATGCCACCGCCGACGCGGCGCCCGCCGCTTCGCCACTGATGGCGCCGGTCCACCAGTTCATCGACAGCTTCAACAAGGGCGACCAGAAGACGGCCGCGGCGGCCTTCGCCCCGGGCGGCCTGGCGATCATCGACGAGGTCGCCCCGCACGTCTGGACCGGCCCCACCGCGCTGACGGACTGGGCCAACGACCTGGCCGCCCACGACAGGCAGAACGGCGACACCGACGGGTCCGTCGTCCTGGGCCCGGCCACGCGGGAGGTCGTCAGCGGCGATCGCGGCTACCTCGTCGTGTCGGTCACCTATCTCTACAAGGAACACGGCGCAGCCATGCGCGAACCGGCCCAGATGACCTATGCCTTCAGCAAGGGCCCGGGCGGCTGGCTGATCACCGGCTGGACCTGGGTGGGGACCAAGCCGGTCGCGCGACACAAATAGGCCCCGCGCCCCGTATCCGCGACCTCCAGCCTTGCTATTGCGCCGCCAAGCGCGCACCTGCGGGGCCATGGACACCCGCGAAGAATACCTGGCCAAGGCCGTCGACTGCCGCAAGAAGGCCGCCAAGGCCGGCGCCCGCCCCCTGGTCAGACACTATCAGGACGAAGAAGCCCGCTGGCTGGCCATGGCCGAAGCGGCGGGCAAGCTCGAAGCCAGCTAGGGCAAAGCCGCTTCTGGTGGGTCACGGACGGCCGAAGCCAGCGCGGCGTTCGAGGTGGCGGCCGGGCTGGGCGAGTTCGGGCCGTGCCTGATGGCCGGCGCCGCGGCCGGTCTCAAAGCGGCCCACCAGGCGGGCGAGTTCCACCGCCTCGGCCTTGAGGCTGGAAGCGGCGGCCGTGACCTCCTCGACCATGGCCGCATTCTGCTGGGTCACCTGATCCATCTGGTTGACCGCGGTGTTCACCTGGCTGAGGCCGGCGGCCTGCTCCTGGGACGAAAGGGCGATCTCGGCGATCAAGGCGTCGATTTCGCCCACCTTGGCGACGATCCCGCCGAGGGCCTGGCCGGTGTCCCCGACGAGGCGAACGCCCCGCTGGACCTGCTCGGAACTGCCGGCGATCAAGGCCTTGATCTCCCGCGCGGCTTCGGCGGACCGTTGCGCGAGGGCCCGAACCTCCTGGGCGACGACCGCGAAGCCGCGGCCCGCCTCTCCCGCCCGGGCGGCTTCGACCCCGGCGTTCAGGGCCAGAAGGTTGGTCTGGAAGGCGATCTCGTCGATCACCCCGATGATCTGGGTGATCTGGCCGGAGCTCTGCTGGATCTCGCTCATGGCCGCCACGGCGTCGTCCATGACCTGGCCCGACCTGACGGCGTCCGCCTTCGCGCCCGAGGCCGCCTCATTGGCCATCTTGGCGCCGTCGGCGCTGCGTTTGACGGTGGCGGTGATTTCGTCGAGGGCGGCGGCGGTCTGTTCGAGGCTGGCGGCCTGTCGCTCGGTACGCCGGGACAGGTCGTCGGAGGCGCCGGCGATCTCATCCGAGCCGTTCCGCACCCCGCCGGTCGCCGCCGAGATCGCGGCCATGGCGTCGCGCAGGCTGTCGACCGCCTGGTTGTAGTCGTCCTTGAGCTGTTGGTAGCGGCCGGTGAAGCTCGCATCGATGCGCGCGGTGAGGTCGCCCTCGGCCAATTGGCGCAGGCGATCGGCCAGGGTGTCGACGACCCGGTTCTGTTCCTCCTCGGCCGCCCGGCGCTCGGCGTCGGCGGCTTGCCGGGCGGTCTCAAGGGTCTCCAGATAGACCGAGATGGCGAAGTCCATGTCCAGCAGCGTCGCCTTGGCGATCGCGCCGAGTTCACCCGCCGCCTGTTTGGCGCCGACGCCCTTCGAGCCAAAACCGCCCCTTGGCCAACGCGCCTCGACCACCTTGGCGAGGATGGCCTCCAGCACCAGGGCGTAGCCGCCGATATACCAGCGCGGCTCCAGCCCGATCCGGGCATGCACCTCGCCCACCGTCGTGACCGCGCGCACATAGCCGGCGTCGAAGCGGCCGCTGGAGATAGTGTCCCAGTGGGCGATCTGGCGATCCTTGGCGCCCGAGATATGGCTTTCCGAGGAGAAGAACTTGCGCGTCTCGGGCACGGCCCGGACCTGGTCGTAGAAATTGTCGAGCGCGGCGGGCAATTCGCGCATGATCACCGCCTTGACGCCCTGGATACTGCGCTGGGCCTCCGGCCCCAGCTTCATGAAACTGAGCCGTTCGTCGAGGTAGTTAGGCGATGACACCGGTTGCCCCCTGTCGTGGAGATTGAATCGATAAACAACCTAGACTGACCATGTGACGGTTTAATCCGGCGTTAATGCTAGTATTGGTTGCCATTCCGCGCCTCATGCCCGGCGGAGGCGCGAAAGGCGGCGGGGACGCCTAACCCTGCCGCAAGGCCCCGTTCCGAAACCAGCGGCGGCAAGCCCGGCTGAGGCCGGTCGGGTCGGCGTAGCCCAGCTCTTCGGCGACCCTCGCATGGGTCAGGCCGCCCGCCTGCAACAGCCGCAGGGCGCGGTTGCGCAGCTCGGCGTCGGCAAGCTTGCGATAACTCACCCCTGCCGCCCCCAGCCGCCGGACCAGCGTGCGCCGGGACACGCCCATCAACCGCGCGATCTCGTCGGACGTCAGGCGACCCGCGGGGAGGGAAGCCAGCAGCCGCTCCACCCGGCCACGTAGGCCAACCGGAGCGGTGACGCGGCCGGCGGCGGCCTGCAGCTCGCTGAGCGCGACGCCATAGAGCGCGGCGTCGGCAAACGGGGACTCGAGCGCGAGCCAGGCGCTGGGAAACCGGATCGCGTTGCGTGGCGCGCCATAGACGACGTCTCCCAGCGTAGCGCGGACTTCGGCGGCATGGGCGGGTTCCGCGCAGCCGAAGAAGAACTTCGCCTCCCGCGGCGGAGAGGCCAGCATGGAGGCCATGAGGGTCCTCACCCCGACGAAGGCGATCTCGACCATCGGGCGCCAGAGGCGCTCGTCGATGGGGACCGTCAGTTCGAAGTCGATCTGGCGCCAGGTGCGCCCGCGTCGGAGCGACATTTCGTAGAACGGCGCCCGCACGAAGCTGAACCGGGTGATCACCTCGATCATCGCGGCCATGTCAGGGGCCGCGAGCGCGGCGACGCCCAGGGGACCATGCGAAGACGGGTTCCATAACTCCGGGGCCCGCAGGGCCCAGCCTTCACCGAACAGGCCGATCGCGTTCTCGATCTGGCGCACCTGCTGGAAGAGGCTGATGTCCGCCAGGCGGTCGCGAACCATCTCCTCGGTCACGCCGGTCCCTTCCAGGATCGCCGCCCGACGATCCGGCGTGTCGCCGAAACAGCGCAGGATCAGCCGGAAGTAGCCCAGCGTCATCGGTAGCTGTTCGAGCGTCGGGCTCCCGGTCATGTGGCGCAAATTGACATGACAAAGGCGCGCCGCGCCATCCCCCCCTCCCAATGCACTCCCTAGCCTGAATTCTCCGACCTGCCCGAAGGCAGGCGGCAGGGAGGCAAGACCATGGCCGACGGCTCCATTCCGCAGTCCGTGACGGATCACGCCAATTCGATCCCCCTCGACCAGATCGACGTCAGCCACCCGGAACTCTGGCGCACAAACAGCCATTGGCCCTATTTCGAACGTCTGCGGCGCGAGGATCCGGTCCACTACTGCCGCGACAGCCTGTTCGGCCCCTACTGGTCGATCACCCGGTACGACGACATCATGGCGGTCGACACCAATCATCAGGTGTTCTCCTCCGAGGCCGCCCTCGGCGGCATCGCCATCGTCGACCAGGGCGCCGATCTGCGCCTGCCGATGTTCATCGCCATGGACCCGCCCAAACACGACGCGCAGCGCAAAGCCGTCAGTCCCGCCGTGTCGCCGGCCAACCTGCAGCTGCTGGAGCCGATGATCCGCGAACGGGCCGGCAAGATCCTGGACGAACTGCCCAGGGGTGAGACCTTCGACTGGGTGGACCGGGTGTCCATCGAACTGACCACCCAGATGCTGGCCACCCTGTTCGACTTCCCCTTCGAGCAACGCCGCAAGCTGACCTATTGGTCCGATATCGCCGCGACGATCCCGGCCCCGGGCATGATCGTGGAGACGGAGGAAGAGAAGCTCGCCATCCTGATGCAGTGCCTGGCGGCCTTCACCGAGCTGTGGAACGAACGGGTCAACGCCCCGCCGCGCGGCGATCTCATCTCCATGATGGCCCACGCCGAGGCCACGCGGAACATGAGCCCCGAGGAGTTCCTGGGGAACCTGATCCTGCTCATCGTCGGCGGCAACGACACGACCCGCAACAGCATCAGCGGCTCGGTCTTCGCGCTCAACCAGAACCCCGACCAGTACCGGAAACTGAGGGACAACCCCGACCTGATCCCGTCGATGGTCTCCGAGACCATCCGCTGGCAGACGCCGCTGGCCCACATGCGCCGCACGGCGCTGGAGGACATCGAGTTCCGGGGCAAGCTGATCCGCAAGGGCGACAAGGTGGTCATGTGGTACGTCTCCGGCAATCGGGACGAGGCGGTCATCGACAACCCGGACCGCTACATCATCGACCGCGAGCGGCCGCGCACCCACATGTCGTTCGGCTATGGAATCCACCGCTGCGTGGGCAACCGCCTGGCCGAACTGCAGCTGCGGGTGATCTGGGAAGAAATCCTGCGGCGCTTCCCGGTGATTGAGGTCGTGGGCGAGCCCGAGCGTGTCCCATCGCCGTTCGTGAAGGGCTACCTGAACCTGCCGGTCCGTATTCCCGGTTGAGCCACACGCCCGGTCACGCTTCGAAACCGCCCCCCTCAGCCGATCCCGGCGCGAAGGAGAATCCGCACCATGCCGGTCATCACCTATGTCGAACATAGCGGCGTCGAACATAGCGTCGTCCTGGAGCCCGGCATCAGCCTGATGCAGGGCGCCATCGCCAACAACATCCCCGGCATCGACGCCGACTGTGGCGGCGCCTGCGCCTGCGCCACCTGCCATGTCTTCGTGGATACCGCATGGGTCGATCGGCTGGGCGATCGCACCGATATGGAGGTAGCCATGTTGGAGTTCGCCGAGGGTGTGAGGGACACCTCGCGCCTGGCTTGCCAGATCAAGGTCGTCGTCGATCACGACGGCCTTGTGGTCCACCTGCCCGCCGCCCAGCACTAGAGCACGATGACTTTTGTCGGAACCGACAAAAGTCTGAATCGTGCTCGCAAACTCAAGACTCAAGCCTGTTTTTCCCGTTTTGATGATTCCATCAAAACGGAACAGGCTCTAGGCAAGCCCGCGGTTGCGTTGACACCGTAATCCCTCATTCTCGTCCCCGCACTCCCGGGCCGTTACGGCGGTTTACCCAGCCGCCCCCTTCGGCGCGAGAGCATGAAGTCGGTGACGGGGGGCAGGGCGGTGAGGACGGGGTGTTCGTCCGGCTCGCCGGGGCGGGCGATGTAGTGGCTGGTGACCCAGCCGCGGTGGTCCAT
>DASVMY010000061.1:0-44307 GCA_036384135.1 Caulobacteraceae bacterium | reverse complement strand
CCCGTTCCTCGGCCCAGGGGGAGCCCTCCAGGGCGAACAGCAGGCGCACCCGGCTGCGGCGGTCCTCGGACCGCCCGGCCCAGTCCCGCAGCGCCGGAACGATGACGTCGTCCACCGGGGCGGGACGGCCCTTGCGCCAGTCTTCCCAAGGAAAGAAGCGCGACCAGGACGACCAGGACGCGTCCGGGGCGTCGGTGTCCGGCGCGGCGGGCGCAAGGGCCAGGTAGCCCACCGAGATCACCCGCGCCCCGCCCGCGCCCACGTCGGCCAGGGGCGCGTCGCGTCCCTTGTCGCCGAAGGTGTAGAGTTGCTCCACAAAGCCTAGGTCGAACCGCGTCTGGCTCTGCACGAACTCCCGCAGCGCCAGCTCGAAGGTGCGGTGGCCGTCCGGGTCGAAGGGACCGAAAGGCAGGCCCTCCAGGGTCGAGGCGCGGTCGGTGAGGCTGTCGTGGGGCCGCACGGTCAGCACAGAGGCCTCGCCGTCCCGCATGGCGACGGTGACCGCCGAAAGCCCGATGACAACGGCGGTGCTCAAGGGCGCCTCAATGCCGCGCCGCCAGCTCGAAGACGGCGCCTTCGACGGCGAAGTTGGCGCTGCCCATGGCTTCGACGGCCTCCAGCATCCGTCCGCGCCGATCCAGGATGTTGTCAGCCAGCGCCACGATCCGGCGGTTGGGATAGGCGCTGGGCGAGGCGCGCCGCAGGGCCAGGGCGATCTCCAGTTCGTCGGAATGCGGGTTGCGCTCGCAGGCCAGGGTGAAGGCGGTGGCCGTGGAACGGCTGATCCCCGCCCAGCAATGGACCAGCATCGGCATGCGCCCATCCCAGGTCTGGGCGAAGGTCAGGATGCGCTCCACCATGGCCGCGTCCGGCGCTACCATGTCCGCCTCAGGGGCGGAAATGTCGTGCACGCCCAGCTTCAAATGCCGGTCCGGCGCGATGCCGGCGGGGGTTTCGATCATCTCGGGCGGTGAGAGCAGGGTAATCAGGTGCGAGGGGCCGCGCGTCGCGATCACGCGTTCAACACGGCTCAAAGGGCTGACGATCAGCGTCATCACTCGGTCTCGAAGGCGATATTGCCCGTGGCGAAGCCAGCTGCCTCGGACAGCACATGATAGCGCTGAACATAGCGCGACTGCGCCTCGGGCGGGGGCAGGGGCTCGATCACAAGATTATAGCCTGCCGGAGGGGCGCCGAAGATGGCTAGCGACTCGTCGTGCTCGAATCCGGCCAGCTGAGTGGCCTCGAAGAAGGCGCAGGCGCGGTCGGCGGTCTTGATCAGCTTCCTGATCGGGGCGGGAGTGCTGGCGGGCAGGCCGAAGCGGACGTGGATCGCCGTCTCCAGCCGGTCCTCAAAGGAGCGGTAATCGAAGCCTAGCGCCGCCTTGAAGGGGGAGATCATGTCTCCGATCACATACTCCGCGGCGTCGTGCAGCAAGGCCGCCAGCCGCCACTTGGGGTCCAGGCCGGGTTGCAGGTGGGCGACGATCTCCTCCACCACCACCGAGTGCTGGGCCACGGAAAAGGAATGGTCGCCGATGGTCTGGCCATTCCAGCGGGCCACCCGCGCCAAGCCATGGGCGATGTCCTCGATCTCGATATCCATGGGCGAGGGATCGAGCAGATCCAGGCGCCGGCCGGACAGCATCCGCTGCCACGCGCGAGGCTCGGACCGTTTCCCGCCTCGGGATTGCAGCCCTTTCGCCACAGAACCGTTCCTCCAAGGTCAAGTATGGTCAAGTGACCGATAGCTTGCGAAAGATCAATGCGCGGCGCGATGGTTCCATCGCATCAGCGATCACTGGGAGGATCTCGATGGATTGGGCGAAAATCTTGGCGCCGCTGTCCGGCGGGGAGGCCGACAAGCGCACCCTCGCCGCCGCCGCGGTCGTGGCCGAGGCCTTCGGCGCCGAACTGGCCGCCGTCCACGCCCCCGCCGACGTGGCCGATCTGATTCCCTGGATGGGCGATGGTTTCATGGGCGGGGTCCAGGCCACGGCCATCGACAGCATCCGCCAGGCCGCCGCCGAGGGTGAGAAGTACGCCCGCGCGGTCCTGGACGCCTGCGGTTACGGCAAGAAGAGCTTCATCTCCCTGACATCTCCGGTTTGGGCGGCGCTGGCCATGGAGGGGCGCCTGGCTGACCTGGTGGTGTTCGACGACAGCGCCGCGCGGGGCAAGGGACCGCTGGCGGAAGCCTTCCAGCAGATCGTCGCCGACGAGCAGCGCCCGACCCTGGTGGCGCGCCCGGGCCTCAAGGCGGACGGGGTGGTGGCCGTTGCCTGGGACGGCGGCAAGGAAGCCAGCCGCGCCATGCGCACCGCCTTGCCGTTGCTGCAGAAGGCCTCGCACGTGGTGATCCTGTCGGCGGCGGCCCAATCCGCGCGCAAGTTCGATCCGGCGTCGCTGAAGGCCTTCCTGGCGGCGCGGAACGTGACCTCTGACGTCACCTGCATCAAGGAGGGCGGCGACGCCGGCCCCCTGCTGCTCAAGGCGGCCCAGGAAGCCGGGGCCAATCTGTTGGTCGCCGGCGCCTTCGGCCATCCGCGCCTGCAGGAATTCATCTTCGGCGGCACCACCCGGACCTTCCTCCAGGCGCAGTCGCCGTCGCTGTTCCTGTCGCACTAGACGGCGCCAGGAAAGCTTTCTAATTCCGCTCCTTAGCCCCCGACATTGAGGCTTAGAAGGTCCCGGACGTCGCGCAAAAGATCGTCGTGTTCGTCGCTATCCTTGGCCTTGACGGAGGCGACCACCATCGGTCCGCCAACGGGGCCGCGCGCCTCGTAGCCGACGACCTTGTAGCCGTTGGGCCCGGGGCTGTCGGCGGTGAGGATCATCACCTTGTGGACGCCGGGGCCGCCCCGATCCTCGACATGGACCTCCGCGCCGTGGTCGTCGGCGTCGATCTTGACGCCGCGGTGACCCCAGCCGCCGGCGTCGATGCTGGCCTTGTCGCCGTCGGCATGGATGTGCACGCCGGGCATGTCGATGTCGACGTTGTCCGTGTCGCGCCCACTTTTGTCACCATGGGGTGCGGCCGTGGCGTCCGGCGGGGTGGGGGAAATGGCTGGCAGTTCGGCGCGCAGCTGCTTGCCCAGCGGGTCCAGGACGGCGCCGGTGTCGCCGTTGGTCAGGCTGGCCAGCTGCAGGGTGACCACGGCGCCGTCCTGGCCGACATAGTCACAGGAGCGGCCGTCGGCCGCGGCGGACTTGCGGGTGAGGTCGCCCTGTTCGTCGGGGCAGTCCAGCTTGGTGATCACCCGCAGGCTGCTGTTGTCGGCCTCGTCGTCGCGGTTCTGGCCGTGGCGGGGGTGGGGCGGGTTGCAGGCGGCAAGGGCCAGGGCGGACACCCCAATCAGGCCAAGGAAAAGAACCGGCTTCAGCATTGCCCCGTCTCCATCGTCTCGCGGCATGAGACTCGGGGGAGGACGGGTCAAGGTCCAGTGAATTCGCTGTAAGCTGGAGTATCCAAAGCAGAAACCCCCGGCGTCGGCGGACGTCGGGGGCTTGCCGGCAGATCTGATGACTATTGCTGGCCGGGGCGGGCCCCAGAGCCTTCGCGGCGGGCCAGGAACGCCAGGCGCTCGAACAGGTGAACGTCCTGTTCGTTCTTCAAGAGGGCGCCGTGCAGCGGCGGGATCAGCTTGGTGGGATCGCGCTCGCGCAGGGCGGCGTCGTCGATGTCTTCCACCATCAACAGCTTCAGCCAGTCGAGCAGCTCGGAGGTGGAGGGCTTCTTCTTCAGGCCTGGCACCTTGCGCATGTCGTAGAAGATGCGGAGGGCTTCCTGCACCAGCTTCTGCTTGATCCCGGGGTAGTGGACTTCGATGATCGCGCGCATCGTCTCTTCGTCCGGGAAGCGGATGTAATGGAAGAAACAGCGGCGCAGGAAGGCGTCGGGAAGTTCTTTTTCGTTGTTGGAGGTGATGATCACCACCGGGCGGATCTTGGCCTTGATGGTCTCGTCCGTCTCGTAGACATAGAACTCCATCCGGTCGAGTTCTTGCAGAAGGTCGTTGGGGAACTCGATGTCGGCCTTGTCGATCTCGTCGATCAGCAGGACGGGGCGCTCCGGGGCGTCGAAGGCCTCCCAGAGCTTACCCTTCTTGATGTAGTTGCTGACGTCCTTGACCCGCTCGTCGCCCAGTTGGCTGTCGCGCAGACGGGTGACGGCCTCGTATTCGTACAGGCCCTGCATGGCCTTGGTGGTGGATTTGATGTGCCAGGTGATCAGGGGCGAATTCAGCGCCTTGGCGATTTCATAGGCCAGAACCGTTTTGCCGGTGCCGGGCTCACCCTTGATCAACAGGGGACGTTCAAGCGCGATGGCTGCATTGACCGCGATCTTCAAATCATCTGTTGCGACGTAATCTTCTGTGCCTTCAAAACGCTTGCTCATGCCAACGGCTCCCCGGGGAAAGGCGCATGGGCGCCCCTCGAACATCTGTTCAAATCAGGGCCACCCTAAAGGGCGCGACGCGATGTTCAAGCCGCTTAAGGGTTTCTAGGGGCGCCCTGCGACGAAATCGTCCGCTCCAGGACGGGGGTGCGGCTGGGGGCATGGGGCGAAACGGGGCGGTCAGAACCCCTCGCGCAGGGGATAATCGGCGACGACAGCCTTGCCGTCGGTGATGGCGACCACCGAGTGGCGCGTGTGCGGAGGGACAATGGCGACCATACCGGGGCCCGCGCGCTGAGGCGCCTCGCCGGCGATGGTCACCTCCAGCTCTCCGGCGAGGATGTGCCAGACCTCTTCCTGGGGATGCTCGTGCTGGTGGATGGTCGAGCCGGCGGCGAAGTCCCAGTGGGCGAAGGTCATGGTGGCGGAGCTGAAGATCCGGCCGCGCCAGCCCGGGCGTTTCTCGACGGCTTCGATGTCGCCGGTGTCAAGGAAGGGCATGGGTCACCTCGTCGGAGGCTCCTACCACAAAAGCATCTCCGGGATGATGTAGTCGTAGCGAATGTTCTGGTTTCGTGCTTCGGTGGATGAGGAGCTAACGGGGAGGGCGTGGATGCGGCTCAGGATGATTGGTCTTGGCGTGGTGTTGTGTTTCGTAACGCCCTTGTCGGCGTGGCCCGAGCCTTCGGGCGGTCCGGACATCATGCGCTACTATCCGGACCATGCGCGGCGTCTCGGAATTGAGGGGCGGGCGGTGATACGTTGCTCAATCACCGCTGAGTCGACACTGAAGGACTGTTCCGTCGTGTCGGAGGAGCCGCCCGGTGAGGGGTTCGGCGTGGCTGCTTTGCGGATGTCGGTCCTGTTCAGGATGGAACCCAAGGGCTCTAAAGCCGGCCCGCCTGACGGCGGTACGGTGGAGGTGCCAATCCGTTTTCAACTACCGAAATCCGATCCGCCGGCTTACCCGGCCCAGGGTCAAACGGCGATCTCGGCGCCTGTTCCGCCGCCGCGATGAGCGGACCTGCCCCTTAACTGGTCAGATGAAGCGGGGCAGCCGCGCCGCAGTTGAGAGGCTCTTGCAAGAACGATAGTTATAGCTATCGTAGCCCCACATAATGAGGGGTATGCGATGCAAAAGCTTCTGGTCGGCCAAAAACTGCTCGTTGGGTCGAGTCTGGCGGTCTTGATGGTGGCGGGCGCGGCCCGGGCGGAACAAGCGGCGCCGGTCGCTGCAAGCGCCGACGCCGTCCAGGAAGTGGTGGTCACGGCGCAGAAGCGTTCGGAAAACCTGCAGGCGGTGCCCATCGCGGTCACGGCCTTGACGGCTGAGGCGCTGAAGAACAAGCGGGTAGACAACCTGCTGGGCCTGTCGGGCCTAGCGCCGGCGCTGCAGATCAAGACCGACGACAACGCGGCCAACCCCCGGATCTTCATCCGCGGCGTCGGCGTCAACGACTTCAACCCCTCCACCGCCAGCGCGGTGGGTATCTATGTGGACGGGGTCTATGTCGCCTCGCCCCTGGCGCAGCTGGCGTCGTTCTACGACCTGCAGCAGGTCGAGGTGCTGCGCGGGCCGCAGGGCACGCTGTACGGGCGCAACACCACCGGCGGGGCGATCAACGTCACCACGCGTCGGCCGTCCAACCATTTTGAGGGCGACGTGGCCTTTGAGTACGGGCGCTTCAACGAGGTCAACGTCCAGGGGGGTGTCGGTGGGCCGCTGGTAGCCGACAAGGTGCTCTTCCGGCTGTCGGGCCTCTATGTGCGCGATGATGGCTATACCCTGGACCGGACGACGGGAAAACACGGCAACAACCAGGACCGTTTCGGGGTTCGCGGCGTGCTGGAGCTGAAGCCCGTCAGTAACTTCACCGACGACCTGACGGTCAGCGTAAACCAATCCCGCGGCGGCTCGATCCTGGCCTACAATCGGTCCCTGGTGGCGCAGACGGACGAGGCGGCTCTGCCGTTCGATCCCAGCCTCGGCTATTCCCCCTGCAAGCCGGCCTTCTACACCTCGGGCCAGTGCACCAACGTGTTGGGCTACGCCAACACCAGCAAGAACCTGTACGCGGGCGACTACAGCTTCCTGGGCAAGGACATCGTCAAGCTGTTCGGGGTGTCGAACACCATCAACTATGACTTTGGACCGGCGACCCTGGTGTCGGTGACCAGCTACCAGCGCGCCGCCCGCAACGACCAGGAAGAGACCGACGCCAGCCCGATCCCCCTGATCACCGCCAGCTACATCGCCCTGCAGAAGACCGTCAGCCAGGAGCTGCGCCTGCAGTCGAACGGCCACACCCGTCTGCGCTATGTCGGCGGCCTCTATTACGCCCACGACGATCTCAGCAACAATTCCTACTACGACGTCTTGCGCGCGGCGCGGAACCCGACCCCGGAGAACCCCACCGGCGTCGATCTGGCCGACAGTATCGGCGTATTCGGCTGGCCGCTGACCCAGGCCACTGACAGCTATGCGGTGTTCGGCCAGGTGGACTATGACCTCACTGACCGGCTGACCGTCACCGGCGGTCTGCGCTATTCGGCCGACCGCAAGACATTCCACTACGTCAGCGAGGCTGAGTTCGGGGCCATCCCGATCTTCACCTTCGACGGCGCGAAGACCTTCAGTTCGGTGTCGGGCCGTATCGGCCTGCAATACAAGGTGACAGACGACGCCAACGTCTATTTCACCTACAACCGCGGCACCAAGAGTGGCGGCTACTTCAGCGGCCAGACCACCGAACAGGCTGACCTCGGCCCCTACAAGGACGAAAACGTCAACGCCTATGAGGTCGGGGCAAAGACGGAGTTCTTCGATCACCGGCTGAGGGCGAACTTCTCGGCCTTCTACTATGATTACAAGGACCTACAGGTCTATACGGCGGTGCAACGCAACGACATCACGGTGCAGCTGTTCACCAACGCCTCGGCGGCGCGGATGTACGGCGCGGAAGTGGAGCTGGAGGCCAAGCCCATGCGCGGGCTGGATCTTTCCTTGAGCGGATCGCTGCTCAGCGCCCGGTATCAGGATTTCCAGTCGGTGGCCGGCAACTATTCGGGCAACACCTTGCCCTCGGCGCCCAAGGCCAGCCTGAACGGCACGGCGCATTATGAGCACGACCTGCCGGTGGGGGTCCTGGTCACCCAGTTCGACTTCACCTACCGCAGCAAGGTCTATTTCGACACCGCCAACACCCAGCGGCTGAGCGATCCGGCGCGGATCTATGTCAACGGCCAGGTGGGCGTGCGCCTGGACAATGGGCGCTATGAGGTCGGGGTTTGGGGCCGTAACCTGTTCAACGAGACCAACATCGTCGACATCACCCCGATCGCCGGCCTGGGCTTCGACGTCTTCAGCGTCGGCCAGCCTCGCACTTATGGCCTATACCTAAGGGCGAAGTATTGACGGCGGCGCAGACGGCCGTCAGGCCAGAGGGTCTGGATGCGGAGCCGCGCGCCTGGATCGGCGCCGCGCCGAGCCTGACCCAGCAACTGGCGTTGTTCTTCGTCGGCGTCGTCGGGGTGATGTTCGCCGGCGTCGGTCCGCTGCTACTGGGCGGCCTGCAGGCGTCGGGACGGCTGAGCGCGGCGCAGCTGGGCCAGGCCGGCACGGTGGAGCTGCTGGCCATGGGCGTGGCGGCGGCCTTGGCGGGACCGCTGCTGGGCGCCGGCCGGTTGCGGCTGATGGCTGTGGTCTGCGGCCTGCTGATGGCAGTCCTGAACTACGCCACCACCAAGGTGTCGGGCGACATGCTGACCCTGGTGCGCGGGCTTAACGGCCTGCCCAGCGGGGCGCTGATCTGGCTGATGACCGGCCTGATCGTGCGCTCGCCGCGGCCCGAACGGTGGTCGGGACTGTACCTGACCGTCCAGACTCTGGCGCAACTGGGCATGGTGGCAGGGATCAGCGCCTTTGTCCTGAGGCCGCTCGGGGTCGATGGCGGGTTCCTGTGCCTGGCCACCCTGGCGGCGGTCTCCGCCGTGATCGGCCTGGCCGTCCCGCGCGCCTTCGCCGCCCTGCCGCACACGCTGGAGGAGGGGCCCAAGGGCTTACCCAGCCCGCGCGGCTGGTTCGCCCTGGCGGCGGCGTTCTGCTTCCAGGCCTTCATCCTGGCGGTGTGGATCTATGTCGATCCGCTGTCGCGCCAGTCCGGTCACCCCGAGGGGACGGCCGGACTGGCCATTTCCTTGTCGCTGGGGGCGCAGGTGGCGGGCGGCGCGGCGGCGACGGTTGTGGCGGGACGCTTGCCGTGGTTCTGGGCCCTGATCGGGGCGATCGCCGGCGCCATCGGCCTGCTGGGCCTGTTCGCCACCCTGCCGGGGGCGCCGGTGTTTCTGGCGGCGTCGGCGGCGTTCGGCTTCCTGTGGCTATTCGCGGCCCCCTACCTGACGCCGATGGCGATCGAGGCCGATCCCAGCCGGCGCGCCGCCAGCCTGGGATCGGGCGCCGCCCTGCTGGGCTGCAGCGCCGGGCCATTCCTGGCCTCGCTGGTGGTCAGCGACGCCGACGTGCGCGGCTGCCTGGCGCTGGGCGCCGGCCTGGCGCTGCTGACCATGGGGATTATCGCTGGCTTGCATTTGTCCCGGCATTCCGGCTCCGTATCAGGATTGTCATCTGCCCACAGGCAAAGCGGGCTGGGGCGAGGTGGGGACAACGGGATGTGCGCGGATGGCGGCGGGGGCCAGAAGTAAGGCGGTCGAGGGCCGGAGCGAGGGCGGCGGCATCTCGCTGGAAACCAAACTGCAGCCGACTCAGGCGCGGGGCCAGGACACCTATGAGATGGTGCTGGCCACGGCCGGCGAAATGCTGTGCGACATGGGTTTCGAGCAGCTGACCACCAACGCCATCTGCGAACGCGCCGGCCTGACGCCGCCGGCCCTGTACCGCTATTTCCCCAACAAATACGCCATCCTCAAGGAGCTGGGCGATCGGCTGATGCTGGCCCAGGACCAGTTGGTGCTGGACTGGATCGACGCCGGCGGCCTGGGGGGCGAAACCTTCGAGGCGCGGCTGGCCAGCAGCCTGGCCATCCACGAGAAGATCGTGGAGATCACCCGCGCCTTCCCCGGGGGATCGGCGATCGGCCGGGCGCTGCGGGCGGTGCCGATGCTGCAGCGCCTGCGATTCGAATCCCGCGACATGGTGGCGGATCGCTTCTTCGAGGCGATGCGAGCCCGATATCCGAACAGCTCGGAGGCGCGGCTGCGGGTCGCCATGCGGCTGATGGTCGAACTGACCTACAGCGCCATCGAAATGGTGGTCGAGGAGCCGGACCGCGACGCCGACATGGTCAACTACGAAGTCTGCCTGTTGTTCGCGACGTATTTCGAGACGTTCGAATAGGGGCGATGGGAAGCGCGAGGTAGTCGCGGGGAATCGAAGGTGCTTGCCTAAAAGATAGCTTGAACTATCGTCCTTCGCTCTATCGACGCGACGAGGGGCGGACATGAGTGAGTGGCGGAACTGGTCGGGGAGCGTGGCCGCGCAGCCGCAGGCTTACGAGCGGCCGAAGACGGCGCCGGAACTGGCCGCGATCGTCGCGCGCGCACACAAGGTGCGTGTGGTGGGCGCCGGCCACTCCTTCATGCCGTTGTGCGAGACCAACGGCACGCTGGTCAGCTTGGCGGACTACGAGGGCGCCGTAGAGGTCGCCCCGGATCGCAAGACCGTCTGGGCGCCGGCCGGGTGGGGCCTGGACAGGCTGACGGCGGCGCTGTGGGAACAGGGCCTGTCGCTGATCAATCAGGGCGATATCAATCCCCAGTCCCTGGCCGGCGCCACGGCCACCGGCACCCACGGCACGGGCGCGCAGCTGGGCAGCCTGGCCACCCAGGCCTGCGGGTTCCGCCTGGTCCTGGCGGACGGGAGCCTAGTCGAGTGCGGCCCGGACCAACGGCCCGATCTCTATGAGGCGCAGCGGCTGTCGCTGGGGCTGTTTGGGGTGGCGGTTCAGATCAAGATCAACGTCCTGCCGGCCTATTGCCTGGAGGAGCGGGTGGAGCGTCGCCCCCTAGCCGAGGTGGCTGAGCGCCTGGACGAACTGGCTGGCGCCACCCGCCACATGGAGTTCTTCGTCTTTCCCTACTCCGACCAGGTGATCTTCAAGACCCTGCATCCGGCGGAGCCCGAGGGCGATTTCCCGGGGGGCAACGACATCGACGAATCGGCGTTCCGGTTCTTCTGCGACGTGGGGATGGCGGCGCCGGTGCTGATCCCCAGCCTGCAGAAGCTGATGATGCGGATGTCGGCTAAGCCCACTCGCCGCGTGGGGCCGGCCTACAAGATCTTCCCGTCCGAGCGGACCATCCGGTTCGAGGAGATGGAATACGAATTGCCGCGGGCCAACGGCATGGAGACCCTGAAGGAGGCCATCGCCTATATCCGCCGCAAGCGGATGCCGATCGCCTTCCCCTTCGAGTTCCGCCTGACCGCCGGCGACGACATCTGGATGAGCCCGTTCAACAAGGGCCCCGGCGCATCGATCTCGTTTCACCAGTACGCCAGGATGCCCTGGCGCGGGGCGTTCAGCGAGATCGAGGCGGTGTTCGGGGCGGGGGAAGGCCGTCCGCACTGGGCCAAGCGACACACCCTGACGACCGAGGACGTGCATCGGCTGTATCCGAAGACGGGGGAGTTTCTGGCGGTGCGCAAGGCGGTCGACCAGGAGGGGAAGTTCGCCAATGCACATTTGAGTGGGCTGTTTGGGTTGGCTTAGGGGCCGCCAACCCATGCTGTCATCCCGGAATGCGCGATAGCGCATATCCGGGACCGCCAGAAACGCCGGCGTCTGCTGTTGATCGTCCCCTCGGCGCTTGCCGCGGTCCCGGATAAGCCGCTTGCGCGGCTTTCCGGGATGACAGGAGAAAAAGGGGGCGGCCCTGACGTCTCAGGCGGAGAACGCTTCCCCCAGCGCCTGCGCCACCTCGCCCATGATGATCTCCCACTCGCCGAAGCCTTCGGGGGTGAAGATGCGGGCCTGGGGGTACCAGGGCATGCGATCGGTGCCGAGGCGCGTCCAGGCGCCGGGGACCGAGATGATCCAGGTGGGGGCGCCGCAGGCGGCGGCGATGTTGGTGGTGGCGTTGGCGAAGCCCAGGGTCAGGTCAAGCGCGCAGGAGAGCGCCGCGACCTCGTCCAGCTGATCCTTCAGGTCGATGCCCGGCGGGTTCCAGATGTCGATCCCGAACTCGCCCTTGGCCCGGGCCAATTCTTCGGCGCAGTCGCCATACTGCAGGTTCACGAAGCTGACGCCCGGGGTCTTGAGCACCGATTCCCATTGGGCGAAGGGCGAGAAGTAGCGGGCGCGGGCGCCGTCGTTCTTCATCGACTTCCAGAGCAGGCCAACCTTGGGGCCTTTGGGGGCCTGTTCGTCCAGCACCGACTTCCAGTAGGCGACGCGGTCCGGGTCGGCGGTCAGGAAGCGCTCGCGGTCCGGGAAGGCGTCCACCGAGCGGCGGAAACGGCGCAGCGGCGAGGCCAGGGGCGCCCAGAGGTCGATCCGCGACCAGTCGGCGACGAAAGGGGCGCCGCGCACGGTCTGGCCATCGACCTTGAAGGTGGCGTGGGCGCCGATCTCGGCGGCGGGGAATGACCTCTGGAAGAGCGGGATCAGGCGTTTCTCCACCGCGATCACCAGTTTGCCGTCCGGGCCCACGGCCTCGGCAATGTCGGGAATCATGTTGGCGAAGAGGACTTCGTCGCCCAGGCCCTGTTCGCCGAACAGCATGAAGGTCTTGCCGGCCAGGTCGGCGTCCGGCGTCCACTTAGGCCGATCGGTCATGAAGTGGGTGACGTCGGCGAACAACGGGTCGACGCGGGCCTCGTAGTCGTCCCAGCCGGCGCCGATGTCGCCGCGGGCGATGTTCAGGGTCGAGCGGGCGAGGGTCATCATCAGCCGCTCGTCCGCCGCCGTGGTCCCCTGCAGGGCCAAGGTGCAGTCGGTCATGGCGGTATCGAGCTCGCCCAGGGCCATGCGAGCGTTGCCGCGGTTGTAGCGGGCCTTGGCGAAGCCGGGGTCGAGGCGCAGGGCCTCGGTGAAGAAGGTAATCGCCGTCTCCAGGTCGCCCTGCTCGGACACCACCGTGCCCAGGGTGTTCCAGAGCAGGGGTTTTTCGGGATTGGCGTTGATGGCCGGGCGCAGGACGCCGACGGCCTCTTCATACTGGCCGAGGTCGCGCACGGCGCAGGCCAGGTTGTTGGCGCCCTCGTGCGAGGCGGGATAGCGGGCCAGGTAGTGCTGGAAGAGCTGGACCGCCACCTCCTTCATGCCGAGCTTATAGGCCAGGCGGCCTAGGTCGTTGGCGACCTCCGCCTGTTCGGGCAGCAGCTCCAGCGCGGCCTCATAGGCCTGTAGGGAAGACTTGTAGTCGGCGACCTTTTCCCGGGCGATGGCCAGGACGTACCAGGCCATGCCGCTCTTCTCGTCGATCTCCAGGGCGTTGATGGCGAGCTGGGAGGCCAGGACGCCGTCGTCGGCGGAGATGGCGTTGACAGCGCGCTGCAGCAGGGGGGCCACGGCCAGGGCCTTGATCTCGCTGACCGCGGCCTCCAGGCGCTGCAGGGCGGCGGGGGAGGCGGCGTCCCCCTGCACCGTGGACGACAGCTTGGCGCGGGTGGGCTCGGCGTCGGCGTCCTCGAACCCCATGGCGAGCGGCGAGGCGGAATTCTGAGCGTTGCGGCGCAGCGACATGAGTCGCCTTTCAGCTGGAGGATCGGCTGAGTGATCCATCGCGCGAGCATGGTTAATCGGGGGTGAAGGAGGGCGTGCGGCTTGTAAGTTGGTCGCCGGGTTTCAACTCTTGCCTCGCGACCAGAGGGAAGGGTTTTGGGCTGGCTGCGACATACGCGCACAGGCCGCGCCGCAAGGCGCCGTTAACCATGTCGCTTTAGCCTGCGGAAAGCTTCCCAACCTAGTCCTGAACAAGCACAGGGAGGGGCAGGCCAAGCAGTATTTCGAAGACGACGATATTCGGAGACCCGTTCCATGCCACTGAAGTTGTCTCTGAAGCCCGGCGAGAAGTTCGTTCTCAACGGAGCGGTGGTTCAGAACGGGGATCGACGGGGTACTCTGATCCTGCAGAACAAGGCTTCTGTCCTTCGCGAGAAGGACATCATGCAGGAAGATGAGGTCACTTCACCATCGCGGCGAATCTATTTTCCTGTGATGATGATGTATCTCGATGAGGCGGGGGCCTCACGATACTACGACGAGTTCGTCCGGCGGTTGTCCGAGTTCATGGGCGCCGTTCGAAACCCCGACGTCTTGGCGGAATGCGTGAACATCTCACGCCACGCCATGGCCCGGGAATACTACAGGGCCTTGATGTTGTGCCGGAAGTTGATCGACTACGAAGACGAGAGGTTGGGGCATGGGACTAAGGGCTTACCAACAGGCGGCGGCGAGGTCTGAGACCCCGCGCGAAGCCGAGCTCCGTCTGTTCGGACAGGTCACGCGGGCGCTGGTGGAGGCCGCCGCGGTTTCCGACGACGACTTCAAGACCCGAATCGAGGCGCTGGACTGGAACCGGCGCCTGTGGTCGGCGCTGGCAACCGACTGCTCGGTTGCGGACAACAACCTGCCGGCGTCCCTGCGCGCCCAGATCATTTCCCTGTCGCTGTGGGTCAACCGGCATTCCAGCCTGGTGATGCGCAAACAGGAGACCTTCGACGCCCTGATCGACATCAACCGGATGATGATGCAGGGGCTGTCCAGCCGGCCGGAGTCGGCGGCGGCTTAGCGCTTAGCGCTTAGCGGGGGGAGGGGCCTCTCTCTCCCAATAATCCCATCCCACGTCCGTCACCTCGGGCTCCCTAAACGTCCAGATCCTCCGCCGCGAACTCGGCGTTTTCCTGGATGAAGCGGAAGCGCAGTTCGGGTTTGCGGCCCATCAGGGTTTCCACCAGGTCGGCCACCAGGCCCTCCTCGCGGGGCAGGCTGACGCGGGCCAGGGTGCGGGTGGCGGGGTCCATGGTGGTGACTTTCAGCTGGGCCGGCATCATCTCGCCCAGGCCCTTGAAGCGGCCGATCTCCGGTTTCTTGCCCTTGAACACGGTGTTGAGCAGTTCGTCCTTGTGGGCGTCGTCGCGGCCGTACTCGGTCTTGCCGCCGTGGCTGATGCGGTAGAGGGGCGGCAGGGCGAGGTAGAGTTTCCCCTCGCGGATCAGCTCCGGCATGGTCCGGTAAAAATAGGTGATCAGCAGCGAAGCGATATGGGCGCCGTCAACGTCGGCGTCGGTCATGATCACCACGCGCTCGTAGCGCAGGTCCTCGTCGCGGAATTTCGAGCCCATCTGGACGCCCAGCGCCAGGGTGAGGTCGGCCAGTTCCTTGTTGCCGCGCAGCTGGTCGATGCTGGCGGAAGCGACGTTGAGGATCTTGCCGCGCAGGGGCAGGATCGCCTGGGTCTTGCGGTTACGGGCCTGTTTGGCCGAGCCGCCGGCCGAATCGCCTTCGACGATGAAGAGCTCGGAGCCCTCGGCGGACTGGTTCGAGCAGTCGGCCAGCTTGCCCGGCAGGCGCAGCTTACGCGTGGCCGAGGCGCGGGCGACCTCCTTGTCCTTGCGGCGCTTGAGGCGCTCCTCGGCGTGGTCGAGGACGAAGGCCAGCAGGGCGCCGGCGTTCTTCGGCTGGGCGGTGAGCCAGTGGTCGAAGGGGTCGCGCAAGGCTGCTTCCACCAAGCGCTGGGCGTCGGCGGAAGAGAGGCGCTCCTTGGTCTGGCCCTGGAATTCCGGGTTCTTGACGAAGACGCTGATCATGGCTCCGGCCTGGGCGATGACGTCGTCGGCGGTGATCACCGTGGCGCGCTTTTCGCCGGTGAGCTCGGCATATTGCTTCAAGCCCCGGGTGAGGACGGCGCGCAGGCCCGCCTCGTGGGTGCCGCCCTCCGGGGTGGGCACGGTGTTGCAGTAGGAGCGCATGAAGCCGTCGGCCTCGCCGAAACCGGCCGGTGTCCAGGTGACGGCCCATTCCACCGCCCCGGCCTCGCCCTTGCGCTCGATGCGCCCCGCGAAGGGCTCGGGGGTGACGGTCTCGATACCGGCGGTGCTCTCGGCCAGGAAGTCGGCCAGGCCGTTGGGGAAGTGGAAGGTGGCCTCCGCCGGTGTGGCGTCGGTGAGCCGCTCGGCGGCGCAGCGCCAGCGGATCTCAACGCCGCGGAACAGATAGGCCTTGGAGCGGGCCATGCGGTAGAGGCGCGCCGGCTTGAAGTGGATGTCGTCGCCGAAGATCACCGGGTCGGGGGTGAAGGTGACGGCGGTGCCGTGCTTACGGCTGGGGCCGATCTGTTCGAGCTTCGAGGTGGGTCGGCCGCGGGAAAAGGTTTGGCGCCACTCGAAGCCGTCCTTCCAGGCGGTGATCTCCACTCGTTCGGAAAGGGCGTTGACCACCGAGACGCCGACTCCGTGCAGACCGGCGGAGGTCTCATAGGCCTTGTCGGAGAACTTACCGCCCGCGTGCAGGACGGTCATGATCACTTCCAGGGCCGACTTTTCCGGGAACTTCGGGTGTGGGTCCACGGGCATGCCGCGGCCGTCGTCCTTGACCGTCAGCGCGCCATCGGCGGCTAGGGAAACTTCGATGATCTTGGCGTGGCCGGCGACGGCCTCGTCCATGGAGTTGTCCAGCACCTCGGCGAAGAGGTGATGCAACGCCCGCTCGTCGGTGCCGCCGATGTACATGCCGGGGCGTTTGCGGACCGGCTCCAGCCCCTCGAGGACCTCGATGTCCTTGGCGGAGTAGCCCGAGGCGGCGAGATCGGCGGCCTTCTGCGCCGCCGCCGTCGAAGGACCAGGCCGCGGCTCGTGCGACTCGGCGAGAGGGGCGGCGGGAGCGGGATTGAGGGCGTCGTCGAACAGCGACGCTTGAGCGGCCTTGGGCATGGCCTCGTTTTAGCAGGGATTCGGGCCCCGGGGATGGGGCGCGGACGCGCAGGCTTCCGATTGAAGCAAAACGGCGATGGCGTAGCCCCTCGCCGGCCCCCTAAGCCGATGGCGTCAGCAAGATCCGCGAGGGGGCCTTGGCCAGGATGATGGTCTTGGCGCCGGGTTCCTTGGCGGGATCGTACAGAGGGCCGAACTTGCCAGGCGCGAGCGCGAAGGCGCGGCCGTCCGGCAGGGCGGCCTTGCCCGAGACGCCGCCGGGAAACTGGGCGGCGGTGATCTTGGGGGCGGCGAAGGACATGGGGCCGGCGATCTTCTTCACCGCCTCGCCCGCCTGGTTGATCGAGAGCTGCAGGTCGGCGGCGTCGATCTGTGCTGCGACGGGCGCGGCGGCGTGCAGTTCCAGCCGGGGCTTGAGAACGGCGTCGGCGGGCACGTCGAACTGTAGCATGGCGTCGCCGCTGATTTGGGCCAGGGTAGGCGGATGCAGCACGCGGCCGTCGTGGTCGAGGGCCAGGGGGGTGCGGGCGGCGCCGTCCACGATCCAGGCGTGCAGGTCGCCTGCCGGCTTTCCGTCGCGCAACATGTAGTAGACCAGCGAGAAACGGCTGCGCTGGGCGGAGGGCATTTTCAGGTAGACGTCGAGGTAGGGAAAGGCCTTGGCCAGCTTCACCGGGTCCTTCTGGGCGGCCCATACTGAAGTTGGCAGGGCCGCGGCCATGGCGGTGAGGAAGAGGCGTCGATGCATGTGGCGCTCCGTCGAGTCGTTTCCTGTCCCCAGGGGTGAGGGTTGTAGGCGGCCCGGCGGCCGGGCGCCAGAACGACGTTCACTTGCCCGCCGGTTGCGCGATGGGGCTGGCCGTTGTCATGCTGGGGCCATGACCGACCTGCCCGGACTGCCGTCCAACGCCTTCGCCAAGGAGGATGGGAGCGACGATGCGGACTTCTATGCGGAGGCGCGGCTATCCACCCATATCGACGACGAGGCCATCGCGGCCCTGACCGGGTTCTATCGCCAAGCGTTGCCGGTGGGCGGAGTGGTGCTGGACCTGATGTCCAGCTGGGTGAGCCACCTGCCGGCCGGCGTCGCCTATGGCGAGGTGATCGGCCACGGCATGAATGCGGAGGAACTGGCGGCCAACCCGCGCCTCACCCGCTGGTTCGTGCAGGACCTGAACCGTGTGCCGGTCCTGCCGTTGGAGAGCGCCAGCGCTGACGCGGCGATGATCTGCGTGGGCGTGCAGTACCTGCAGTCGCCGGTGGCGGTGCTGCGCGACGTGGCGCGGGTGCTCAAACCTGGCGCGCCGCTGATCATAAGCTTCTCCAACCGCTGCTTTCCCACCAAGGCGGTGCGGCTGTGGCTCAGCCTGGACGGCGAGGACCACGCCCGGCTGGTGGCGATGTACCTGGACCGGGCGGGGTTCGGCGGGGTCGAGGCGCACCGGCTGCGCCCGGGCGGTTGGGATAGCGATCCGCTGACCGTGGTGTTGGGGCGACCCTGATCGTTACGTGACGCAAGGTGGGTGGGGGAAGTGGCCTTCGCCGCAGGCGCCGGGGGAAGGATTGGAACCGTGATCCCAAGAAAAAAAGGCCGGAGATTGCTCTCCGGCCCTTTCTATATCGCGCTAAGCGTCGTGCTTTAGCACTTGTAGTACATGTCGTATTCGACCGGGTGCGGGTGCAGCGCCAGGCGCATGACCTCTTCCATCTTCAGCTCGATGTAGCTGTCGATGAAGTCGTCATCCATGACGCCGCCCTTCTTGAGGAAGGCGCGGTCCTTGTCGAGGTTGTCGAGGGCTTCCTTGAGGGAGCCGCAGACTTCCGGGACCTTCTTCTGTTCGCGGGGCGGCAGGTCGTAGAGGTTCTTGTCGGCGGGGCCGCCCGGATCGATCTGGTTCTCGATGCCGTCAAGGCCGGCCATCAGCATGGCGGTGAAGCCCAGGTACGGGTTGCCCATCGGGTCCGGGAAGCGGACTTCGATGCGTTTGCCCTTGGGGCTGTCCACGTGCGGGATGCGGATCGAGGCGGAGCGGTTGCGGGCCGAATAGGCCAGCTTCACCGGCGCTTCGTAGCCAGGCACCAGGCGCTTGTAGCTGTTGGTGGTGGAGTTGGTGAAGGCGTTGATGGCCTTGGCGTGCTTGATGATGCCGCCGATGTACCACAGGCACATTTGGCTCAGGCCCGCGTACTTGTCGCCCGCGAACAGCGGCTTGCCCTTGTTCCAGATCGACTGGTGGACGTGCATGCCGCTGCCGTTGTCGCCGAACATCGGCTTGGCCATGAAGGTGGCGGTCTTGCCGTAGGCGGCGGCGACGTTGTGCACCACGTACTTATAGAGCTGCAGACGGTCGGCCATGGTGATCAAATCGCTGAACTTCAGGCCAAGCTCGTGCTGGGCCGGCGCCACCTCGTGGTGGTGCTTTTCGACTTCCAGGCCCATCTCGGCCATCACCGCCAGCATTTCGCCGCGCAGGTCCTGTCCGCTGTCGATGGGGTTGACCGGGAAGTAGCCGCCCTTGGGGCCGGGCCGGTGGCCCATGTTGCCTTCGGGGTATTCCTTGCCCGTGTTCACCGGAAGTTCGATGGAGTCGTAGGAATAGCCGGTGTCGTGCGGCGCGGTGTTCCAGCGCACGTCGTCGAACACGAAGAACTCCGCTTCGGGGCCGAAGAACACGGTGTCGCCCACGCCGGAGGAGGCGGTGTAGGCCAGGGCCTTCTTGGCCATCGACCGCGGGTCGCGGTTGTAGGGTTCGTTGGTGTCCGGGTTCAGCACGTCGCAGGTCAGGCACAGCGTCGTCTGCTGGTAGAAGGGGTCGACATAGGCCGTGCTGAGGTCCGGCCGCAGCTTCATGTCGCTTTCGTTGATCGCCTTCCAGCCGGCGATCGAGGAGCCGTCGAACATGGTGCCGTCCGACAGGAAGTCGTCGTCCACCAGGGCGATGTCGAAGGTCACGTGCTGCAGCTTGCCGCGGATGTCGGTGAAGCGAACGTCAACGTACTTGACCTCCTTCTCCTTGATTTCGTTCAGGATGTCCTTGGGAGTAGGCATGGATTTCAGAATCCCCTTCTAGAGTTCGATAGCAACGATGGAAGCGGCGCGGCGGCTAGATGGCCGTCGCCCCGGTTTCGCCGGTTCGGATACGCACCACCTCGGTGATTTCGGAGACGAAGATCTTGCCATCGCCGATCCGCCCAGTGCGCGCGGCGGCCTGGATGGCCTCCAGCGCGGGGCCGACCTGGTCGTCGGAGATCACGATCTCGATCTTGATCTTGGGCAGGAAGTCCACGACGTACTCAGCGCCGCGGTAGAGCTCGGTGTGGCCCTTCTGGCGCCCGTAGCCCTTGGCCTCAAGCACAGTCATCCCCTGGACGCCGAGGTCCTGGAGCGCTTCCTTCACCTCGTCCAGCTTGAAGGGTTTGATGATCGCTTCGATCTTCTTCATTCACTGACCAGACACGCCTTGGCGGCGCCCAGGCGGGCGCCGGTTCCATCTCGCCGCGACCCAGCATGGCGCGGTTCGGCGGCACAAGGGCCACGCCAGGGGCGCCCGCGTCAATCCGGAGCCGGCCACATCGGCGCCTATTTCTCCGGCGCCCGGCGCCCAAGACGCAGGCAGGGCCGCAAAGCGCTTGTGAACCGCATCAGCGGCCTTAAGGATCGGGGCCGGGAGCGCCGAGTAGGGGTCTGTAACATGCTTGAAACCACCCCGGTGCTGATCGGCGCGGCCCAGAGGACGTTCCGGGCCCCCTTTGCCGATGTGCCCACGCCGCTGTCGATGATTGAATTTGTGGCGAAAGCGGCCGCCCGGGACGCCGGTCTGGGCGAAAGCGCCCTAGCTGGGCTGGATGCCCTGGGGGTGGTCGGCTTCGCCATCGATGCGGAAGGAGCCCTGGCCCGGCTGCCGGTTCCCCGCCTGGCCAATCCGCCGGCCAGCCTGGCGCGGCGGCTGGGCGCGGCGCCGCGCTGGAGCGCCTATACCCAAATGGGCGGCAACAGCCCCCAGCACCTGATCAATACGATCTGCGCGCGGATCGCCGATGGCGAGGCCGACTTCGCCCTGGCCGTGGGGGCCGAATATCTGGGCTCGGTGATGAAGCGGCTGAAGGCCGGGCTCGGCTTCGACGGCTACGGCGAAGAGGCGGCGCAGGCCCCGATGCGGGTAGGCGAGGGGCGGCCGGGAACCTCGGCTCACGAAGACGCCCACGGCCTGGGACTGCCGGTGAATACCTATCCCCTGTTCGAGAACGCCCTGCGGGCGCGGGACGGGCGGAGCCTGGAGGCGCACCAGGACCGTCTGGGCCGGCTGTTCGAGCCGTTCACGCATGTGGCGGCGGCCAACCCCCACGCCTGGTTCCCCACCGTGCGTACGGCGCAGGAGCTGGTGTCGGTGACGGCCGACAACCGGATGGTGAGCTGGCCCTACCCGAAGTACCTCAACGCCATCATGCAGGTGGACCAGGCGGCCGGGGTGCTGATCTGCAGCGTCAAGGCGGCCAGAGCGATGGGCGTGCCGCGGGACCGTTGGGTGTTCCTGCATGGTTGCGCCGACGCCCACGACATCTGGAATGTGCTGGAGCGCCAGGACTTCCATTCCAGCCCGGCCATGCGCTTGACCGGAAAGCAGGCGCTGGAGATGGCCGGGATCGGCCTGGACCGGGTGTCGATGTTCGACCTCTATTCCTGCTTTCCCTCGGCGGTGCAGGTGGGGGCAGAGGAGTTGGGCCTGGCGCTGGATGACCCGCGGGGGCTGACGGTGACTGGCGGGCTGCCCTATTTCGGCGGACCGGGGAACAACTACGCCATGCATTCGGTGGCGACGATGGTGGCGCGGCTGCGCGCGACTCCTGGATCGTTCGGCATGACCACCGCCAACGGCTGGTACCTGACCAAGCAGTCGGTGGGAGTCTATTCGACCACACCGCTGGAAGGGGAGTGGCTGCGGGAAGACCCGGCCGTGCTGCAGCGCCAGATCAACGCCCTGCCGCATCCAGAGGTGAACGAGCATCCGCAAGGCCCCGGAACCATCGAGACTTACACGGTGGTTCACAGCCGGGACGGCTATCGCATGGGGGTCGTGGTAGGGCGGGACGCTGACGGACGGCGCTTTGTCGCCAATACGCTAAACGACGAGTCTACGCTGCAGGCCATGGAGTCGGCCGAGCAGATCGGCCGTACCGGGACGGTGGGGCCGATGGGCGACGGCGTCAGGAACCTTTTCATTGTGGACTAGGATATGAGCAACATCTATTTGATCAGACACGGGAAACCGGCGGCGGCGTTCGGCGAGGACGATGATCCGGGCCTGGACGAGACCGGCCACGCCCAGGCGCGCGCCGCCGCCAAGGCGCTGCTGGCGTTGCCGGAGGCTGATCGGCCGACCAAGGTGGTAAGCTCGCCGCTCAAGCGTTGCCGCGAGACCGCCCAGCCCTTCGCCGACGCCCTTGGCGTGGCGGTTCAGATCGTCCCGGCGGTGGGCGAGATCCCGACCCCGGCGCACCTCGGTCTGGCCGAGCGCCCGGTCTGGCTGCGCGAGGCGTTCGGTGGGACCTGGGCGCAGATCCAGGGCGACCTGGACTATGAGCTGTGGCGGCGCGAGGTGGCGGCCGCCGTGGCCCGCATGCCGGCGACGGCGGTCTTCAGCCATTTCGTGGCCATCAATGCAGTGGTCTCGGTGCTGTCCGGCGACGACAAGGTGATCGGCTTCCGCCCCGACCACACCTCAATCACCACCCTGCGGCTGGTGGAGGGCGGATTGAAGCTGGTTGAACGGGGACCCGAAGCCCAGACGGGCGTTCTGTAGCGGCGCGGGCGCGGTAGCGAGAGGAAGATCGAGCTTGTCACCCAGAGAGATCCTCACCGTTGCGGAGATGACGGCCGCGGACAAGGCGGCGATCGCGGCGGGAACGCCCGGGACCGAGCTGATGGAGCGGGCAGGGGTGGCGGTGGCGGAAGCTATCGCGGCGCGGTTCACGCCCAGGCGTACGGTGGTGGTCTGCGGGCCGGGGAACAACGGCGGCGACGGCTATGTGACGGCGCGGATGCTGGCGCAGCGGGGCTGGGCGGTCAGTGTCCAGGTTGCCGCCCCGCCGCGGTCGCCAGACGCCATCGCCGCGGCGGCCCGGTGGACCGGGTCGGTGGAGCTGATGAGCGCTAAGGCGGCCGAGGCGGAGCTGGTGGTGGACGCCCTGTTCGGCGCTGGGCTGGACCGTCCCCTGACCGCGGAAATCCAGCGCCTGGCGCGGGCATCGGAACGCTGGGCGCACAAGGTGGTGGCCATCGATGTCCCAAGCGGCCTTTCTGGTGACACCGGGCGCAAACTGGGCGAGGAGTGCTTCAACGCCGCTCTGACCGTGACCTTCCACCGGCGCAAGCCGGCGCACGTGCTTCAGCCGGGCCTGAGCTACTGCGGCGAGGTGGTGGTGGCCGATATCGGGTTGGGCGTCAGATCGGCGCAGCTCTGGGAAAACACGCCGGACCTGTGGCTGAACAAGTTCCCCTGGCCGTCGGTGAACGCCCACAAGCACAGCCGTGGGCGGCTGATCGTGGTCAGCGGCGAGACCTGGAGCACGGGCGCGGCGCGGCTGGCGGCGCGGGCGGGCTTAAGGATCGGGGCGGGGCTGGTGACCCTGATGTCGCCGCCCGAGGCGGTGAGGGTCAACGCCGGCCACCTGGAAGCGGTGATGCTGGAGCCCTTCGAGACCGACCTGGAGCTGGAGGCGGCGGCGGCGGACGCCGAGGCGGCGGTGATCGGGCCGGCGGCGGGGGTCACCGAGGCGACCCTGGCCAATGTGCTGGGCCTGGCGCGGACCGGTGCGGCCCTGGTGCTGGACGCCGACGCGCTGAGCGTGTTCCGCAACGATCCGCAGGAACTGTTCTCCGCCCTGGACCGCGACGATGTGCTGACCCCGCACGTGGGCGAGTTCGAGCGGATTTTTCCAGGCATGCTCAAGGCGGCGCCGGAACGGATCAGCGCGGCGCGCGCGGCGGCCAAGCGGGCGCAGGCGACGGTGCTGCTGAAGGGCCCCGACACGGTGGTGGCCTCGCCGGATGGCCGGGCGGCGGTGAACCTGAACGGGGCGGCCTGGCTGGCGACGGCCGGGTCGGGCGACGTGCTGGCCGGCTTCATCGGCGGCCTTCTGGCCCAGGGCATGGACAGCTTCGAGGCCGCCTGCGCCGGGGCCTGGATCCACGCCGAGGCCGGAGCGACATTCGGTCCCGGACTGATCAGTGAAGACTTGCCGGGACGGGCGCCTCAGGTATTGAAAGGGCTATGGGACCGGGCCGTTTAACGCGCCGGATCGTCGCGCGAACGCCGCGGCCGCGCTGGGAGAGACGAATGAACAAGATCTTCAAGGCAGCTTTGGCGGCGGCTTTCGCCCTGGCCAGCCTATCCCTGGCGGCCTCGCCGGCAGAAGCACGGCATCACCACCATCACGCGGCGCCCGCCGCCGCCAAGCCGGCGCCCAAGTCCACGCGGCATCACCACCGTCACCATCACCATGCCACCGTCCCGGCCAAAGGCGGCCCCTCGCACCACCACCGCGGCCGGCATCATCACCAAGCTCCTGTCGTGTCGGGCGGCCATCGTCATCACCACCATCACGGCGCGGCGGCGGTTTCAAACCGCCATCACCGTCGCGGTCATGGGGCGGCGGGCGGCGGCTGCAAGATGGTCCTGACGCACCACCATTGGGTGAAGCGCTGCTAGTTCGGCGGCAACGGTAGGCCGCCCCTACGCCTCCTCGAACCCACGGCTGCGCAACAACGGGCCGAGGCTGTGGTCGCGGCCTCGGAACCGGCGGTAGGCTTCCGCGGGCTCGACGGTGTTGCCGACGCTGAGGATTTCGTCGAGCAGCCGCTTGGCCAGGTCCTTGTCGTAGAAGCCTCCCGGCGCCTCGGCGAAGGCTTCGGCGGCGTCGGCGGTGAGGGTGTCGGCCCAGATGTAGTTGTAGTAGCCGGCGGCGTAGCCCTCGCCCGAGAAGGCGTGGGAGAAGTGCGGCAGGCGGTGGCGCAGGATGATCTCCCGCGGCATGCCCAGCCGCTCCAGAGCCTCGCGTTCGAAGGCCCGAGCATCCAGGGCCTCATCGGCGCCGAGATGCGCCTCCAGGTCGAGGATGGCGCAGGCCAGGTATTCCACCGTGTTGAACCCCTGGCGGAAGGTTTGGGCCTTGAGCACCTTGTCGGTCAGGGCCGCCGGCATGGGCTCACCGGTTTCGTAGTGGACGGCGAAGCGGGACAGCAGCTCCGGCGTCGGCAGCCAGCGCTCGTTGAGCTGGCTGGGTAATTCGACGAAGTCGCGCAGGACGCTTGTGCCGGCCAGGGACGGATAGGTGACGTTGGAGATCAGGCCATGCAGGCCGTGGCCGAACTCGTGGAACAGGGTCACCGCGTCGGTCCAGGAGATCAGCACCGGCTCGCCGGGGGCCGCTGGGATGAAGTTTGAGTTGTTGGAGATGATCGGAGTGACGCCGGCCAGGCGCTGCTGGGTGCGGTACTCGCTCATCCAGGCGCCGGAACTCTTGCCCGGCCGGGCGTAGAGATCGAAGTACCAAAGGCCGACGCGCTGGCCTTCCCGGGTTACCTCGAAGACGTCGACGTCGGGGTGGTAGACGCTCAGATCGGCGACCGGCGTGAAGGTCAGGCCGAACAATTGGCCGGCGGCCCAGAACATGCCCTCGCGCAGCTTGCCCAGCTGCAGGTAGGGCTTCACCTCGTCGTCGCTGAGGTCGTACTTCGCCTCGCGGACCTTTTCCGAATAGTAGCGGTAGTCCCAGGCTTCGATGGGTTCGTTGGAGCCTTCGGCGGCGGAGACTTCCTCTAGGTCGGCGACCTCTTCCAGGGCGCGGGCCACGGCGGGGGTCCAGACCTGGCGCAGCAGGCCCATGGCGGCGTCCGGGGTCTTGGCCATCTGGCCGTCGGCGACCCAATGGGCGAAGGTTTCGAAACCCAGCAGGCGCGCCTTCTCCACCCGTAGCTTCAGGATCTGCGCGATGTTGGCGTTATTGTCATGCGCATCGCCGTTGTCGCCCCGGCTGGCCCACATTTTCAGGGCCTTCTCGCGCAGGTCGCGGCGGGCGGAGAAGGTGATGAAGGGCTCCATGGACGAGCGGGTGTTGGCGATGGCCCACTTGCCCGGCTCTCCTAACGACTTGGCCAAGGCCGCCGCCGCCTCGACCATGTCGGTGGGCAGGCCGGCCAGGTCGGCGAGGCTGTCCAGCACCAGGGCCATGCCCTCCTCGTCAGCCAGGATGTTCTGGCTGAAGGCGGTGTAGAGGCTGGCGAGCTGCTGGTTGATCTGCGCCAGCCGCTGCTTGTCGGCGTCCGGCAGGGCGGCGCCCTGGCGGGCGTAGCGGCGGTGGACGACCTCGGCCAGGCGCCGCTGCTCGGCGGTGAGGCCGCTGGTTTCCCGGACTTGGAACACCGCGTCGATGCGGTCGAACAGAGGCCCGTTGTGGACGATCTCATCGCGAAAGGCGGCCAGGACCGGCGCGGCCTTGCGCTGCACCGCCTGCATGGCGGCGTCGTTCAAGGTCGAGGTGAAGATCGACATCATCGAGGTTACGCGCCGATAGACGGCGCCGGCGCGCTCCAGGGCCTCCAGGGTGTTGGCGAAGCTCGGTGGTTCAGGATCGGTCGCGATGGCGGCGATCTCGGCCCGGTACAGCGTCATGGCCTCGTCCAGCGCCGGTTCGAAGTGCGCCGGCGTCACCCCTTCGAAGGCCGGCGCGCCACCGTGGGGGCCGCTCCAGGGCGCGAGGACGGGGTTGGCGGCGGCGGAGCTGGTCAATGGTGAACTCGAACTGGAGGGGGCGAGGGGAGGGGCTCGCCGGCATCATAGCGATCCCGCGCCGCCGGCCCAGGCCCTGGATTGCCCCCGCCTTCAGGCTTCGGCGAGGCGGCTCTTCACCCGGCCATAGGCGAGGTAGACGGCTACGCCGACAAGGTTCCAGACCGCGAACCGTCCCATAGTCGCCAGGGGGAGGCTGGCGAACAGATACAGGCAACCGGCGATGGCCAGGGGGCCGACCACCCAGGGCGCCGGGCAGCGGAAGGGTCGCGGGCGATCCGGGTCGGTCCGGCGCAGGACCATCATGCACAGGGCGGTGGCGATGAAGGCCAGCAGTGTGCCGGCATTGGCCAATTCGACGATGTTCTTCAACGGCAGGAAACCGGCGATCAGGGCCGCGATCAGGCCCGTGAAGATGGTCACCGCTTCAGGCACGCCGCGCGGCCCGATCCGGGCCAGGGCCATGGGCAGCAGGCCGTCCCGCGCCATGGCAAAGAAGATCCGCGTCTGGCCGTACATGAAGACCATGATCACCGTCGGCAGGGCCAACACCGCCGCCCCCGCGATCAGGGCTGCCGCGAGGGGATGGTTCAGGGCGCGCAGGATGAAGGACAGGGGCTCGCCGCTTTTGGAAAACACGTCATAGGGCGAGGCGCCGAGCGCCGCGGCGGCCACCACCATGTAGATGGCGGTGCACAGGGCCATGGAGCCGATGATGCCGATGGTCAGGTCGCGCGTCGGATTCTTGGCCTCCTCGGCGGCGGTTGAGATGGCGTCGAAGCCATAGAAGGCGAAGAACACAAGGGCGGCGGCGGCCATCACCCCGCGCGTCACCCCGTCCGACCCGGTATGCGAGGCGAACCCGAAGGGCATGAAGGGGTGGAAATGGCTGGCCTGGAAAGCCGGCAGGCACAAGGCGATGAAGCCGGCCAAGGCCGTCAGCTTGACCAGCACCAGGATGAAGTTGACCGTCGCGCTCTCTCGCGTCCCCACGAGCAGCATGGCCGTCACGACCAAGGCCACGACCACGCCTGGCAGGTTGACCAGGCCTCCGGCCCCGGGCGTCGCCAACAGGGCTTCGGGGATCGGCCAATGCCACGCGTGGATCAAGCCGTTGGCGTAGCCCGACCAGCCGACGCTGACCGCTCCGGCCACCACGGTATATTCCAGGATCAGGCTCCAGCCGACCACCCAGGCGAAGCCTTCGCCCACGCCATGGTAGCTGTAGGTGTAGGCGCTGCCGGCCTGGGGCATCATCGTGGCCATCTCGGCATAGGCCAGGGCCGCGAAGGCGCAGACCGCCCCGGCGATGACGAAGGACAGCATCACTCCAGGCCCCGCCATCCCCGCGCCGACGCCGGTCAGGGTGTAGATGCCGGTGCCGACGATGGCGCCGACCCCCAGCGCCACCAGATGCGGCCAGGAGAGGGTGCGGCGCAGGTGATGGGGGCCGATGTCCGCCGCCGACGGCGGGGCGTCGATGGATTTGCGCCGCGTGATGAAGCTCATGGAATCCCCCACACCCTGGGGACCAGCCTCACCCGGTTTTACCTCTGAGGAAAGACTTGGGAGAAAAGGCCGGGGAGGCAAGGCCCGAGTAGCAAAGGTGGTGCGGATGAGAGGACTCGAACCTCCACGCCTTACGGCGCTGGAACCTAAATCCAGTGCGTCTACCAGTTCCGCCACATCCGCATATCGGCGATTTTCCTGCCCCATCGGGGCTGGCGGGCTGTAGCCGGTCCGGCGGGGCAGTGCAAGAACGAGGGCGAGCAGCGAATGAGGCGAGGTCGTCCCCTGACGCGGTGGAGTTCGTCAGCGGCGGCGGAGCTGCAAACGGTGAGTCTGGCGCTAAACCTCACGTCACACCGAGAAGTCGAATCAAGATTGAGCTAAGGATCTCCACATGACCCAAACCATCTTCATCTCCGGCGCCTCCACCGGCCTTGGCCGGGCAACCGCGATCCTGTTCGCCCAGAAGGGTTGGAAGGTGTTCGCCACCATGCGCCGCCCCGAAAGTGAGGCTGAGCTGGGCAAGGTCGACGGCGTCACCCTGTTGCGCCTGGACGTGACCAAACCGGACCAGATCGCCGCGGCGGCGACCGCGGCGCTCGCCGCCGGTCCGGTCGACGTGCTGTTCAACAACGCCGGCTATGGCCTGGCCGGACCGTTCGAGGGCGCCAGCGACGCGCAGCTGACGGACCAGATCGAAACCAACCTGCTGGGTGTGATGCGGACGACCCAGGCCTTCCTGCCGGCCATGCGCGAACGCGGCCAGGGGATGATCCTCACCACCACCTCCATCGGCGGCCTGGTCACCTTCCCGTTCAACTCGGTCTACCATGCCACCAAGTGGGGCCTGGAAGGCTGGAGCGAGAGCCTGGCCTACGAACTGGAGCCGTTCGGTATCCGGGTGCGCACGGTGGCGCCGGGCGGCATTTCCAGCGATTTCGCCGGCCGCTCGCTGGTGATGACCCAGCATCCCGCCTACGCTGGGGCGATGGGCAAGGTGTTCGCCGCCTTCACCAATCCCGAGCGCCGCGCCCATGGCTCGACGCCAGAGCAGATCGCGCAGGCCGTCTATGCGGTGGCCGCGGACGCCACCGACCGGGTGACCTTCGTGGCCGGCGAAGACGCCAAGGCCACCTACGCCCAGCGGCTGCAAGTCGGGGTCGACGCCTTCCGCGCTGGAATCCGGGCGATGTTCCTGGGCGGCTAGAGCACGATGAGTTTTGTCGGAATCGGCAAAACTCTGAATCGTGCTCGCAAACTAAAGAACCGAGCCTGTCCCGTTTTGATGGTCTCATCAAAACGGGACAGGTTCTAGGAGCAGCCCATCTCCCGAGGGGCGATATCATTGCAATCAACGAGATCGTTGAATACAATTCCGTCGAATTGAGACCGGGAGCCTCCTATGGCGAGCATCACCATCCGGAACATGGAGGAGCCCTTGAAGGCCCGCCTGCGGGTGCGCGCGGCGCATCACGGCCGATCCATGGAGGAAGAGGCTCGCCATATCCTACGGTCCGCCCTCGCGGACGAACGCCAACCAGGCGTCAACCTGGCTGAAGCCCTGCGCCGGCGCTTCGCGGCCGTTGGCGGCGTCGATCTGCCGGAACTGGACCGCGAGCCGCTGCGCCGCCCGCCCACCTTCGAAGAATGATCGTCCTCGATACTAACGTCGTTTCTGAGCTCATGCGGCCGGTGCCGTCGGACGCCGTTGTGCGGTGGGTCTCAAAACAACCGGCGGCGCGCTTGTTCACCACCACGGTCACCCAAGCTGAAATTCTATTCGGAATTGCGCTCCTGTCCGACGGGAGGCGCCGGGATGCTTTGGCGATTGCCGCCGAGCAGATGTTCGCCGAGGATTTCCTGGATCGTATCCTGCCATTTGATCAGGCGGCGGCGCAGGCGTTCGCACCTATCGCGGCCAGCCGACGGCAGGACGGCCGACCCATCGCTTCGTTTGACGCTCAGATCGCCGCCATCACCCTGTCGCGGGACGCGGCCCTGGCGACCCGGAACATCTCGGATTTCGAGGGCTGCGGGCTGGTCTTGAACAATCCCTGGGAATAGTCCCGAGCCGCCCCTGCGACAGCCCATTCGCGCTTGTGTCTTGAGGCCCGGGGGCGCGCGTGGCATATGGCCCGTTCGTTTCGCGCCGCCGATCGGGACTGGTATGCCCCGGCGGCGGCGTCTTCATAGGGGAGCGGGCTGCGTCCCGCCGCGAGAACACCTGGAATGTCCATGCAAGTCGTTGAAAAGTCTGGCGGCGGTCTGAGCCGCGTCTATGGCGTTACGGTGCCGCTCGCCGATCTGGGCGCCAAGCTGGACGCCAAGATCGCCGAGCTCACCCCGCGCATGAATCTGAAGGGCTTCCGCCCTGGCAAGGTGCCCCCGGCCCACGTCAAGCGCATCTACGGCAAGTCGCTGATGGGCGAGGTGATCGAACAGACCCTCAGCGAGTCCTCGCAGCAGGTGCTGGACGAGCAGAAGCTGCGCGTCGCCGCCCAGCCCGACCTGCAGCCGCAGGGTGATATGGAACAGGTGCTGGCTGGCCGCGAGGACCTGCGCTTCGACCTCAATGTCGAGGTGATGCCGGACTTCGATCCCATCGACGTGTCGGGCCTGAGCCTGACCCGTCCGGTCTACAAGCCCACTGACGCCGAGGTCGGCGAGGCGCTGGACGAGCTGGTCAAGCAGAACCGCACCTTCGAGCCGCGCGGCGGCAAGTCGCCCAAGGCCAAGGACGGCGACCAGGTTGTGATCGACTTCATCGGCCGTATCGACGGCGAGGCCTTCGACGGCGGCACGGCCACGGATGCGCCCCTGGTGCTGGGCTCGGGCCAGTTCATTCCCGGCTTCGAAGAACAGCTGGTGGGCGCCGCGCCGGGTGACAGCAAGATCGTCAAGGTGACCTTCCCCGAGGAATATTCGGTGGAACGCCTGAAGGGCCAGCCAGCCGAGTTCGAGATCACCGTCAAGGAAGTCCGCGAACCCAAGGAAGGCAAGGCCGACGACGAGCTTGCGCAGCGCCTGGGCCTGGGCGACCTGGACGCCCTGAAGGCGGCGCTGCAGTCGAACCTGGAACAGCAGTACGGCGAAACCTCGCGCTTCAAGCTCAAGCGCGCCTTGCTGGACAAGCTGGACACCGCCCACGACTTCCCCCTGCCGCCGCGCATGGTGGACGCCGAGTTCGAGGTGATCTGGCAGCAGGTCGAGCAGGACCGCGCCCAGGGCGGCACGGCCCCCGAGGACGAGGGCAAGACCGACGACGAGTTAAAGACCGAATACCGCAAGATCGCCGAGCGCCGCGTGCGCCTGGGCCTGATCCTGGCGGAGATCGGTCAGCGCAACAACGTCACCGTCACCGACCAGGAACTGACCGACGCCATGCGCCAGGAGGCCATGCGCTATGGCGCCCAGGCCCAGCAGATCTTCGACATGCTGCGCTCCAACAACAACGCCAAGGCCCAGATGCGCGCGCCGATCTATGAGGAAAAGGTCGTCGACCTGATCCTTGGCCGCGCCCAGGTGGACGACAAGGTGGTGAGCAAGGACGAGCTCATGGCCGAGGACGACCTGCCGGAAGGCTATGGCGAGGAAGCCAAGCCGGCCAAGAAGGCGGCCGCCAAACCGGCCAAAGCGAAGGCCGCAAAGGCTGAAGCCGCCGAGGAGGCCCCGGCCGCCGAAGCCCCGGCTCCTGAAGCCAAGGCCGAAAAGGCCGCGAAGGCTGCTCCGGCGAAGGCTGCGAAGGCCAAGGCTGCGCCCGCCGCCGAGGAGGCCCCCGCCAAGCCGGCCAAGAAGGCCGCCAAGCCGAAAGCGTAAGGGGAGGGGCCTCGCCCCTCACCCTCCCAACCGCTGCGGGAGCCTGGGCCCGGCGCCGGCGGCGTCGGGCGGGCTATGCCGCGCCAGTTCCAGCGATCACACCACTGCGCGGTCATCGCGCCTTGCAACGGCGCGGTCAGCACGCGATATCGAGGGTCAAGGCTGGCGCCGGGCGTTCAGCCGCTTCGAGAAGGGTTTCTTATGACTGATACGTTCACCACCTCCCTGGGTCTCGTGCCGATGGTCGTGGAGCAATCCAGCCGCGGGGAGCGGGCGTTCGACATCTTCTCGCGTCTGTTGCGCGAACGGGTAGTGTTCCTGAACGGTCCGGTGGATGACGGGATGTCGGCGCTGATCTGCGCCCAGCTGCTGTACCTGGAGTCCGAGAACCCCAAGAAGCAGATCGATATGTACATCAACTCGCCCGGCGGCATCGTCACCTCCGGCCTGGCGATCTACGACACCATGCAATACATCCGCAGCCCCGTGGCCACGACCTGCATGGGCATGGCGGCGTCCATGGGCAGCTTCCTGCTGATGGCCGGCCAGAAGGACCTGCGGGTCGCCCTGCCCAACGCGCGGATCATGGTCCACCAGCCGTCCGGCGGTTTCTCCGGCAAGGTCTCCGACATCGAGCGCCACGCCGAAGACATCATCAAGACCAAGCGCCGCCTGAACGAACTCTACGCCCAGCACTGCGGCCGCACCTACGAAGAGGTCGAGCGCACTCTGGACCGCGACTACTTCATGAGCGCCGAAGAGGCCAAGGAGTGGGGCATCGTCGACCACATCTACTCCAACCGCGAAGCGGCGGAAGACGCCGAGAAGAAGTAGGGAACTTGGGGGAGGGTGTTGAATGAGATTCCCCGCCCCCAAAACCCGCTCATCCCGACGAAAGTCGGGACCCAGGGCGGCCTTGCCGCCACCAGAGAACTCACCAGTCCCGGCGCTGCTCCTCTTCGAGCAACTCCCGTTCAAGGTTCAGATAGAGATCATCCCACTGGGAGTTTCGGGTCTCGATCAGGTCCAATTTCCAGGCGCGACGCCATTCCTTGATCTGGCGTTCGCGCTTGAACGCCCTCTCACGGGTCAGATGGCCCTCAAACCAGACCAGTTTGTCGACGCGGTATTTGGCCGTGAATCCGGGCAGGGTCTTGGCCTTGTGCATTTCGATGCGCACGCCAAGGTCTTCGGTGCTGCCGGTATAGATCGTACCGTTCTTCCCGCTGGCCAGGATGTAAACGTAGAACGCCATCGCGCATTTTCCGGCTTGGGGCGTGGTTAGCTGGAAGGCCAACCTGGGTCCCGACTTTCGTCGGGATGAGCGGGTGTGGTGGGTGGTCCAATCACAGCCCTGACCCGTTCCACCAGCGCCTCCGTTCCCTCCGCCACATCCACCCGCATTCGGTCGAAATCCTTGCCGTCCGCGCTACGCACATCCACGAACAGCCCCGCGGGGTCCTCGTGGAAATGCAGGTAGGCCCTGGATTTGAAATAGAAGACGCCCCGACTCTTTTCCTTCAGCACACCCAGGGCGCGGATGCGCTCGATGAGCGGTTCGAGGCGGTCCAGGGCGGCGGCCGTGGCGTGCTTCATGGCGCGCGGTTCCTCGCGTGTACGCGACTTATCCTAGCACCGCGCGCCGTCCACTTTTGTCATCATTGTTGAGGTGGGACCGCGGCTCTCTCAAGCCGCCCGGCGCGCGTGCAGGAAGGTCATCACCGCGGCGCGGGCCTTCAGATAGGCGGCCGCGTCGACGATCGCCAGGCGGTCGCGCGGGCGCGGTAGGTCCACCGTCAGGATTTCACCGACGCCGGCGGCCGGGCCGTTGGTCATCATCACGATGCGGTCGGAGACCAGAACGGCCTCGTCGACGTCGTGGGTGATCATCAGCACCGTGTTGCCCAGGGCGGCGTGGATCTCCATGACACTGTCCTGGAGCTGGGCGCGGGTCAGGGCGTCCAGGGCGCCGAACGGTTCGTCCAGCAGCAGCACCTTGGGCTCCATGGCCAGGGCCCTGGCGATGCCGACGCGTTGCTTCATGCCCCCGGAGATTTCGGCCGGGCGCTTGTCCTTGGCATGGACCATCTGAACCAGCGCCAGGTTGTGCAGGGTCCAGGCGTGCCGCTCGGCGCGGCTCTTGACGCCGCTGAACACCTTGTCCACCGCCAGCCGGACGTTCTCGTACACCGACAGCCAGGGCAGCAGGGAGTGGTTCTGGAACACCACGCCCCGGTCGGGTCCCGGCGCGTCCACCGCCATCCCGTCAAGGATCACAGCGCCGGTGGTGAGGGGGGTCAGGCCGGCGATCACGTTCAGCAAAGTGGACTTGCCGCAACCGGAGTGGCCGATGATGGAGACGAACTCGCCGCGCGCGACCTTCAGGTCGACGCCGCGCAGCACCTCCGACGTGCGCGCGCCGGGAAAGGTCACGCCCAGTTTTTCGATGGAGAGATAGGCCGTGGTCATGGGGAAGGTCCTTTCCGATCAGATCGCGGCGGCGCCACGGGAGATCAGGCGTCCAACCAGGGCGACCGACCGGTCGAGGCCGAAGCCCACCAGTCCAACCCAGGTCAGGGCGACGAAGATGTCGGTGATGCGCGAGGCGTTGTACTGGTCCCAGATGAAGAAGCCGACGCCGACGCCGCCCAGCAGCATCTCCGAGGCGATGATCGCCAGCCAGCTCATCCCCACGCCGATCCGCAGGCCTGTGAAGATGTAGGGCGTTGCGGCCGGCAGCAGGATCTTGAGGAAGTATTCCAGCGGCGACAGCCGCAGCACGCGGGCGACGTTGACGTAGTCCTGAGGGATGTTCCGCACGCCCACCGAGGTGTTGATGATCACCGGCCAGATGGCGGTGATGAAGATCACGAACAGGGCCGAGGTATGGGCCTCGTGCAGGGCCGTCAGGGAGATCGGCAGCCAGGCCAGGGGCGGAATGGTGCGCAACACCTGGAAGATCGGGTCCAGGCCCCGATGGGCCAGGCGGCTGGCGCCCACCAGCACGCCAAGGCCGATCCCGACGACGGCGGCCAGACCGAAGCCGACGCCCACCCGGCTGAGACTGGTCAGGGTGTGCCAGAACAGCCCCTTGTCCACCCCGCCGTGGTCGAAGAAGGGATTGAGGATCAGGTCCTTGGACTGACTCCAGATGGCGGCGGGCGCCGGCAGGCCCTCCGGATGGCCCCCGGCCAGCAACTGCCAGACGCCCAGGATCACGGCGATGGTGACCACGGGCGGCAGCACGTGGCCGGCGGCGGCTTTGGCGCCGGAAGCCAGGCGCTCACCCAACGGCGTACGCACCCGGGGAAGGGCGATGATCTCCGCCGACGGACGCGCCGCGGGCGGACTGGATGTTTCTCCAGCTTGGGCGGAAAGGCTCATGAGCGTCACCCCTAGACCAGTTTCTTGATCGGCTGGCTGACCAGGTAGGCTTCCGGATTGCTCGGATCGAACACCTTGCCGTCGAAGAAGTGCTCCGGCCCGCGGTTGTCGCCGGCGGGCGCGGCGACGCCGAGGCTCTTGGCGGCCGAGCGCCAGATGTCCGAGCGGTTGACCTTGTTCACCAGGGCCATCTTCGGGGTCGAGTGCGGCAGGACCCCCCACCGCACGTTCTCGGTCAGGAACCACAGCTCGTGCGACTTCCAGGGGAAGGAGGCGTTGTCGGCCCAGAACTTCATGTAGTGGGGCGAGCCGGTGACGTTGCGGCCGTCGCCGTAGTTGATGGACCCCTGGAGCCTGGGCAGGATGTCGCCCATGGGCACGTTGATGTACTGGCGCTGCGAGACGATCGAGCACATGGCCGGGCGGTTGGCCATCTTGTCGCACCACATCTGGGCCTCCATCACTGCGGCGGTGATGGCCTCGGCGGCGCGGGGGTATTTGTCGACCCAGGCCGCGCGCATCCCCAGCGACTTCTCCGGGTGATTCGCCCACAGCTCGGAGGTCGTGCAGGCGGTGTAGCCGATCTTCTGATTGACCGCCTGGCCGTTCCAGGGTTCGCCGACGCAGAAGGCGTCCTGGGTGCCGGCCTTCATGTTGGCGACCATCTGCGGCGGCGGGATGACGATGGTGGAACAGTCGATGTCCGGATGGATGCCGCCGGCGGCCAGCCAGTAGCGCACCCACAGGTCGTGGGTCCCGCCGCGGAAGGTCATAGCGACCTTGGCGATATTGCCCGCCGCCTTGAGCTGCAGGAACTTGGCCTTGGCCGGGGCGCTGCTCAGGCCCACCGCCACGGTCTTCAGGTCATTGCCCACCGTGATCGCCTGACCGTTCAAGTTCAGCCTGGCCAGGATGTGCATCGGCGTCGGCGTCCCGCCCGTGGCGGCGCCGGTGGTCATCAGATAGGGCAGGGGGGTCAATATGTGGGCCCCGTCGATGCCGCCCCGCTCCGCGCCCAGCACGAGATTGTCGCGGGTGGCCGCCCAGGAGGCCTGCTTGGCCACCTCGATGTCGGGCATGCCGTGCTTGGTGAACAGACCCCGCTCCTTGGCGATGATCAGGGGCGAGGAGTCGGTCAGGGCGATGAAGCCCAACCGCGCCTTGGTTACCTCGGGGCCTGCCCCAGCGGCGAAGGCGCCGGAGGGAAGGGCGGCCCTGGCGGCGGCCAGGGTGGCGGCGGCGGCTGTCAGGGCGTGGCGGCGGGTGAGGCCGGCGGATGGCTTGCCGGCGCTCTTGTGGGTGGTGCTGTCGGTCATGGCGATGGTGTCCTGAAGCTCAGAGTTTGTATTCGAGGGTGAACCAGACCTTGGTCCGCGACGGCGGGGCCAAGGTCGTGCCGGCCGGGACCACGGCCTCGCGATGGAAGCCGGCGTACTTGATGGCGGCGGTGAGCTTGGGATTGATCGCCGCCTGGATCTGGGCGTCCCATTCGGTGGCCAGGGCCGCGCCCGTCCGCTCGGCGTGGAAGTCGTGGTAGCGAACCAGGAATTCGGCGTTGTACAGGTACTTGAACTTGAACCTGGGTTTCATCGTCAGGGTCAGGTTGAAGTCGCGCAGGCCATCGACGTGGGTTTTATTGCCGGAGTTCGCGGCGAAGGCGTCGGACCAGCCTTGGAAGCCGTGTGTGGTGGCCAGAGGGGTGGTGAAGCCCCGGGTCCCGTTGCCGTCCAGCACCTCATAGTCACCCTTGACGGTGAAGATGTCGAAGGTTCCCGCCAGGTCCACCTGGTAGTAGTTCAGCGAGAACGGCGCGGTGTTGCCGCGATAATCGCTCTGATTGGCGTAGGTGGCGTCGTAGGCCAGCTGGACCAGGCCGGCCCAGACCTTGCCGCTGACCCGGCCGCCGGCGGTCAGGGTGGAATTGGCCGGCGAGTTGCTGAAGTCCAGGGCGTAGACGAAACCCTCCAGGCGCAACGGATCGGCCACCGCGTAGGTGACGTTGAGCAGGTGGCTGTCGGACTTCCAGTCCAGCGCCTGGCCGAAGATGCGGTTGACGTGGAAGACGTAGGCGTACGTCGCCTTCAGCCGCCCGAAGGTGAAGTCCGTGCGCAGGGCGTCGAAGGTCTGCTCGTCCTGCCGCCAGCCGACGTTGCCGACGAAGCGCTGGTCGTCGATCAGCACGCGCTGGCGTCCGGCGGTGAAGCTGAAATTGGCCGATGGCGTCCAGGTGAGCTGGGCGCGGTTGAGCTCGGTGAAGGAGGGGTCGTTAATGATGGGGTAGGTGGTCTTGCCGTTCAGGCTCGCGCCCCCGGGTACGGCGACATTGTAGTGGCCGTAGTCGGCGTGCCGGACGTCCTCGAACTCCAACAGGGCCTTGAAGCCGCGCCAGTCGGCGGTCTCCCAGCCGATCCTCAGGCGCTCGCTCAGCGAACGGCCGCGCAGGGTGAGGTTAGCCTGGTCGACATATTCATAGCGGACACGATCCTCCAGCAGCAGCTTGCCGCCGGCGATCGCGTCGCTGATCGTCGGTTCGGCGGCCGGCGGCGCAGCCTCGGCGGGCGCCGGCTTTGCCGCTGGTTCGGGCGCGGCGCTGTCGCCAATCCCATCGGAGGGTGCGGGGGAGGCCGCCGGAGACTCCGCCGGCGGGGCCGCATCCGGCGCCGCCGATTGGGCCCAGGTTTCGCCGCCAATCCCCATCAGGCCCGTGGCGATTCCCATCGCCAGGCCCGCCGCATGCTTTCGCCTCATCTGATCCCCCGTCTTGCGGCCCATGGCCGGAAAAAGAAAAGGCGCCCGGCCGGGATCACTCCCGTCCGGACGCCATTGTCCGCATCAGTCGAAGGCGTCAGCGCCTCCGCGGGCCATCTCTGGCCCGTTCACGGCCCATCGTTGCGCCGTGCTTCAGGGGGCATCAGATCGACATCTTTGGGGTGGTCAACGCGGACTTGCTGCAATGCGGTGAAATGTTCGGCAATCTTATCGCAATGCACAATGCGCGGGCGGGGCGCCCGTTTCTTAATCCGTCAACGTCGGATTGGGCGACCGTCGCCGCCTCAAGACCCGGATTCCAGGGTCAGATTCCAAAGCCGAATTCTAAGGCCGGCCGCCGAAAACCTTCAGGCCGGGTTCCCGGGCGATGGCCAGCATCTCGCGGTCGCCGTCCGTGTCGCCATAGGCCGCTTCGAGGATCATATCCTCGCCATAGGCCTCGCGCAGGCGCACGACCTTCTCCGGGCCGCGGCAATTGGAGCCGATGAAGTCGCCGGTGACGCGATCGTGTTCGTCGAAGGCCAGGCGGGTTCCGATCAGGCGCTCGGCCCCGATACCCCTGGCGAAGGGGGCGATGATGCTCTCCGGGCTAGCGGTGACGATGACCAGTCGCGCGCCCTGGCCCTGCCAGCGCTTCCACACCTGGATCGCGTCCGGACGCAGAAGCCGGCGCGCGCGCTGGGCGGCGAAACGCTGGGCGTCGGCCTCGAGCTCGGCGCGGGACATCCCGGCCAGGAACTCGCGCACGGCCCGGATTTTCAGGCGCTCGCGATCACGGTGACCCAAGTAGGCAAAGGCGGAAGGGGCCAGGCGGGCCATCCCGGCGGCATAGCCGCGCGCGCCCGCCCGCCAGCGCAGGAAGGCCATGAAACTGTCCTTCCAGGTCAAGGTTCCGTCGAAGTCGAAGGCCACCAGCGGGCGGAAAATTCCCGATGCTGGACTTGGCGACTGGCGGTTGGCCCCAACGTCTCCCATTTTAGAACAGCCTCAATTGTTGGGGCGCCTGAAATGCGACACCCCAGCGGCGAATGCGCTCGATTCCCCCTGACAGGCTTGTGATCCGCAATCGGATCGGGGAATGTCAAGAATTAGACAACCCGCGGCCTCTATCGTGCATGGTTCGAGTTCTGAGAAGCCGGGGCAATGGCGACGGTCTGACTCCTGGGCCCTCGTCGGAGAGTGAGAAGCGACTATGACAAAAGCCGCCAGCGGCGACAGCAAGAGCACCTTGTATTGCTCTTTCTGCGGTAAGAGCCAGCACGAAGTGCGTAAGCTTATCGCCGGTCCCACCGTGTTCATCTGCGATGAATGCGTGGAACTGTGCATGGATATCATCCGCGAAGAGCACAAGATAGCGTTCGTGAAGTCGAAGGACGGCGTGCCGACGCCGCGCGAAATCCGCGAAGTCCTAGACGATTACGTGATCGGGCAGGACCACGCCAAGAAAGTACTGAGCGTGGCGGTGCACAACCACTACAAGCGCCTGAACCACGCCCAGAAGAACAACGACGTCGAACTGGCCAAATCCAACATCCTGCTGGTAGGCCCGACGGGGGTCGGCAAGACCCTCCTTGCCCAGACATTGGCCCGAATCATCGACGTGCCGTTCACGATGGCCGACGCAACGACCCTCACTGAAGCCGGTTACGTGGGTGAAGACGTCGAAAATATCATCCTGAAACTGCTGCAGGCCGCCGACTACAACGTCGAGCGGGCCCAGCGCGGCATCGTCTACATCGACGAGGTCGACAAGATCAGCCGCAAGTCGGACAACCCCTCGATCACCCGCGACGTCTCCGGCGAGGGCGTACAGCAGGCGCTGTTGAAGATCATGGAGGGCACCGTGGCCTCCGTGCCGCCGCAGGGCGGGCGCAAGCATCCCCAGCAGGAGTTCCTGCAAGTCGACACCACCAACATGCTGTTCATCTGCGGCGGCGCCTTCGCGGGCCTGGAGAAGATCATCTCCGGCCGCGGCAAGGGCACCTCCATCGGCTTCTCGGCCAAGGTGTCGGACCCCGACGACCGGCGCACCGGCGAAATCCTGCGCCAGGTGGAGCCCGATGATCTGCAGCGCTTCGGCCTGATCCCGGAATTCATCGGCCGTCTGCCGGTGATCGCCACCCTGGACGACCTGGATGAAGACGCTCTGGTCAAGATCCTGACTGAGCCGAAGAACGCCCTGGTCAAGCAGTACCAGCGCCTGTTCGACATGGAGAACGTGGGCCTCACCTTCACCGACGATGCGCTGAAAGCGGTGGCCCGCAAGGCCATCCTGCGCAAGACCGGCGCGCGGGGCCTGCGCTCGATCCTGGAGGCGATCCTGCTGGAGACCATGTTCGACCTGCCCACCATGCAGGGCGTCGAGGAAGTCGTGGTCAATCCGGAGGTCGTCGAGGGCCGCGGCCAGCCGCTGATGATCTACGCCGAGAAGAAGGGCGGCCAGGCCTCCGCCTGACCGTTCGAGCTCAACTGGCCTTGGCGCGGGCGCCCGCTATCGACGGGCGCCCGCGTTGCGTTTGGGGTCGGCGCGTAGCCTCCGGGCAACAGTCGCCCGCGGCATGTCCTGCCTGGTCTCTTTGAAAGGCTGCAACGAATTTGCTTTTCGCGTTGACCAGGCGACATGTTTTTTCGAGCTTGACCGGCCAAGCGCGACCGCTTGCCGCCCACACCAAGGCCTTGCTTGAATGTGGCGCAAAAGCATCCACATAATCCGACTGAAAACCGCTTCGCAAAATGCGGGTGGGCCGTCCGACTCGACGCATCGTCGGGTGACCGCGGCCCGAGACAAGCCAGGCGCGCCGCTGTGACCGCGCGCCGGCCAGGAGAGTAGCATCATGTCCGAGATCAAGACCCTGCCAGTGCTGCCGTTGCGGGACATCGTCGTCTTCCCGCACATGGTAGTGCCCCTGTTCGTCGGCCGCGAGAAATCGGTGAAGGCCCTCGAAGAGGTGATGAAGAGCGACAAGCAGATCCTGCTGGTCACCCAGAAGGACCGCGACGAAGACGATCCGGCCCCTGAGGACATCTACGACGTCGGCGTGCTGGCCACCGTGCTGCAGCTGCTGAAGCTGCCCGACGGCACCGTGAAGGTCCTGGTTGAGGGCAAGTCCCGCGCCGCGGTGCTGAAGTTCACCACCCGCGAGGAATTTTACGAGGCCTCCATTGCGGCCATCGAGGAAGACGGCGGCGAGGTCCACGAGGCCGAAGCCCTGTCGCGCGCGGTGATCGAGCAGTTCGAAAACTATGTGAAGCTGAACAAGAAGGTGCCGCCCGAGGCCCTGGCCGCGATCCCGCAGATCACAGAGCCTGGCAAGCTGGCTGACAACATCGCCGCCCACCTGGCGGTGAAGATCAACGACCGCCAGCAACTCTTGGAAATCTTCAATGTCGTGAAGCGCCTGGAGAAGGTCTTCGCCCTGATGGAGGGCGAAATCTCCGTCCTGCAGGTGGAGAAGAAGATTCGCTCGCGCGTGAAGCGCCAGATGGAGAAAACCCAGCGCGAGTATTACCTGAACGAACAGATGAAGGCGATCCAGCGGGAGCTGGGCGAGCAGGACGACGCGCGCGACGAACTGATCGAGCTGGAAAAGCGGATCAAGAAGACCAAGCTGTCCAAGGAAGCCCGGACCAAGGCCGAGGCGGAGATGAAGAAGCTCCGCAACATGAGCCCGATGTCCGCGGAAAGCACCGTGGTGCGCAACTACCTGGACTGGCTGCTGTCGATCCCGTGGGGCAAGTCCAAGTCCAAGCCCATTGACGTTGTCCGGGCCGAGGAGATCCTCGAGGAGGACCACTACGGCCTGGAGAAGGTCAAGGAACGGATCCTGGAGTACCTGGCCGTGCAGGCCCGGACCGGCACCTTGAAAGGCCCCATCCTGTGCCTGGTGGGTCCTCCGGGTGTCGGCAAGACCTCGCTGGGCCGCTCCATCGCCAAGGCCACGGGGCGCGAGTTCGTGCGCCTGAGCCTGGGCGGGGTGCGCGACGAGGCCGAGATCCGCGGTCACCGCCGCACCTACATCGGCTCAATGCCCGGCAAGGTCATCCAGTCGATGAAGAAGGCCAAGACCACCAACACCTTCTTCCTGCTCGACGAGATCGAGAAGATGGGCGCCGACTGGCGGGGCGATCCCTCCTCGGCCCTGCTGGAGGTGCTGGATCCGGAACAGAACTCCACCTTCAACGACCACTACCTGGAGGTCGATTACGACCTGTCCAACGTGATGTTCGTAACCACCGCCAACAGCCTGAACATGCCTCAGCCCTTGCTGGACCGCATGGAGATCATCCGCATCCCCGGCTACACCGAGGATGAGAAGGTGGAGATCGCCAAGCGGCACCTGCTGCCCAAGCTGGCCAAGGACCACGGCCTTAAGGAAGGCGAGTGGGTCGTGCCGGACGAGGCGATCAAGGGCCTGATCCGCCACTACACCCGCGAAGCCGGGGTGCGGTCGCTGGAGCGCGAACTGGGCAATCTGGCGCGCAAGGCCATCCGGGACATGGCCAAGGAAAAGTTGATCTCGGTGACCATCGACGAGGCCCGCCTGGACAAGTACGCCGGGGTCCAGAAGTACCACTACGGGGCCACGGACGAGGAAGACCAGGTCGGTATCGTCACCGGCCTGGCCTGGACCGAGTTCGGCGGCGACATCTTGACCATCGAAGCGGTGCGGATGCCGGGCAAGGGACGCATGTCCATTACCGGCAACCTGAAAGAGGTGATGAAGGAATCGATCTCCGCGGCGAACAGCTACGTTCGTTCGCGGGCGACCAAGTTCGGCATCAAGCCGACCCTGTTCGACAAGACCGATGTCCACCTGCACGTGCCCGAAGGGGCCACGCCCAAGGACGGCCCGTCCGCCGGCGTCGCCATGGCGGTGGCCATCACCTCGGTGCTGACCGGAATCCCGATTCGCAAGGACCTGGCCATGACTGGCGAGATCACCCTGCGGGGCCGGGTGCTGCCCATCGGCGGCCTGAAGGAGAAGCTGCTGGCGGCTCTTCGCTCGGGCATCAAGACCGTGCTGATCCCCTCGGAGAACGAGAAGGATCTGGCCGAGGTGCCGGACAACGTGAAGTCGCAACTGGAGATCATCCCCATCGCCACGGCCGATCAGGCCCTGGCGCTGGCGCTGACGGGCCCACTGATTCCCATCGAATGGCGGGATGAGGACGCCACTCCGGACGTTCCGCCGGGGCCGGATGAAGTCGAGGCGGACCCGGTGATCACCCACTAGCCCCCCTCAGGTCGCCTTAGGCGCAACTAAATGTTGATAACTTGGGCGGCGCGGGGCATTCCCGCGCCGCCTTCGTTTGACGGCGTTTGCTGACGCGTCATAATCGCTTGCAAGCGAAGCGGCGTCGGCTACAGAGCGTCGCCGCTTAAGGGCTGGGAGACATTTATGACCAAGGCTGAACTCGTCACCGCGATCGCTGAGAAGGCGGGGCTCAACAAGACCCAGGCGAAGGACGCTCTCGAAGCGTTCATCGACTCTGTCACCACTTCTCTGAAGGCGGGACAGGAGGTTCGTCTGGTTGGCTTCGGCAGCTTCGTGCCGGTAAACCGCGCGGCTGGTTCGGCGCGCAATCCGCGCACCGGCGAGACCGTGAAGCGTCCCGCTTCCAAGACGGCGCGGTTCCGCGTCGGCGAAGGTCTCAAAGGCGCGCTGAACTAAGGCGCCGATCAGAGGTCGGAACGACCATGGGCGGCCGCTTTCCCAAGCGGCCGCCCTTTTCGTTCGGCCCAGCGACGGATAAGAACCCAGCGGGGGCGGCTAGCTCAGCTGGTTAGAGCGCCTGGTTTACACCCAGGAGGTCGGGGGTTCGAACCCCTCGCCGCCCACCATCCTGCTTCGCCCCAAGGGGCTTCGCAGGACAGGTCCTGCCCTATCATTCGAAGCAGGATGCCCTGCGAAGCCTTGGCGAAGGAGGGCTGTCGACACAGCGCCGCGAGCCGGCTCGGCCTTCTTGCAACTCACTCGCATCCGCATTACGCCTGCCGCCACCAGCAACGGAGTTTGGCGTATGGCGGCGGTGAAAGCGGGAAGCTGGCGGCGGCTGTGGCTGGACGTGCACCTGTGGATCGGGGCGGGGCTGCTGATCGTCCTGGCGCCGCTGGGGCTGAGCGGCTCGGCCCTGGTCTGGGACGTGCAGCTGGACCGGCTCCTGAACGCCGGCCACTACGTCGCCCGGAACGACGCCGCCAGGCTTGGCGCCTCCGCCTATCTGGCTAGCGGCCAGGCCGCCTTCGGTGATCGCGCCACGGCCAACCAGGTGCGCTATCCCCACAGTCCCGGCGATCCGGTGGTGGTGAACGGGCGGGTGGCCGCCGGCGCCTCGGGCCGACCGCCGCGCAGTCTCACCGCCTGGCTGGACCCGGCCACGGGCAAGTTGCTGGATGTGGGCGATCCCAGGGCCAGCGCTGTGGGGGCCGTCCATCGGCTGCACGGCAACCTGCTGCTGCCCGTGAACGGCAGGCCGGTGGTCGGTTGGCTGGGGTTGGCCATGGCCGCCTCATGCTTGACGGGACTGTGGCTCTGGTGGCCCAGGGGGGTGTTCTTCGCTGGCCTCGGCTGGCGGCGGGGACCGAACATCTTCAGCAACCTGCACCACATGGGCGGGTTCTGGATCTGCGTCCCTCTGTTCGCGCTGTCGGTTACCGGTGTCTACATCGCCTTCCCAACGATCGGCCACGCCCTGGCGGGGTCACCGTCGCCGCCGGCGGCCTCCAGGGGCGCGGCAGGGCAGGGCGCCTCGGG